>NZ_JABWRV010000011.1:0-172098 GCF_014269105.1 Pseudomonas sp. SWRI77 | reverse complement strand
CTATACGTGGCTGCGCCACGTACTGGAGCGGTTGCCGCATGCCTCGTCGGTAGAGGACTACGAAGCGCTGCTGCCGTGGAACTGCTCACCGGAGATGCAACGGTAAATCGAAGCTCCATCTGGCGGTAGGTGGGGTTCATGGATCGCACTCGGACATACAGCGGTTCGCGAGGCGTTTGCCAAGGTGATGCTGGGAACAAAAAACTCACTACAGATCTCACCCCCCTAAAACATCCAATAATTTCAAGTTTCAACCTGCAACATATTAGAAAGAAAACCGAGAAGCAAGGTAGCCACAGCAACAGATTGACCAGGCATCTCTAACCATACGTTAAATAGAGCTTGATCTATCCACTCTCTCCACTCGTATCAACCATACATTTAGAAAAGTACGCTTTGTTTACTCCGCAATCCGGACAAACCCAGTCACCAGGGAGATCCATAAAATCTATTTCAACCCAAACGCCTGACTCTTGGCACACCTGAACCCCTTCATATTCATACCAACACTTGTGACAAATATATCGTCCTTCCTTCATATTTTCACAACCCCGCTAAAGAAGAAAGATTCATAAGCGTGTTTTTTTCCAACCCTGACTAGCGGCTGCGAGCTCACTCAAAAGATATGAAACCATGACTTTAACTCGTTTCGACAGAAACTTTCCAGATTGATAAACGACCCATGCAGTACCCTGTGGTTCCCCTTTAAAAACCCAATCAGGCAGCAAAACCTGCAACCTATTGTCTCCAATTGCTTCTGCAGCCAAGCACACAGGCAAACACGAGATACCAACACCCGAAAGTGTGGCAGTTAACGTAGCCTCAGGACACTCTGACAAATATCTACCTGGAATTACTACATCACAGCTTTCTGAGACCGATGAGAATCTCCAACATTGTTTATCAGGGTCCCCCACGAAAGGAATACAGCTATGCGAGGTCAAGTCTGAAGGATGATTAGGCCTACTAGATTCCCTGAAATAATTTTCAGCCGCACAAATCACAAAGTCAATCTCGCAGAGCTTGCGCGCGATCATGCCCTCCGGAGGTCTATCAGTTATTATTATTCCCAGATCAATGCCATCTGATATAAAGTCAAACCTTTCACCACACAGCATTTGGACATCCACTTCTCTGTATCGAGACAAAAAAGCAGGAATCAACTTACTACACGCCGCATACAATGATTTTGTCACTGCAATGCGTAGCAAGCCCTGGGGGTTATCTGTAAGCTTATCCTTTAATCTAAAAACATTAGCTGACGATTCAAGCACACTTTTGCAGTACCCATAAACCTCCTCTCCCTCCGGGTTTAATTTCAAGTTTCGCGTCGTTCGCTCTAGCAGCCTCAAAGATAATACGCTCTCCAACTTTGTAATTTGCTTACTAATTGAAGAGGCAGTGACACCCAGCCTGACGGAAGCTTCGACAAAACTCCCACTTTCAACAACCACAGCAAATGTCGCCATGCAGGGTAAAATATCAACATGACTTTTTGGTAGGTAGCCTTTAGATTCCATTTCTTGACCACTCACTTTTATGTAAATGTGGCGCTACTGCATCGCACCGCCTTCACCTCTAATTTACAAACCCCAAGACCCAGCCATTAAACCAAATGCAACACTACCGCACCAGCTAAGACCAAGACAATACCCAGCCATTGCAACAAAGTTAATCTATCCCTATAAAATATGTAACCAAGAACAGCAGCCACCCCTCCTGAAAGCGTACTAATTACTGTCACAATCGCAACAGACCCGCTGAGCGCTCCATATGAAAAAGCTGTAAACCCCCCTAAATTAAATAGACTAGCGCCACCTAGCGCCCCATAAGAACTCAACCCAATACTTTTTTTAGTCTTCACACTGAAAACCAGTGGCATCAGAAGCAAAGCTCCAACCAAGTAATTCATCCACAACATATTCACGGCACCGACAGCAGGCAACGCGTAGTTTCCTTGGACCCAGAAACTGCTCCCATAAAGGATGGCAGCTATCAGAGCAAAGCAGATTGCACCTCCCTCCTTCCTATTGCCCATAAACCCATGAGACTTATGCCCCAACCCTACAAGCATTACACCGAACGCGCACACACCTAACCCAAGAATCTGGTAAAAGGTCAGATTCTCCCCACTCATCCACGCCAATAATGTCGTAAAAATACCGTACGACGTTACCAACGGAGCAATTATTGCGATTCTTCCATGCTCGAAGGCTCTAGTAAGTGAAACGGCACCAATTAAGGTTAGAATTGCGGCCGATGCACATATAAGGACAACATCCAGAGGCAATCTAATGATAAATGAGAACCCACTGCTGGAGATGAATACGAAACCACTCAGCATGAGAAACCCTACCAACTGACTGAAGAATACAGAATATTTCACACCAAAGGTTCGCGCATTCACTCCTACTAGATAATCAGTAACCCCCCAACACAAAGCGGCCACAAGCCCCATTATCACATCCATTTTTCGACCTTCTTAAGTTGCGCCAAAAGGCGAATTATCGTCACCCCTTTGGACATCCGCCATGCTGCCCAAAATAACTATTTAAGAAGGCCAACATTGGAACTGTCAACATCATGGATGCGACAGAAAGGATCAATAGCACAGTATAGGAATCGTCTGACAAGAGCCCCTCTCGATATCCTACAGCCAGCACAACCAACTCAGCAGTACCTTTCGTACTCATTAATATCCCGAGCTGCATTGACGCACGCTGCCTCATGCCTACAAGTAATCCCGCAATATAGCAGCTGATAATTTTGCTAATTGTGGCCCCCAATAAAAACACGAATAACCAGAACCAAATATGCACCTGCGAAAGGCCACTTACAGAAATCATCCCCCCAGAAGCTATAAAAAACATAGGAATAACAAGCTGCCTGATACCAAACAGGTACTTATCCCAAGCACCTTTGACCCCAGCTACATCACCCACCACATAAGCAGCTAATAAAGCGCCAACTGAGCTATGAACCCCAAAAAATTCTGTCAACTGCGAGGAGCCAAGCACAATTATAACTGTCACCACCACCTTCACACCATCACCAAGCCCAGCCACTAACTGGGACTTCATTATTATCGGCCTCACTACAAGCAGCATAGTCGCGACATAAATAAGCCCAACCCCAAAATTTAATGCAATGCCGCCTCCTACCCCAGCGCCCAACACAATTGAAATAACAGCCAACGCACACCAGACAAAAACATCTGTATACACTGCTGCAACAACAGCAACGCGCCCTGCTTTAGCCTCAACTATCGCAATATCATCCAGAAGCAAAACCAGAACAGGGAGCGCAGTAACTGAGAATGCAATACCACAAAACAAAATATAACCAAGCAGGGTATGCTGCAACCCCATATCCTCACTAGAATAGAAGGCCAAAACCCCACCAACAGCAAAAGACGTTACAACACCAAAGAATGCAACCAAAGCAATTTTACTATTACTGAGATCTCCTTCTCTTCGAGAAATACCGTGCCAGCATATCTCTACTAAGATTATTATCAAGCCGAGCTCACCAAGGGCATTCAACAGCCCCCTAGTCTCAGGTAAGCCTATGCGGAATGAGATGCTTGGTAGATAGGCGTCAAATATAGCCGGCCCCATAAGCATACCTGTAACTATATCACCAAGCACTCTAGGTTGTCCGAGCGCTACTACCGCCCTTCTACAGACCACGCACACAAACAATAAAACCAACATTACAACTATCAACTTAGACATAATAACACCGTGCTGATCACCTCCAAAAAAACAAACCTCGTTAACTCAGTCGCAAATCAGCGCAAGTGTTTTATGTACAAAGTCAGAGTCTCTAGCCAATACCTCCTGACTTTCATGAACAAGGTAAACCATGCCCCAAGATGATAGAAAATCTCGCGTCCGCCCTACAACTTCGCCCTCCGCCACTGACAGTTCCAACATATAAAATGAGTCAAGGCCTTCCACCTTCTCCAATCCGGTTATATTTTTTACCACTCCAGACACATTGCAAATCAAGCAGCAAATACAAAAGTGCCTGCTAAACTCCACCGATTCAAGCACACTCGAAAATCCACCCTGAAAGATATCTATATTTAGCTCATAGCAATTCACACCAGAACAAGCCTCTATCAACCTCGGAACATTCGCCCCAGGCAATCGGCCATTCTGCTCAATAATCAGCGGCCCATTCGAGCCGATCTTTAACTCGATATCATTAATACCCCAAAAAAATTCAAGAGCGCTATTAACCTCTGACGCATATGAGAATGCGAGAAGCGCCCGACAATCATTAAGAGAAAGTGAGCGTATATTTTTATAGATACTTGGATTGCCATCTGCCTCGACCTTCTCGTACCTAGCAAAGCACAGCATTATCTTATGCCCACTCAGACCGCAATTCGCAGTCACAACAAAATACTCATCACCCGCCAAGTATTTTTCGACCAGCGCATAAAGCTCGCCATCAGATTGGATTTCTCTATTTTTTTCGACAGCCTGAACTGCCGCGTACAACTCTCGATGATTGCGGCAAACTTTGACATTGCGGCTACCCGTGCCCTGAGCCGGCTTCACGACTAACGGGTAGTCATTTTTCTTAAATGTATCAATCTTAAGCTCCTCTAGCCTGACTCCACGAGCCCAAGTAGCCGGTACGCCTGCAGCAATTAACTTTTTTTTCAACTCTAATTTATTTAGTCGGGTCTGGGAGCTTTCGACGGGATTACCAAGTAAACCATACATACTACTGAGCGCATCGGAAAACTTAATACCTACGTCAGACCCCGGGATAACTGCACGAATACTGTACCGAGAAAGCGCTTGCATTGCTTCATCAAGGTCACCTGCATAAACAATAGATTCAAACTCATTTAGGTTTTGTAGACGACGAACCGCTTCAGACAACCGCTTTACGCTGATTAAAGCTATACTCAAGTAGCCGTGCTTTTGAATCTCCGCACCGTAATAACACGCAGAACTTATCGGATCCACAACAACCACAGCTGAAAGCTTAGTCATTGAGAGATACTCCGCATCATCTGGTACATGTGATGATAATAACGCAGCGCCACGTTATAACGAATGCTAACACCCAGCGCTAGTTCTCGGACAACCTCCTCCCCACTACCGGCATAATAATCCAGAACAACCTCTAGCCACGCATTACTATGCCGGGTATCGATACTAATATGAGACTGGTGATACGCTATTACTTTTTTCGGCACCTGTAGCCGTTCAAGAGCTTCTGTAGTTGCCCGAAAACGGACAGGGGCCGAACCTTCAATGATCCCTATAGCACCGATCAGTCTTACATTGTATTCCCGCCTCAGCGCCCACATCAACAGAACATTACCATTCATAAGGCACTCTAACGTTGGTTGCTCTGCTGTTATGTTTGCCTGCCGCAGGATATCTCGCATGAAGATAGAGGAATCTTTGAACATCACAGTGTGGACCGCAGCGGCATTGCCACCCCCCATTTCATCCCAATAGTTCTCCGCCGCCACCATCTTCGGCTTTATTGGCATCCCCAGCTGCACCATAGCCATTAAATCATCGAATGCCCCATCCACTAGCTCTTCCATGCATATGTAATAGGCTATTTGCTCTAAACTTGCTTTCCGCCTCAAAAACTCGATGAAGAATCGGATATCGGAATTCATCCTCCGTTCCATAACCAAATACCAGTTAATGAACTCTGCCTTGACCTTAGGCAGTCCAGCCAAGTCAATACAACCCTCTTCAACCGCATTCCAATTATTTTCCAATGAATATACTGAACGCCTCAGCGTTTCAGCATCCCTGCCAAGACCGATTATGCTTTCGGGCGCACCAAATGCCTTTTTGTAATATACAGCAAGCTGTTTTTGATCCTCATAAACCAGAGCACCCATAGTTCCCTCTCAATAAATGGAAATTGGCCCATAAGAATTTTTCAGATCGAATGCTTTGTAAGAAGCACCTTTTTCAAACAACCAAGTCAATCGTTCATGTGCTTCCAAAAGACTAGGGACATGCCCCCTCCTCACCCACCACAAGACCATCCTAGGGTGCATAATTTTGTGGAACCATTCATGGCCTTTACTCAGCATTTGAGCATGTGGCGTGTGATAGAGAAATTTCTTCAGAGACGCAACATCATCCCAAACTGATAGCGTATATAGATATCCTTCGCCCCATAAAGCTTGAAGCCCTTCCTGATCCTCGTTAGTTTCTCTCCAAATAAAACCATCTGAACTCTCTGCAATGCTATTGATGCGATCAACATTCGCATAAAACCCTGCCATCTCCACTGATTCTTTTGGAAATCTCGGCTTCACCAAATCAAATTGCGCCAATACCTTACTCATCAATCCTCCCAGCTTTGGATTTCAATGATATTTCTATCAGGATCCCGAACATACACAAAAGTACATACTCCGACCCCCTCAACCGGGAGCTTTGCCAACCGCCCCAGCATCGTCCCACCATAACGAACTACATTTGCGCACACAGAATCAAGATCTGTAACTTCAAATGCTAAATGCGTGATGCCACGAGTATTTGCGTGCTTTAAGGGTTGCCGAATGTGCCTGCTGTATTGGAATATTTCCAGTGTAGGTCCATCGCTCCCAAATCCTGGTAAGCGTAAATGCAATCCTTCGATCTGTGGCCTTGAAACTCCAGTGCCTTCAGCAACGGAGCACCCCGATAGCTGCCTAACTGGACCAGACGGCACACAGTGGAATACGTCAATATAGAACTGAGATAGCTTCTTCCAGTCTGGAGTAATCAGATTTGTATGTGAGAACTTAATAGCACTCATGCTCACTCACCCATCAATCTCGAAAGACGAATGTTTCATGTTCCACGTGACGATCCTTATCTCGTGCACGCTCCCATGTCGTATTCAGAATAATCCTTCGTACATTTTTAGTAAGGGGCTTCACTCGATGCAATGTCGTATCAGCTTTCAGTAGATAGACATCTCCTGATGAATGAAAATACGAGTCTATTTTATTTTCGAGCAAGAGATTTTCCACTCGTGGATTACTTTTATCCCAGCGAGTGTGAGGCACACATTCCAATAGTCCTCCGCACTCGATATCGGGCGCTTCTACCACCCAAATAATAGTGTACGGGTAGTCGCCCCAGTGCCAACCGTGAGTATCACCGACCTTATGCTGGCTATTGATAATATAGTTATCCCATTTCCAGGGAGTCGGAATCACATCCTCCTTAACTATACCACTGATCAAACCCGCCAAATAATTAGACCTATACGCCCTCGGAATATATCTACCCTCCTGCTCTATGGTCTCTTGGGGGACATTACTCAAATATCGAGGGGTATTCCCGGTTGATTCAATAAGAAAATCTCTCCGCTTTGCGAAGTTCGAGAGGAGATACTTAACATCGCTGGTGATTTCTTGATTGACCTCACTGTCTATCAAGTGATTTATCTTAAGATATCCATCACGCTCAAAACGGTGCTGCTCCCAAAAAAAGTCACGCCCAGCAAATGGATTTTCCTTTAGCAGATCGCTTGTTTTTACATGTTCAAATTTATCTGATTGATCTGACATATTCATCGCTCCCTTTTGATTGCTGAATGCCTCAGCGACATTGAACGAATCCTACAATCGACAGAGCAAATCAATAAAGTGGCTGCGCGGCAGTTTACAATTTCCAAAAACACTGGAATTGACGCGCAAAACCCAAAGGGAATTTTGAGTTATATTTACTCACCCAATTCCACTAGACACATCAAGAAAGGCGAGCTAAGGACGACTGATAAACCGCTTACGATTCCGGATCGGAGCATAGGTAATTTGAGGGATCCGCATGATCGAATAAGGGTTCACGTATTCCTACATACCTCCATGCCTAATAATGAGGCCCAAATAGGAGGTAACATGAGCCCTCACCGCTACCCCAAAGAATTCAAGAGTTTATCGGTCAAGTAAGTGCCGATAGAGGAAAACCTGCTATCGATTTTGCCCAGCGCCTGGGCGTATCCGTTCACAGCCTCGACTCCAAGATAAAGCTCTACAGCAAGCCCCAAGAACAGCGGCGACAAGCGATGATCAGCAGGCTGAGCTTTGCAAGCCCCCGGTGTCAGGATAGTTGTCGCCTCTCCGATTTTTCCTAACAAAACACATCGGGGGCGGAAAGAGACGGATCGTGCCGTACTATTCACCTGAACGCAGAGCCGCATTACTCAAGATGCTGCTTCCCCCGCTGAACCTGTCGATGGCCGAGGTTTCCCGGCGCAAGGGGTCAGCGAAATGTCTTTGTCCAACTGGCGCAAGCAGCTCAGTTCTGAAGGAAGTGCAGTGTCCGAAAACAAGTCATCGGCCGAGAGCTAGCCAGCCGAAACCAAATTTGCCGTCGTTCTCGAAGCGGCCGGCTTGTCCGAGATCGACCTGGGCGAGTATTGCCGTCGTAAAGGCCTTTACCCCGAGCAAATCACGGCTTGGCGGCAAGCCTTCATCGCCGGCCAGAAGTCGGAGAAGGCTCAGCAAAAAGAAGATCGGGAGCAGTCGCACAAAGACAAGAAACGTATCCATGAACTTAAGCGCGAACTGCGCCGCAAAGACAAGGCGCTCGCTGAAACAGCCGCGTTGTTGGTGCTGCGAAAAAAGCTCAACGACTACTGGGGGGCAACTGACTTCTTTGCCGCAACGGCAGTTGTTCATTGACTGGCTGAGCGAAGCCGTCGCGGCGGGAGCCAGAAAAATCAAGGCTTGCCGGGAGGTTGGCCTGTCGCTGCGTACCCTGCAACGCTGGACTGGCCCCGAGATCGTTCAGGCCGATGGGCGAACGACTATCGCGCGACCAGCGCCGTGTAATGCGCTGAGTGAGGTCGAGCGACAGGCAATTGTGACGCTGTGCAACAGCGCTGATTATGCTCACTTGCCACCCAGCCAGATCGTGCCGCGCCTGGCCGATCAAGGGCGTTATCTGGCGTCGGAGGCGACGTTTTATCGCGTCTTGCGCATGACGGGTCAACAGCATCATCGTGGTCGCAGTCAGCGCCCCAGGCGGCAGGCGGCGCCGACGACACATGCGACAAAAGGGCCGAATCAGGTGTGGTCATGGGACATCACGTATCTACCGTCGCCGATACGCGGCAAGTATTACTACCTCTATCTGATCGAGGATATCTACAGTCGCAAGGCCGTGGGCTGGGAGGTCTACGACGTGGAAAGCGGCGAGAAAGCCGCCGAGCTGCTGCAACGTAGCGTGATCGGTGAGCAATGTTTACGCGAACCGCTTGTGCTGCACCCGGACAACGGAGCGCCGATGAAATCGGTGACGCTGTTGAGCAAGATGTACGAACTGGGGATCACGCCCTCGCGAGACCGACCGCGGGTCAGCAACGACAATCCCTACTCGGAGTCGCTGTTTAGAACGCTGAAGTACTGCCCGCAATGGCCGCAGAATGGTTTTGCCAGTCTGGACGCCGCATGAGCATGGGTGAGGGACTTCATGCGTTGGTACAACAACGAGCACCACAGGTCGAGAAGAGAGCGGCATAGTTAGACGGTTGACGCGACAACTACCTTGAAAAACGCCGGCAGTCACTCACCTAGAGAGAACAATCAATTCCCACAGCCCTTTGCTCAAGGAACTGCTGAACAAGTGACACCGAGGACGGATATCCATCTCACTTGCGGCGAGCGACGCTTCGCGAGAATGAAGCACCTCACATTCGAGACCGACACGGCAACTTTGCAGCCGATCACAGCGGTTCGGCGCCTCGACGCGCCAGCACCTACAGGTACAGCGGGAATACCAAAGTTCGGCACACACCAAATTCCAGGCACAAAAAAAGAGGCCCTAAGGCCTCTTTTTTGTGATCCCAGCGACGCACTGAGGATCGAATTTGGAGCGGGAAACGAGACTCGAACTCGCGACCCCGACCTTGGCAAGGTCGTGCTCTACCAACTGAGCTATTCCCGCGTCGTGATGGATGCCATTCTAGCAATATCTAAAACGGCGTCAACCCCTTGATTCAAAAAAGTTTTTATTTCTGCTCCGAGCCTTCGCGCAGGTGTGGCCAGGCGGCCAGCAGATAATGCGCCATCGACCACAGGGTCAAGCCTGCCGCCACCAGCAGCAGCCCGTAACCCAGAATGACCCAGAAGGTCACACCCGGCGGGTTGGCCAGCAGGATCACCAGCGCAAGCATTTGCGCCGCAGTTTTCCACTTGCCAAGGTTGGACACTGCCACATGCGCCCTCGCCCCCAGTTCGGCCATCCACTCGCGCAGCGCCGACACCACGATCTCGCGGCCGATGATCACCGCCGCCGGCAAGGTCAGCCAGAAGTTCGCGTGCACCTGCACCAGCAACACCAGGGCCACGGCGACCATCAGCTTGTCTGCCACCGGGTCCAGGAAGGCACCGAACGGTGTGCTCTGCTGCAGGCGGCGCGCCAGGTAGCCGTCCAGCCAGTCAGTGGCGGCGGCGACGGCGAACACGCTGCTGGCGGCCATGTAGCTCCAGTGATAGGGCACATAGAACAGCAGGATGAAGATCGGGATGAGCAGGACGCGTAGAACGGTGAGCAGGTTTGGAATATTCATCGGTACGACTGGCTGCGGGTTGAGCCAGGCATTCTACTCGCTATGCAGGCTGGCATAAATCGACTCGGCAAGCTTTTTACTGATACCAGGGGCTTTGGCGATTTCATCGACACTGGCGCGGTTGAGCTCTTGCAGGCCGCCGAAGTGTTTAAGCAGGTCGCGACGGCGCTTGGGGCCGACCCCGGCCACGTCTTCCAGGCTGGACACGCGACGGGCTTTGCCGCGCCGGGCGCGGTGGCCGGTGATGGCGAAACGGTGGGCTTCGTCGCGGATCTGCTGGATCAGGTGCAGGGCCGGTGAGTCGCCCTTGAGGGTGAACTCGTGGTGCACGTCGTTGAGGTACAGGGTCTCGAAACCGGCCTTGCGGGTCACGCCCTTGGCAACGCCCAGCAGGGTCAGGTCAGTGAAGGCCAGCTCCTGCATGACGTCGCGGGCCATGTTCAACTGGCCCTTGCCGCCGTCCACCAGCAACACGTCGGGCAGCTTGCCCTCGCCGTCCTTGATGCGCCCGTAGCGGCGGGTCAGGGCCTGGTGCATGGCCGCATAGTCGTCGCCGGCGGTCACGCCTTCGATGTTGAAACGGCGGTAATCGGACTTGATCGGGCCTTCCGGGCCGAACACCACGCAACTGGCCACGGTGGCCTCGCCGCTGGAGTGGCTGATGTCGTAGCACTCCAGGCGCTGCGGTACTTCGTCCAGGCCAAGCACCTGGGCCAGGGCCTCGAAACGGGCGGCCATGTGCTGGCGGTTGGCCAGGCGGGCGTTGAGGGCCTGCTCGGCGTTGGTCACTGCCAACTGCTGCCAGCGGGCCCGGGTGCCGCGCACCCGGTGGGTGATGGTCAGCTCGCGGCCGCGCAGGGTTTGCAGGGCTTCACGGATGGCTTCGAAGTCTTCGTGCACCACGTTGACGATGAGCTCACCGGGCAGTTCGCGTTCGGCATTGCCCACGTAGTACTGGGACAGGAACGCAGCCATGACCTCGGCCACCTCCTCCTCGATGCCCACCTGGGGGAAGAAGTTCTTGCTGCCCAGCACCCGCCCGCCGCGCACGCTGATCAGGTGCACGCAGGCGCCACCGGGGTTGACGAAGGCGGCGATCACATCGACGTCACCGGTACCGCCCTCGATGTACTGCTGGTCCTGCACGCGGCGCAGCAAGGCGATCTGGTCGCGCAGCTCGGCGGCCTTCTCGAAATTGAGGGCCATGGCGGCCTTTTCCATCTCGGCATTGAGCTCGTTGCCCAACTGCTGGCTGCGGCCTTCGAGGAACATCACCGAGTGGCGAATATCGTCGGCGTACTCGTCTTTGTCGACCAGGCCGACGCACGGCCCCTTGCAGCGCTTGATCTGGTACTGCAGGCAGGGCCGGGTGCGGTTGGCGTAGTAGCTGTCTTCGCACTGGCGCACCGAAAAGGCCTTTTGCAACAGGCTGAGGCTTTCGCGAATGGCACCGGCGCTGGGGTATGGGCCGAAGTATCGGCCCTTGGCCTTTTTCGCACCGCGGTGGATGCCCAGGCGCGGGAAGTCGCCGTCAGACATAAACACGTAGGGGTAGGATTTATCGTCGCGCAGCAGGATGTTGTACGGCGGCCGCCATTCCTTGATCAGGTTCTGCTCCAGCAGCAGCGCCTCGGTCTCGTTGGCGGTGATGGTGGTCTCGACCTGGGCGATGCGGCCCACCAGCGCAGCGGTCTTGGGCGCCAGGCCGGTTTTGCGGAAATAGCTGGCCAGGCGCTTCTTGAGGTTTTTGGCCTTGCCCACATAGAGCAGCCGCGCCTCGGCGTCGAACATACGATAAACGCCCGGGCGACCGCTGCAGGTCGCCAGAAACGCGCTGGCATCAAAAGCTTGGGACATGAGGTTTACAGGCTTGCGTCAACCATACCGTGGCGAACGGCCAGCAAGGTCAGTTCGACGTCGCTGGTGACCGAGAGTTTTTCAAAGATCCGATAACGGTAAGTATTGACGGTCTTGGGCGAGAGACACAACTTGTCGGAGATGATCTGCACTTTCTGGCAGCCGACGATCATCAAGGCGATCTGGATTTCGCGCTCTGACAACGCATCGAACGGCGAGCCTTGTGGCTGGAACGACTTGAGTGCCAGTTGCTGGGCGATCTGCGGGCTGATGTAGCGCTGGCCGGCAAAGGCCAGGCGGATGGCCTGGACCATTTCGTCGAGCCCGGCGCCCTTGGTCAGGTAACCGGCAGCCCCAGCTTGCAGCAGGCGCGTGGGGAACGGATCTTCCTCGCACACGGTGACCGCGACCACTTTGATGTCGGGATGGCTGCGCAACAGTTTGCGGGTGGCCTCCAGGCCGCCGATGCCGGGCATTTTCACATCCATCAGGACGACGTCGGGTTTGAGTTCCCGCGCCAGCTTGAGCGCCGACTCCCCCGAATCCCCCTCACCCACCACTTGCAGGCCATCGATGTCGGCCAGCATGCGGGTAATACCGGTTCGTACCAGATCGTGATCATCGACCACTAAGACCCTAATCAAGCACACACCTCGTCTGCAGGGCGATTGGATCCCGCCACCTTAACAAAATTTTTCATGGCGGGCCTAACGCAAAACTTCTGTCAGATACGCCTGACGGCCAAGTGTGAAAGGCCTCACTGTTTCACGGCTTTTAGCCTCACCTGACAAACGCCCAAGCAAGTGCCAGAGCGCGGCTTGATCGTCGACCGGCAGTTGCCGAAAAGCGCCCAGCAAGTCGGCCTCGTCCTGGGTCAGGTTGCCCAGCGGTGCCGGGGTGCGCACACCGCTAAGCACATAGAGCGCGTCCATGCCCTGGGCGGCCAGTGCTGCGAGGTAATCGGCGCGGGGCGTGCGCTCACCGCTCTCGTACTTACCTTGGGCATTGGGCTCGACCCCACCGATGTCACCAAACACCCGTTGGGTCATGCCCAGCCGTTCGCGCTCTTCGCGCAGTCGCGGACCGAATCCATTCATCTCACGTTTCTCCTTTGTCCTTGAACATCATCCAACGCCGCCCACCGTCCTGTAAGCAGCGGTAAATTTCAGACCCCACTATGCCCATGGTCACCAGCCGCGACAAGCCATCACTGCGCTATCAGTCGATGACGCGCTGCATGCGCACGAAGCATTCATCCTCGCCCACCTCCGCAAAGCCCCTGCGTTGATACAACAACCGAGCCGGGTTGCTGCGAAACACCATCAAGCGCAGCAGTGGCAAACGCCGCTGTTTCGCCCAGCCGGCGAGGGCCTCCAGCACCCGGCCGCCGATGCCGCGCCCGCGGTGCTCAGGCAGCAGGTGCAGCTCTCGAATGAACAATGCCTGGCGGTCCTGGCTGAGGCTGCAGTAGCCCAGCACCTCTTCACCCTCCATCACCAGCCACTGCTCGCGCCAGGCCCAGGCCTGGTCAAAGGCTTCTTCGATCCACAGCAGGTCGAATTCGCGGTAGTACGGCAGCATGGCCCGGCGCGTGAGGTCGCGGGCGAAACTGCGGTGGGCATCGGTGGCGGGTATGAGCTTCATGCCGTTATTGTGCACCGCTTTAGGTGGCATAGCACACGGGCGAACTGCCCGGGCCATGGCGCTCCAACTCATCTTCCAGCCATTGGGCGAGTACCTGGGCGTTGTTGTGCTCGGTGTCCTTGGCGGCATAGAGCAAGGTCAGCGTGCCCCTGGCGGCCAGGCCCAGCAGCGGGTACCAGTACTCGGGGTGTGCGGTCAGCTCCTGCCGGTAGCGTTGGGTGAAACCGGCAAAATCCACCTCGCCCTGGTGAAATGCCTTGCGCAAACCCTGCGAGGGCGCCACCTCGCGCAGCCATTGGCCATGCAGGTCATCCTTGCGCTTGTTGCGCGGCCACAGGCGGTCGACCAGCACACGCTGGCCGTCTTCCTCGGCGAGCGCTTCGTAGACACGTTTGCAGCGGATCATGGGCTTCTCCGGCCATTGCCGTCTGTCTTGAGCCTAGATAATTCATTGACCGAGGTCACGGGCCAGTAACGAATTGTTTCTATGCTCACAGCCTTCGGCACCTTCGCCCGACGCCAATCGGAGCCCCCATGGCAACCCCGTCCCTGGCCAGCCAGCCGCACCTGGCCCAACGCGATGCGCGCCCGCAGCTGTCTCACAAGCCCGGCCGCGCCACCGTGGTTCTGTTCTTCGGCCTGCTGCTGGCCGGCCTCGCCTATACCGCCTGGAGCCTGAAACAGGACGTCAGCGCCAGCGGCACGGTAATCACCACCGTCACGCCGTTCCTGCTGCTGGGCCTGGCGTTGCTGATTGCCCTGGGTTTCGAATTCGTCAACGGCTTCCACGACACCGCCAACGCCGTGGCCACAGTCATCTATACCCACTCGTTGCCGGCACCGGTTGCCGTGGTCTGGTCGGGTTTGTGCAACTTCCTCGGCGTGCTGTTCTCCAGCGGTGCGGTGGCGTTCGGCATCATCGCCTTGCTGCCGGTAGAGCTGATTTTGCAAGTCGGCTCTTCGGCCGGTTTCGCCATGGTCTTTGCCTTGCTGCTAGCCGCGATCATCTGGAACCTGGGCACCTGGTGGCTGGGCCTGCCGGCCTCGTCTTCGCACACGCTGATCGGCTCGATCATCGGCGTAGGGGTGGCTAATGCGCTGATGCACGGGCGCGACGGCACCAGCGGAGTGGACTGGGGCCAGGCCAGCAAGGTGGGCTATGCCCTGCTGTTTTCGCCGCTGATCGGCTTTGCCTGCGCCGCCCTGTTGCTGCTAGCCCTGCGCGCACTGGTCAAGCGCAAGGCGCTGTACCAGGCACCCGAAGGCCAGACACCGCCGCCGTGGTGGATCCGCGGCGTGCTGATCCTGACCTGCACCGGGGTGTCCTTTGCCCACGGCTCCAACGATGGCCAGAAAGGCATGGGGCTGATCATGCTGATTCTGGTCGGCACGCTGCCGATGGCGTATGCCCTGAACAAGACCATGCCCAGCGAGCAGTCCTTGCAGTTTTCGGCCGTTGCCGAGGTGACGCGCCAGGCGCTGGTGCGCAGCGATCCGCAACCGGTGCCGGCAGACCCTCGCCAGGTGCTGACCCTGTTCATCACCGAGCCCAAGCCCACCCCGCAACTGGTGCCCGCACTCGCCGCACTGACCGGCATGATCGGCGAAGAAGTCAAAGGCTATGGCTCGCTCAAGCGCGTGCCGGCCGAGGCCATGGCCAACGTGCGTAACGACATGTACCTGACCAGCGAAGCCATCCGCCTGATCGAGAAAAACCAGCTGGTAACCTTTGATGCCGACACCCGCAGCCATGTGCAACTGTTCAAGACCCAATTGGACGACGCCACGCGCTACATCCCGTTGTGGGTCAAGGTGGCCGTGGCCATCGCCCTGGGGCTGGGCACCCTGGTCGGCTGGCGGCGCATCGTGGTGACGGTGGGCGAGAAGATTGGCAAGACCCACCTGAGCTACGCCCAGGGCGCCTCGGCCGAGGTGGTGGCGATGTGCACCATCGGCGCGGCGGACATGTTCGGGCTGCCTGTGTCGACCACCCATGTGCTGAGCTCTGGTGTGGCCGGGACCATGGTCGCCAATGGCTCGGGGATCCAGAAGCGCACGCTGATCAACCTGCTGATGGCGTGGGTGCTGACCCTGCCAGCGGCGATGCTGCTGGCGGGTAGCCTGTACTGGGTGCTGAATCAGATTTTCTAGTCTGCAAGATGAGGCTGTGGGAACAAGCCCCACAGGTTAAGTACCTGGCGTTCAGCCCGGGATTTTCAGGCCCCGCTGAACGGCAGGGCGTTCGAGGAAGTTGGCCAGCACCCGTTGCACTTCCTTGAACGCATCGAAGCCCACCAGCTCACGGGCGTTGTAGCGCTCCACCAGGTTGCGCACCCAGGGGAAGATGGCGATATCGGCGATGCTGTACGTGTCGACCATCCACTCCCGCCCTTCAAGGTGCCGATCCAGCACGCCCAGCAGGCGCTTCGATTCGTTGACATAGCGGTCGCGCGGGCGCTTGTCTTCGTATTCCTTGCCTGCAAAGAAGTGGAAGAACCCGACCTGGCCAAACATCGGGCCGATGCCGCCCATCTGGAACATCAACCACTGCAGGGTCTGGTAACGGACGGCAGGGTCCTGGCTGAGCAACTGGCCACTTTTCTCGGCCAGGTACTGCAGGATCGCGCCCGACTCGAACAGCCCCAGCGGCTGG
Organism: Pseudomonas sp. SWRI77; assembly: GCF_014269105.1. Classification (NCBI taxonomy): domain Bacteria; kingdom Pseudomonadati; phylum Pseudomonadota; class Gammaproteobacteria; order Pseudomonadales; family Pseudomonadaceae; genus Pseudomonas; species Pseudomonas sp. SWRI77. The sequence goes on along the minus strand of NZ_JABWRV010000011.1, from coordinate 155,381 downwards.
CCGCCGGGGCCGTTCGGGTCGAGGATGGCGGGGATCTTGTTGTTGGCGCTGAGGGAGATGAACTCAGGGCTCATCTGGTCATCGGTGTCGAAGCTGACCTTGTGCGGCTCGTACGCCAGGCCGATCTCTTCCAGCATGATCGACACCTTGACGCCGTTGGGCGTGGGCAGCGAATACAGCTGCAGGCGCTCGGGGTGTTGGGCGGGCCATTTGCGGGTGATGGGGAATGCACTCAGATCGGTCATGGTCTACCTTGCCTGCGGGATGGGCTTGTCACTCTAGTGACATCCCCGCCCGCTGACCATCACCGACCACTCATCGGCACTGGCCGATCACGCCTGGCCATGGGCCTTGAGCTTGAGCTTTTCGGTGTCGACCCGCACGAATACCGAGTCGGCGGTCACCGTCAGCACATCGTCCGCCCAGACCTCGCAGATGACCCGGCTCTTGCGCCCTACTTCGCCTTCTACGCGCGCCTTGAGCAGCAGCTCGACCCCCATGGGCGTCGGTTTCAGGTAGCTGAGGTTGAGCGTGCCGGTGACGCAATCGATGCGTGGCAAGCTGCCCGCTTCGCGGCCTTCGTTGCGGTAGTGGTAGGCCATGGCGGTCCAGTTGGAATGGCAGTCGACCAACATCGCCAGCAAGCCGCCGTAGACCAGGCCGGGCCAGCCGATGAAGCTGCTGTCGGGCGAGTGTCGGCACAACAGGTGAATGCCATCGGCGTCCCAGTGGCTTTGCAGGTGCAGGCCGCTGGGGTGGGCACAGCCACAGCCGTAGCAGCTGCCTTCTGGCGCGGCGAGTTGCTGGAGGGAAAGGGTTTGCTCGTTCATACGCTTCCTGTGCTTGTTGGAATGGGAAGGGATGCAAGCGTCGATGGTAGCGCCGCGATTTGCCAGCGCCAATGAGAATGCCGGGGCTGCGTTGCAGCCCATCGCGGCATAAGGCCGCTCCCAGCAGTCTGTACACGACAGCACAGTACCTGTGGGAGCGGCCTTGTGCCGCGAATGGGGCGCAAAGCGCCCCCAAGGATCACGCGGTCTGCGCAACCACCTTGCCACGCCGCTGGGTCAGCGACACCAGCAGGATGAACAGCGTCACCCCCGCCGTCATCAGCGTCTCGTAACGGTAGGCATCGCTGAACAGCATGTAGCCCAACACCATGACAATGGTGCCGATCACCAGCCAGGTCAGCCAGGGGAACAGCCACATCTTCAGCTCCAGCGGTGTGCCTTCACGTTCGGCACGTGCCCGCATGCGCAGCTGGGACACGGCGATCACCAGGTACACCAGCAAGGCGATGGCACCGGTGGTGGACAGCAGGAACCCGAACACCTTGCCGGGGAACACATAGTTAACCAGGCAACCGGCAAAGCCTGCCAAGGTCGAGAAGATGACCGCGACCGTCGGCACGCCAGCACCGGAGATACGCTTGGTCATGCTCAGCGCCTGGCCACGGGCACCCAGGGAGTAGAGCATCCGCGACGCGGTGTAGAGGCCGGAGTTCATGCAACTGGTCACCGCCACCAGCACCACCAGGTCGACCAGCAGCTTGGCGCCCGGCACATTCAGTACTTCCAGTACCCGCTGGAACGAGCCCACGGCTTTCAGGGCCGGGTCGTTCCAGGCCACCAGCGACACCACCAGGAAGATCGAGGCCAGGTAGAAGATGGCGATGCGGTACACCACCAGGTTGGTGGCGCGGCGAATCTTGTCTTTCGGGTTTGCCGTTTCGTCAGCGGCAATGGTGACGATTTCGGCGCCGAAGAACGAGAAGATGGTGATCAGCACGCCGCCCAACACGGTGCCGAAGCCATTGGGCATGAAGCCGCCGTTGTCCCACAGCCGGCTCACACCCGACACCTCGGCCAGCGGCCAGAAACCGAATACGGCCAGACTGCAGACAACGATGAAGGCAATGATGGCAATCACCTTGACCAGTGCGAACCAGTACTCGAAGGCACCGAAGTTCTTCACGCTGATCAGGTTGGTACCCGACAGCAAGACCATGATCAGGAAGGCGAACAGCCACGATGGCACAGCGGGGAAGTAGGTATGCAGGATGTCTGCGCCAGCGATGGCCTCGACCGGGATGATCAGTACCCAGAACCACCAGTACAACCACCCGATGGTGAAGCCTGCCCATGGGCCGATGGCCTCGGAGGCGTAGGTGGAGAACGACCCGCTGTTGGGGTTGGCGATGGCCATTTCGCCCAGCATGCGCATCACCAGCAGCACCAGCAGGCCGGTCATGGCATAGGAAATGAGAATGGCCGGGCCGGCGGTGGCAATCGCGTTGGAGGAGCCGATGAACAGGCCGGCACCGATGATGCCGGCGATGGAGATCATGGACACCTGACGGGACGTCAGGCCGTGCTGCAAGGAACGCTGTTTCTTGTTGTCTAGCGAAGCCATGGAGAACCCTCGAATGGGTCGCCGCGCGGGGGCGGCTAAAAATTGGAGCAGAATTCTTATCAATTTCTGATGTTGGTTTTTTTGTTGTTCTGAAGATGCCGGTACTGGCTACTTCCCTCCTCTTCGCACGACCGGTTGTAATCGTTGATCCAGGTCAGTATTAATCTATAGGTCTGGGTCAACAAACGACCTTTTCGAAGCACATGATTCCGATTTGGAATGAACTTCATCCTTTTTTTGCTCGGTACGCGCCTGTCATGTCCAAACGCCTGATGCCCTCGACCACCGCCCTCCAGTGTTTCGAAGCGGCTGCCCGCCACCTCAGCTTCACCCGCGCGGCGCAAGAGCTGCACCTGACCCAGAGCGCGGTCAGCAAACAGGTCGCGCAACTTGAAGAGATGCTGTCGCACTCGTTGTTCCAGCGCATTCGCCGGCGCCTGCACCTGACCCCGGCCGGTGCGCTGTACCTGACCGAGGTGAACAAGATCCTCACCCAGATCGACATTTCCAGCCGCTACATCCTCAGCTATGGCGACGAGACCGAAGTGCTGCGCATCGCCACCCAGCCGACCTTCGGCGCCCGCTGGCTGGTGCCCAGGCTCAAGGGTTTTGGCGATCGCTACCCGCGCATCCACCTGGATATTCGCAACGAACTGGAACCCTTCGACCTGGTGCAGGCCAAGGCCGACATCGCCTTTTTCTTCGGCCAGGGCACTTGGCCCGGGGCGACCTGCATCGAACTGTTCAGCGAAGAAGTGCTGCCGGTGTGCGCCCCGGAGCTACTGGCCAGCCACCACTTCAGCAGCGCCGAGGCGCTGACCGAACACCGCCTGCTGCAGTGCGTGTCCCGCCCGGAGGCCTGGCATGAATGGTTTCTGGGGCTGGGGCTGCACAGCCAGAACAGCTACCACGGGCCGCGCTTTGACACGTTCTACCTGTGCATCCGCGCCGCCATCGCCGGTTGCGGCATTGCCCTGATCCCTCGCTACCTGGTGGCCGAAGAGCTGAGCGAAGGCAAGCTGGTGGTGGCCTGGGACCACCCGGTGCCGAGCAACGGCCGGCACTTCATCGCCCATGCCGAGCATGCGGCCGAGGTGCCGAAGATCAGAGCGTTCGTGCAGTGGATTCGCGAGCGGGTGGCCGAGGGCGATTGAGGTTGCCCGTCCAAACCCTAAAAACTGGCCAGATCATGAATCCAGGGAATGACCGCAATCGAATAATTCGTTTGCGGAATAACCCGCTGGCACGCTTGGATAATAAGAAACTCGAACAAGGTCCGCGTGCCCCATGAATCAGGAAAGTATCAGCCAGTCCATTGCCATCGTTCACCCCATCACACTTTCCCATGGCAAGAATGCGGAAGTCTGGGACACCGACGGTAAACGTTATATCGACTTCGTCGGCGGCATCGGCGTACTCAACCTGGGGCATTGCAACCCTGCCGTGGTCGAGGCGATCCAAACCCAGGCCACCCGCCTGACCCACTATGCATTCAACGCCGCGCCCCATGGCCCGTACCTTGAGCTGATGGAACGCCTCAGCCAGTTCGTCCCCGTCAGCTACCCGCTGGCCGGCATGCTGACCAACAGCGGCGCGGAAGCGGCGGAAAACGCCCTGAAAGTAGCCCGCGGTGCCACCGGCAAACGCGCCATCATTGCCTTCGACGGGGGGTTCCATGGCCGCACCCTGGCCACCCTGAACCTCAACGGCAAGGTCGCCCCCTACAAACAACGGGTCGGCGAGCTACCCGGCCCGGTCTACCACCTGCCCTACCCCAGCGCCGACACCGGCGTCACCTGCGAGCAGGCGCTCAAGGCCATGGACCGGCTGTTCAGCGTCGAGCTGGCGGTCGAAGACGTGGCAGCGTTCATCCTTGAACCGGTGCAAGGCGAAGGTGGCTTCCTCGCCCTCGACCCGGCATTCGCCCAGGCACTGCGCCGCTTCTGCGACCAACACGGGATTTTGATCATCATCGACGAGATCCAGTCGGGCTTTGGTCGTACCGGCCAGCGTTTCGCCTTCCCTCGCCTGGGTATCGAGCCAGACCTGCTGCTGCTGGCCAAAAGTATCGCCGGCGGCATGCCACTGGGTGCGGTAGTCGGGCGTCAGCCCTTGATGGCGGCGCTGCCCAAGGGCGGCCTGGGCGGCACTTACTCGGGCAACCCGATTGCCTGCGCGGCGGCGCTGGCAAGCTTGGCGCAGATGACCGACGAAAACGTCGCCACCTGGGGCGAGCGCCAGGAGCAGGCCATCGTCAGCCGCGTGGAGCGCTGGAAAAAACAGCACCCCTTCATCGGCCGCCTGACCGGCGTCGGTGCAATGCGCGGCATCGAGTTCGTCAATGCCGACGGCAGCCCAGCCCCCGCGCAACTGGCCAAGGTGATGGAAGCGGCGCGGGCCAAGGGTTTGCTGCTGATGCCCAGCGGCAAGGCGCGGCACATCATTCGCCTGCTGGCACCACTGACCATCGAAGCCAATGTGCTCGAAGAAGGGCTGGATATCCTCGAGCAATGCCTGGCCGAGCTGAACTGAGGGTTACAGGCCCAGTTCTTCGGGGGTGAGCATGTCGGACTCGAAGGCGATCCAGCCGCCTTCGAGTTCGGCGTGGCCGTTGACGATCGGGCCGTAGTAGGTCAGGCCGTTTTCCAGGGTGACGCAGATGTGCGTGGCGGGCTTTTCGGGGGCCGCGAGCGCGCCGACGAAGTGCACCTTTTTCAGGGTTTCAGTCACCGCTTCAAGGCCAACACGGATGTTGGCGTTCTCCGATGCCTCGACATCGCCCCCACGGTCTTCGGTGCTGACGGTCACGGTGGCGATGTACGGGTACTTGCTGCTCAAGCGGGTTACCTCAATAGGATAGGTAGGCGTGTGGGCGCGTAGAGTACGGCAGCCTTTCGTTGTTGTCTCTACTGGCCTGATCGCGGGCAACTCGGATCGCCGCACCGCCGCCAACAGGTGATCTGAATGCCCCGATCTGTTAGGGTGCCCGCCGATGCACGCCACACCACACGAGGATCCCGAGTGAGCGCCGAAGAACCCCTGATCGCCGACCTGTTCGAGGTCGACAAACGCCTGTCCCTCAAGCCCGTCGTGGACTTCAACAACTACCTGCGCAACGCGTTCGCCGAAGGCCCGTGCCAGTGCCACCGCTGCCGTGACGGTGGCGACCAGAACAGCTACAGCCATCAGCACAACTTCACCCTCGAAGGCCGAGCGCTCAACCGCCGCTTCGCCACCACCGCAGGCAGCGACGTGCTGCTGGTGCTGAAAAAAGCCTGGCTGTCGTACCACAAGGAAGACCTGAACCTGGTCGGCGCCCTGGACCTGGCCAAGCTCAAGACCTTTACCGACGCCACCCTGCACGAGCGCCTGCTGGCCCTGCTGCCCGCCAGCGGCCTGGCCCGCGAAGTGGACGGCCAATGGCTGCTGCAAGCCCAGGCCGACTGACGGCCCGGCGGTAAAGCAGGATTCTTCCGGTCTGCTACCTTGGGAGAATCCGCATCCCCGCAGGTAGTCGGCCATGGCCCGTACAACGCCCATCGAGCTGTATCGCAATATCGGCATCGTCGCCCACGTGGATGCCGGCAAGACCACCACCACCGAACGCATCCTGTTCTACACCGGGGTCAACCACAAGATGGGCGAGGTGCACGATGGTGCCGCGACCATGGACTGGATGGCCCAGGAACAGGAGCGCGGCATCACCATCACCTCGGCGGCGACCACAGCCTTCTGGCAAGGCTCGACCAAGCAGTTTGCCGACAAGTACCGCTTCAACATCATCGATACCCCAGGCCACGTCGACTTCACCATTGAAGTGGAGCGCTCGCTGCGCGTGCTCGATGGCGCCGTGGTGGTGTTCAGCGGTGCCGACGGGGTCGAACCGCAATCGGAAACCGTCTGGCGCCAGGCCAACAAGTACCATGTGCCGCGTTTGGCCTACATCAACAAGATGGACCGCCAGGGCGCCGACTTCCTGCGTGTGGTCAAGCAGATCGACCAGCGCCTGGGGCATCATCCGGTACCGATCCAGCTGGCGATCGGCAGCGAAGAGCACTTTATCGGCCAGATCGACTTGGTGAAGATGAAGGCCATCTACTGGAACGACGCCGACCAGGGCACCACCTATCGGGAAGAAGAGATCCCTGCCGAGCTTCGGCCGCTCGCCGACGAATGGCGCGCACACCTGGTCGAGGCGGCCGCCGATGCCAATGATGAACTGACCCAGAAATATCTCGACGGCGAAGAACTGACCATCGACGAGATCAAGGCCGCCTTGCGTCAACGCACCATCGCCAACCAGATCGTGCCGACGATTCTGGGCTCCTCGTTCAAGAACAAGGGCGTGCCGCTGATGCTCGATGCGGTGATCGACTACCTGCCCGCGCCCTCCGAGATCCCTGCCATCAAGGGCACCGACCCAGACGATGAAGAAAAACACCTGGAACGCCACGCCGACGACAACGAGCCGTTCTCGGCCCTGGCCTTCAAGATTGCCACCGACCCGTTCGTCGGCACCCTGACCTTCGCCCGGGTGTACTCCGGCGTACTCAGTTCTGGCCATGCCGTGCTCAATTCGGTCAAGGGCAAGAAGGAGCGCATCGGCCGCATGGTGCAGATGCATGCCAACCAACGCGCCGAGATCAAGGACGTCTGCGCCGGCGACATCGCCGCGCTGATCGGCATGAAGGACGTGACCACCGGCGACACGTTGTGTGACATGGACAAGCCGATCATCCTCGAACGCATGGACTTCCCCGACCCGGTCATCTCCGTGGCGGTAGAGCCCAAGACCAAGGCCGACCAGGAGAAAATGGGCGTTGCCCTGGGCAAGCTGGCCCAGGAAGACCCGTCATTCCGGGTACGCACCGACGAAGAGACCGGCCAGACGATCATCTCTGGCATGGGTGAGTTGCACCTAGACATCATCGTCGACCGCATGCGCCGCGAGTTCAACGTCGAGGCCAACATCGGCAAGCCGCAGGTGGCGTACCGCGAGAAGATCCGCAACACCTGCGAGATCGAAGGCCGCTTCGTCCGCCAGTCCGGCGGGCGCGGCCAGTATGGCCACTGCTGGATCCGCTTCGCCCCTGGCGACGAAGGCCAGGAGGGCTTGGAGTTTATCAACGAGATCGTCGGCGGCGTGGTGCCACGCGAGTACATCCCGGCCATCCAGAAGGGCATCGAGGAGCAGATGAAGAACGGCGTGCTCGCCGGTTATCCGCTGATCAGCCTGAAGGCGGCGGTGTTCGACGGCTCCTACCACGACGTCGACTCCAACGAGATGGCCTACAAGATCGCCGCCTCCATGGCCACCAAGCAACTCTCGCAAAAAGGCGGGGCGGTGCTGCTGGAGCCGGTCATGAAGGTTGAGGTGGTGACGCCGGAGGAATACCAGGGCGACATCATGGGCGACCTGAGCCGACGCCGCGGGATGATTCAGGATGGCGACGAGACGCCAGCCGGCAAGGTGATTCGTGCCGAGGTGCCGCTGGGTGAGATGTTCGGCTATGCCACGTCGATGCGCTCGATGACCCAGGGGCGGGCCAGCTATTCGATGGAGTTCACCCGCTATGCCGAGGCGCCGGCCAGCATCGCCGACGGCATAGTGAAGAAAAACCGCGGCGAATGATCGTGCGCCCAGTCCCAGCAACTGCCTTGCTCAGATGCCCAAAGCCGGCGTGATCTCAGTGGGAGCGGGCTTGCCCCGCGAACAGGCCGGCCCAGACACTGCCGCTGCCTGGCACCGGCTTCGCCGGTATTCGCGGGGCGAGCCCGCTGCCACCGCGGATCATGACAACGCTCAGTGCTGTTCGCCGGCCCGTTTCAGCAGCTTCTTGCAGCGCTCGGACAGGTGCACCACCCGCAACTGCTTGCCCGCCTTGGCATAGCGCTCGCGCAAGGTCTTCAACGCCGCAATTGCCGAGTAGTCGACAAAGCTCAGGTGCTGGCAATCCAGGGTGACCTTGGCCGGGTCGCCCGCCGCATCGAACTGGTTGAGAAACGGCGTGACCGAGGCAAAGAACAGCGTGCCATGCACCTGGTAGCGCTTGCCCCCCTCGCCGTCCTCGTGGCTGTCGGCATACAACTCCCGGGCATGCTGCCAGGCAAAGTTCACCGCCGCGATGACGATACCGAACAGCACGGCCATGGCCAGGTCGGTGAACACCGTGACGACGGTCACCGCAATGATCGCCAGCACATCGCTGACCGGCACCTTGTGCAACACGCGCAACGAGGCCCAGGCAAAGGTCTGCTGGGCAACCACGAACATCACCCCTACCAGGGCCGCCAGCGGGATGCGCTCGATCAGCGGCGACAGGAACAGCACGAACAGCAAGATCATCACCCCAGCGACCACCCCAGACAGCCGACCACGGCCGTTGGAGCTGAGGTTGATCACCGTCTGCCCGATCATCGCGCAGCCGCCCATGCCGCCACATAGCCCGGAGACCATGTTGGCCGCCCCCAGGGCCACGCACTCGCGGTCCGGGAAGCCACGGCTCTCGGTGATCTCGTCGGTGAGGTTGAGTGTCAGCAGGGTTTCCAGCAAGCCGACCATGGCCATCAGCACTGCGTACGGGGCAATGATCTGAAGTGTTTCAAGGTTCCATGGCACACTCGGCAGTGCCAGTTCCGGCAAGCCGCCGGCGATATGCGCCATGTCGCCGAGGGTACGGGTCGGTAAACCGAGCAGGTACACCAGCAGGCCTACCCCAAGGATGGCCACCAGCGCGGGCGGCACGGCGCGGGTCAGCTTCGGCAGTACGTAGACCACCAGCATGGTCAACGCCACCAGGCCGATCATCAGGTACAGCGGTGCACCACTGAGCCAGTGATCGCCCTGCTTGAAGTGCTCCAGCTGGGCCAGGGCGATGACGATCGCCAGGCCGTTGACGAAGCCGAGCATCACCGGGTACGGCACCAGGCGCACCAGTTTGCCCAGGCGCAGCACGCCAAACAGAATCATCACCACCCCGCCCAGCAGCACCGTGGCCAGCAAGTACTGCACCCCGTGTTGCACCACCAGCGCGACGATCACCACCGCCATCGAGCCGGCAGCGCCAGAGATCATGCCGGGGCGGCCGCCAAACAGCGCGGTCAGGGTGCAGATGATGAAGGCGCCATACAGGCCCATCAACGGGTTGAGGTGCGCCACCAGGGCAAAGGCGATGCACTCGGGCACCAAGGCGAACGAAGTGGTGAGGCCGGCGAGCACGTCGGCGCGGAGTCGGGCGGGTTTCATGGCGTTCCTGTGAGTCGGTCCAGGCGGACGGGCTGGCAAGCAAGGGGCGCAATGTTACGGAATTTGTCTAACAGCGGCCACCGCTCAACGCACCCGGTCAAGGCTCTGTACCGCCAGGTCCAGCGCACGCTGCATGTCCAGGCGCGCCGAGCGGCCCAGGTCCGGGTGGTTCAGCCGCCCGCCCCGCTCAGACGGCAAAATCGGCGCAGTCAGGTCCTCGGCATCCATGGCTTCGAAGTCCTGCTCGGTACCTAAGGTCAATGCACTGCGCCGCAACAACATGCGGACCTGCTCGGGTGTCAGTGCCGGGTTGATCGACAACATCGCCGCCACCGTCGCGCTCACCAGCGGCGTGGCATACGAGGTGCCACAGTGTGGCCTCTTGGCACCCGCGGGGCGGATGCAGGCCGCGGCGCTGACATCGACACGCATGTCGATGTTCGAGCTGCGGCGCTTGCGCACATGCTGCGGGTCCTCGACCGGCACCGCCTTGTCGCTGCGCTGGTGGCCGCCCACCACCAGCAATTGCTCGGTAATGAACGACGATGGCAAACGGTATTCGTCAGTGCCGGACCACGAGGCGCCGTTGCCCGCCGAGTTGATGACCACCACGTCTGGGTGCTCGGCCCGCAACCAGAGGAAGAACTCTTCCAGCAGCTCCTCATACCCGCTCATCGCCAGGCCCGAGCGGACCAACGAATCGACTTCATCACCCGCGACATTTTTCGCGCCCACCCGATGGATGCCCCAGCTCCAGTTCAGAACGCGCACGCCGTCTTCGACAAGGTTGACCGAAGCCGCGATGTTGGCGGTGATACCGGCATCCGAATTGCGTTCGACAATAACCTCGAAGCCCGGGCTGGGTTTGCCCAACCCCGGCAGAAACCCGCCTTCCACGCCTTTACCCTGAGCCGCGAGAATGCCGGCGACATGGCTGCCGTGGCTGTCGGCACGGTTGCCATCCCGGCCATACAGGCAGGTATTGCCCTTCGCACAGGCGCCGCGATAGCCGATGAATCCCGGTGCGTCGAAATCCACATCGCGCTCGATCACCCCGACGCGAATGCTCTGTACCGCCACCTTGGAAGCAGGGATGCGCCGCTGGTAGAAATACAGCGCATCCATGAAGCGGTTGGCCGCCCACTCGTCTGCCTGGTCCATGGCCTGGCGGCTGCGACCGTCACCTTCCTCTGCATGTTCGGGGGCGGACTCTTCGACAATCACGGCATCGACGCTGACTTCACTGCCCATGCGCAGGATCATCGCGTCGCGCTGCACCAGGTCGTGCACCGGCAAGCGCAGTTGATAGACGTTGAGTGGTGGGATGGCGCCGACCACCTTGGCGCCAAACTTGTCGGCGATACGCTGTGCTTCTTTGCGGCCGTCGTGTTTTTCTTCGATCAACAGGCTTACCAGGTCGAGGTACGTGGTCAGCCCATCCATGTTCTTCGCTACTTCCCCGGGGCCAGCGGCGAGCACATGGCTGCCCTGGCGGCTGAGCCAGACGGGGTTGCTCTTGCGCCCTGCGGCCTCGATCCACAGCGGCGCGCTGCGCTGGGCGGTACTGTGCAAGGTCAGCTTGAGGTTATCGCCTTGCCGCTCGATATCGGCCTGCGCCAATTGCGCGTCGCCGAGCCAGACCGCAGGCACCTGCGGCCCCAGTCCTTCGCTGCGCAAGCACCATTGCAGGCGCCTGGCATCGAGCAGGTCACCGCAACGCTGAAGTTGCTTGATGCGCAGCGTGTCGCCGGCCGCACCGGCAACGCTGGCGAACAGGCACAACAACAACGTGGCACAGCGCTTCATGCGGTCACTCCCGGCGGCGTCTGAGGTTGCGACTGCCGGGGCAAATCAAAGGTTCAGCCGCAGCCCAATGTCAGTCGTTGATGTGCAGCCTGCACAACCTGAGCAAATTTGCCATCATGTTGATTCCCCCTGCGGAGATCATGGACATGCCGCTACGCCCCTTTTTCGCCTCGCTGCTGCTGGCGGCGAGCCTGAGCGCTCAAGCCGCCACCGAAGTCATGCCGCTGCAGTACCGCAGCAGTGCCGAGTTGCTGCCCGCCGCGCAATCGTTCATCGGCAAGGACGGCACCGTCAGCGCCTTCGAGAACAAGCTGATCGTCAATGCCAGCCCCGAGCGCATCGACGACCTGCGCAGCCTGCTGCAACAGCTGGACACCGCGCCCAAGCGCCTGCTGATCAGCGTCGACAACAACGACAGCAACTTCCAGGACAACCGCGGCAACGCCCATGTCATCCGCTACGGCACCAGCAACCGTGAAGGCGGCCTGCAACAGGTGCAGGCCAGCGAAGGCCAGGCGGCGCTGATCCAGGTGGGCCAGAGCATACCGGTGACCAGTACCAGCACCGACGGTTACGGGCGCATCCAGAGCAACACCGAATACCGCAATGTGACCCAAGGTTTCTACGTCACCCCAAGCTTGAGCGGCGAGACGGTTCGTCTGCAAATAAGCACCAATAATGACCGTATCAGCCAGGAACGTGCCGATGTAGTGAAAGTGCAAAGCACCGACACGACCGTCACCGGCAAGCTCGGCGAGTGGATCACCCTGGCGGGGTTCAATCAGCAGAGCCAAGCCGATCGAAGCGCATCCAGCCACACCTACAGCACACAGCGCGGCGAAAACATGACTTTACGGGTAAAAGTCGACCTTCTGGACTGATCCCAGGCAATTCAAGGCCTCGACCAAAGGCCTTGAAACTGACTGCCGAGTCGTATTAGACCAAAGATGTAGTAACCTAAAAAAGTCACTACAAAACATTTGACAGGCACTTTTTCCCAAGGGCATGATGGCCTCGCTCCCGCTAATCAGGGGCCCTGGCAAGGGCCTTCGAGGCGTGCTCCTCCCACCCCTGGAGGCGCCTCGTGTCTATACGGCCCACAAGGCGGTTCGACGGGATTGCGACTGCAACGAAGAAGTTGTCCCGAGGGACGGAAGCGCATCACCGCAGTTCTGGCAATCGCGTCGCACCGCAGCAAGGCAACCACGAGCCGACCTGCAGGGCACACCTTCGCCTGGCCTGCCCCTCCTTCCCCTTCGAGCCTTCGCGTTCGCCGCCGCACTCCCCCGGACAGGACAGCCGTCAGGCCTCTGATCTGCACCCGAGCATCAGCACAATTACCCCAAGATCGATGCGACGAGGTTTATTTCCATGGCACTGACACGCGAACAGCAAATTGCAGCCCTCGAGAAAGACTGGGCCGAGAACCCGCGCTGGAAAGGCGTGACCCGTACCTACACCGCCGCTGATGTCGTTCGCCTGCGTGGCTCCCTGCAGCCGGAGCACACCCTGGCTCGCCAGGGCGCAGAAAAACTGTGGAAGCTGGTCACCCAAGGTGCCCACCCGTCCTTCCGCCCAGAAAAAGATTTCGTCAACTGCATGGGCGCCCTGACCGGCGGCCAGGCAGTGCAGCAGGTCAAGGCCGGCATCCAGGCCATCTATCTGTCTGGCTGGCAGGTTGCCGCCGACAACAACTCGGCCGAGTCCATGTACCCCGACCAGTCGCTGTACCCGGTCGACTCGGTACCGACCGTGGTCAAGCGCATCAACAACTCGTTCCGCCGCGCTGACCAGATCCAGTGGAAAGCCGGCAAGAACCCAGGCGACGACGGTTACATCGACTACTTTGCGCCCATCGTGGCTGACGCCGAAGCCGGTTTCGGCGGCGTGCTGAACGCCTACGAGCTGATGAAGAACATGATTGAAGCGGGCGCCGCCGGCGTGCACTTCGAAGACCAGCTGGCCTCGGTTAAAAAATGTGGCCACATGGGTGGCAAGGTACTGGTACCGACCCAGGAAGCCGTACAGAAGCTGGTTGCCGCGCGCCTGGCAGCTGACGTCTCGGGCGTGCCGACCATCATTCTGGCCCGCACCGACGCCAACGCCGCCGACCTGCTGACCAGCGACTGCGACCCGTACGACCAACCGTTCGTGATCGGCGAGCGTACCCGTGAAGGCTTCTACAAGGTGCGCGCCGGCCTCGACCAGGCGATCTCCCGCGGCTTGGCCTACGCTCCGTACGCCGACCTGATCTGGTGCGAAACCGCCAAGCCGGACCTGGACGAAGCCCGCCGCTTCGCCGAAGCGATCAAGAAGGAGTACCCGGACCAGATCCTGTCGTACAACTGCTCGCCTTCCTTCAACTGGAAGAAGAACCTGGACGACGCCACCATTGCCAAGTTCCAGCGCGAGCTGTCGGCCATGGGCTACAAGCACCAGTTCATCACCCTGGCCGGCATCCACAACATGTGGCACGGCATGTTCAACCTGGCGCACGACTACGCCCGCAACGACATGACCGCCTACGTGAAGCTGCAGGAGCAGGAATTCGCCGATGCCAGCAAGGGCTACACCTTCGTGGCGCACCAGCAGGAAGTGGGCACTGGCTACTTCGATGACATGACCACCGTGATTCAGGGTGGGGCTTCGTCGGTGACTGCACTGACTGGTTCGACCGAGGAAGAGCAGTTCCACTGATAGCAGTGGGCTGGTGAAGCGAGGCCCGGGGTTCGTGAGGACCCCGGGCTTTTTTATTGTAGAAGGGCTTGCCACGATATTTTCAGCGGCTATGAGATCGAGCGCCGCGCGGGCGGCGCTCGATCTCATAGCCACCACCCCCTCACGCCAAGCACCTGCCAACCCCACCCCCTTCGCCAAGGCAGGTAAAAGCAAAACCCAGAATCCGGACTATGCTTGGGGCAGCCCAGTAGCAGCCGCCACCCGCCACCCCCATGCCCTCTCAATCACTTCGTCAGCCCACAATGGCTCAACCGATAAAGTATTGACCCAGAGCGGTGCGCGAGGGTTTGGAAGCTGCTAGAACGAGAGTTTTTCTCATTTGCAAGTAGCGCTGCAGCCCGATGAACTTGCAAGGCTCACTAAAGGAGAATTTCAACGCATCAAATTTAATGCGATTAATTATCATTACGAACTTACGAATTCGTTACGCCGCGCAAGAAACATAATTAACAAAAGCGCACGCAATGCCCGAATTTCAAGGCTTTCAGCCAGTTACGAAAGAGTTTTGTTCTTAATCCTACGAATAAATTTGCCACAGAAATTTTACTTGCACCGGGTTTACCCATAAAATCAGCGCGATTGATTCAGCTGCGACATTTGGTCACTGCATGTGCGACACCAAGTCGCCGCTCTACTTATTTCAGACTGCAGAGCTGGGTCTCTGTATAAGGATCTCTAGCATGTCCGATTCGGCAGGACTCATCGCCCACAACTGGGGCTTTGCCATCTTCCTTTTGGGTGTCGTCGGCCTGTGTGCCTTCATGCTCGGCCTGTCCAGCCTGCTCGGTAGCAAGGCCTGGGGCCGCGCCAAGAACGAACCCTTCGAATCCGGCATGCTGCCCGTCGGCAGCGCCCGCCTGCGCCTGTCCGCCAAATTCTATCTGGTCGCGATGCTGTTCGTGATCTTCGATATCGAAGCCCTCTTTCTCTTTGCATGGTCTGTGTCCGTCCGCGAAAGCGGCTGGACCGGGTTCGTCGAAGCGCTCGTTTTCATAGCAATTCTGTTGGCAGGTCTTGTCTACCTTTGGCGCGTCGGGGCACTTGATTGGGCTCCCGAAGGTCGCCGCAAGCGGCAAGCGAAGCTGAAACAATGAGGCTTTGGCAATGCAATACAATCTCACCAGAATCGATCCGGATGCGCCCAACGAGCAGTACCCGGTCGGTGAACGGGAAACCGTCACCGACCAGCTGCTAGAGGACCAGGTCCACAAGAACATCTACATGGGGAAACTCGAAGATGTGCTGCGTGGCGCGGTCAACTGGGGTCGCAAGAACTCCCTGTGGCCGTACAACTTCGGCCTGTCCTGCTGCTACGTGGAAATGACCACGGCCTTCACGGCGCCCCACGACATCGCCCGCTTCGGCGCCGAAGTCATCCGGGCCTCGCCGCGTCAGGCCGACTTCATGGTCATCGCCGGTACCTGCTTCATCAAGATGGCGCCGATCATTCAGCGCCTGTACGAGCAGATGCTCGAGCCGAAGTGGGTCATCTCCATGGGTTCGTGTGCCAACTCCGGTGGCATGTACGACATCTACTCGGTCGTTCAGGGGGTCGACAAGTTCCTCCCCGTGGATGTCTATGTGCCTGGCTGCCCGCCACGCCCTGAGGCTTTCCTGCAAGGCTTGATGCTGCTGCAGGAGTCGATCGGCCAAGAACGACGCCCGCTTTCCTGGGTTGTTGGTGATCAAGGTATTTACCGTGCCGAGATGCCAGCCCAGAAAGACCTGCGTCGTGAGCAGCGCATTGCAGTAACCAACCTGCGCAGCCCCGACGAAGTCTGATCCAGCGACCTGCCGCCCGCTCCCCAAGGAGCCGGCGGCCTGGCTTCATTCTTAACGTTGACCCAAAGCGACCGAGACCATGACAGCGGACAACGCTATTTTCATTCCGCCCTACAAGGCTGACGACCAGGATGTGGTCGTCGAACTGAACAACCGTTTTGGCGCCGAAGCATTCGTCGCCCAGGAGACTCGCACCGGCATGCCCGTGCTGTGGGTCAAGCGTGCGCAGCTCAAAGAGGTGCTCAGCTTCCTGCGCGGCGTAGCCAAGCCCTACAGCATGTTGTACGACCTGCACGGTGTCGACGAGCGCCTGCGCACACAGCGCCGTGGCCTGCCCGCCGCCGATTTCAGCGTGTTCTACCACCTGCTGTCGGTCGAACGTAACAGCGACGTGATGATCAAGGTGTCGCTCAGCGAAGGCGACCTGAACCTGCCGACCGTGACCGGCATCTGGCCAAACGCCAACTGGTACGAGCGCGAAGTCTGGGACATGTTCGGCATCGACTTTGCCGGCCACCCACACCTGAGCCGCATCATGATGCCGCCCACCTGGGAAGGTCACCCGCTGCGCAAGGACTACCCAGCCCGTGCCACCGAGTTCGACCCCTACAGCCTGACCCTGGCCAAGCAGCAGCTTGAAGAGGAATCGGCACGCTTCAACCCGGAAGCCTGGGGCATGAAGCGTCAGGGCGCCAACGAGGACTACATGTTCCTCAACCTGGGCCCCAACCACCCGTCTGCCCACGGTGCGTTCCGTATCGTCCTGCAGCTGGACGGTGAAGAGATCGTCGACTGCGTGCCAGACATCGGTTACCACCACCGTGGTGCCGAAAAGATGGCCGAGCGCCAGTCCTGGCACAGCTTCATCCCCTACACCGACCGTATCGACTACCTCGGCGGGGTGATGAACAACCTGCCGTATGTCCTGGCGGTGGAAAAGCTGGCCGGCATCAAGGTGCCGCAGAAGGTCGACGTGATTCGCATCATGCTCGCCGAGTTCTTCCGCATCACCAGCCACCTGCTGTTCCTGGGTACCTACATCCAGGACGTCGGCGCCATGACCCCGGTGTTCTTCACCTTCACCGACCGCCAGCGCGCCTACACCGTGATCGAAGCGATCACCGGTTTCCGCCTGCACCCGGCCTGGTACCGCATCGGTGGCGTCGCCCACGACCTGCCGCGCGGCTGGGACAAGCTGGTCAAGGACTTCGTCGATTGGCTGCCAAAGCGCCTGGACGAGTACACCAAGGCTGCCCTGCAGAACAGCATCCTCAAGGGCCGTACCGTCGGCGTTGCCGCGTACAACACCAAGGAAGCGCTGGAATGGGGCACTACCGGTGCCGGCCTGCGTTCCACCGGTTGCGACTTCGACCTGCGTAAAGCGCGCCCTTACTCCGGCTACGAGAACTTCGAGTTCGAAGTGCCGCTGGCCCACAACGGCGATGCCTACGATCGCTGCATGGTCCGTGTCGAAGAGATGCGCCAGAGTATCCGCATCATCGACCAGTGCCTGCGCAACATGCCGGAAGGCCCGTACAAGGCGGATCACCCGCTGACCACGCCGCCGCCGAAAGAGCGCACCCTGCAGCACATCGAAACCTTGATCACGCACTTCCTGCAAGTCTCGTGGGGCCCGGTCATGCCGGCCAACGAGTCGTTCCAGATGATCGAAGCGACCAAGGGCATCAACAGTTACTACCTGACGAGCGATGGCGGCACCATGAGCTACCGCACCCGGATCCGTACCCCGAGCTACCCGCACCTGCAGCAGATCCCTTCGGTGATCAAAGGCAGCATGGTCGCCGACCTCATTGCGTACCTGGGCAGTATCGACTTCGTTATGGCTGACGTGGACCGCTAAGCATGAACAGCACGCTTATCCAGACAGACCGTTTCGCCCTCAGCGAAACCGAGCGCTCGGCCATCGAGCACGAGATGCATCACTACGAGGACCCGCGCGCGGCGTCCATCGAAGCCTTGAAGATCGTCCAGAAGGAACGTGGCTGGGTGCCGGACGGCGCCATTCACGCGATCGGCGAAGTGCTGGGCATCCCTGCCAGTGACGTCGAAGGCGTGGCCACCTTCTACAGCCAGATCTTCCGCCAGCCGGTCGGCCGCCACATCATCCGCGTGTGCGACAGCATGGTCTGCTACATCGGTGGCCACGAGTCCGTGGTCAGCCAGATCCAGAGCGAACTGGGCATCGGCCTCGGCCAGACCACCGCAGACGGGCGTTTCACCCTGCTGCCAGTGTGCTGCCTGGGCAACTGCGACAAGGCCCCGGCACTGATGATCGACGACGACACCTTTGGCGACGTGCAGCCGACTGGCGTTTCCAAACTGCTGGAGGGTTACGTATGACCATTACTTCCTTCGGCCCGGCCAACCGCATCGCGCGTTCGGCCGAAACCCACCCACTGACCTGGCGCCTGCGTGACGACGGCGAGCCGGTATGGCTTGCCGAGTACGAATCCAAAAACGGCTACGCCGCTGCCCGCAAGGCACTGGCGCAGATGTCGCAGGACGACATCGTCCAGGCGGTCAAAGACTCCGGCCTCAAGGGCCGTGGCGGTGCGGGCTTCCCCACTGGTGTGAAGTGGGGCCTGATGCCCAAAGACGAATCCATGAACATCCGCTACCTGCTGTGCAACGCGGATGAAATGGAGCCGAACACCTGGAAGGACCGCATGCTGATGGAGCAACAGCCCCATCTGCTGGTCGAGGGCATGCTCATCAGCGCCCGCGCCCTGAAGGCCTACCGCGGCTACATCTTCCTGCGTGGCGAATACACCACCGCAGCGAAGAACCTCAACCGCGCCATCGACGAAGCCAAGGCCGCAGGCCTGCTGGGCAAGAACATCCTCGGTTCGGGCTTCGACTTCGAGCTGTTCGTGCACACCGGCGCCGGTCGCTACATCTGCGGTGAAGAAACCGCACTGATCAACTCGCTCGAAGGCCGCCGCGCCAACCCACGCTCCAAGCCGCCCTTCCCTGCCGCCGTTGGCGTGTGGGGCAAGCCGACCTGCGTGAACAACGTCGAGACCCTGTGCAACGTCCCGGCCATCGTCGCCAACGGTAACGACTGGTACAAGTCGCTGGCCCGCGAAGGCAGCGAGGACCACGGCACCAAGCTGATGGGCTTCTCCGGCAAGGTGAAGAACCCGGGCCTGTGGGAACTGCCGTTCGGCGTCACCGCCCGCGAGCTGTTCGAAGAATACGCCGGTGGCATGCGCGACGGCTTCAAGCTCAAGTGCTGGCAGCCAGGCGGCGCCGGTACCGGCTTCCTGCTGCCCGAGCACCTCGACGCCCAGATGTACGCCGGCGGCATCGCCAAGGTCGGCACCCGTATGGGTACGGGCCTGGCCATGGCGGTCGACGACAGCGTCAACATGGTCTCGCTGCTGCGCAACATGGAAGAGTTCTTCGCCCGCGAATCGTGCGGCTGGTGCACCCCTTGCCGTGACGGCCTGCCGTGGAGCGTGAAGATGCTGCGCGCGCTGGAAAACGGCCAGGGCCGCGCCGAAGACATCGAGACCCTGCTGGGTCTGGTCAACTTCCTCGGCCCAGGCCGCACCTTCTGTGCTCACGCACCGGGTGCCGTCGAGCCCTTGGGCAGTGCCATCAAATACTTCCGCTCCGAATTCGAGGCCGGTGTCGCCCCAGCCAGTGCTGCCGACACCCTGCGCCCGAACCTGGCCAAGCCAGTGCCAAGCGGGCCGATCGTGGTCGGCGCATAACAAGATGAGCTGCGGGTGGTCCGTGCCACCCGCCAGCCTGCAGGCCGGCCCGAACGATTCGAGGCGGGCCGCAGGCATACAGATTTCCATTAGCCACGCCCGCTCACGCGGGCCAACGAAGAACTTTGAACAATGGCCACTATCCACGTAGACGGCAAAGCGCTCGAAGTCAACGGTGCAGACAACCTGTTACAGGCGTGTCTGTCGCTCGGCCTCGACATCCCTTATTTCTGCTGGCACCCGGCGCTTGGTAGCGTTGGCGCCTGCCGGCAATGTGCGGTCAAGCAGTACACCGACGAGAACGACACCCGTGGTCGTATCGTCATGTCCTGCATGACCCCTGCCTCCGACGGCACCTGGATCTCCATCGAAGATGACGAGTCCAAGGCGTTTCGCGCCAGCGTCGTCGAGTGGCTGATGACCAACCACCCGCACGACTGCCCCGTGTGCGAGGAAGGCGGTCACTGCCACCTGCAGGACATGACGGTAATGACCGGCCACAACGAGCGCCGTTACCGTTTCACCAAGCGTACCCACCAGAACCAGGACCTCGGCCCGTTCATCGCCCACGAGATGAACCGCTGCATCGCCTGCTACCGCTGCGTGCGTTACTACAAGGACTACGCAGGCGGCACCGACCTGGGTGTCTACGGCGCCCACGACAACGTGTACTTCGGCCGCGTTGAAGACGGCGTGCTGGAGAGCGAGTTCTCCGGCAACCTGACCGAGGTCTGCCCGACCGGTGTGTTCACCGACAAGACCCACTCCGAGCGCTACAACCGCAAGTGGGACATGCAGTTTGCCCCAAGCATCTGCCACGGTTGCTCCAGCGGCTGCAACATCAGCCCGGGCGAGCGCTACGGTGAACTGCGTCGCATCGAGAACCGCTTCAACGGCTCGGTCAACCAGTACTTCTTGTGCGACCGTGGCCGCTTCGGCTATGGCTACGTCAACCGCACCGACCGCCCACGCCAGCCACGCCTGGCCGATGGCACCAAGCTGAGCCTGGACGCCGCCCTGGACAAGGCCGCCGACCTGCTGCGCGGCCGCACCATCGTCGGCATCGGCTCGCCACGCGCCAGCCTCGAAAGCAACTACGGCCTGCGCGAGCTGGTCGGTGCCGAGTACTTCTACTCCGGCATGGAAGCAGGCGAACTGGCCCGCGTGCGCCTGGCCCTGAACGTGCTGAACAACAGCCCGCTGCCCGTGCCGACCCTGCGCGACATCGAAGACCACGACGCAGTGTTCGTGCTCGGTGAAGACCTGACCCAGACCGCCGCCCGCGTTGCCCTGGCCGTACGTCAGGCCACCAAAGGCAAGGCCGAAGCCATGGCCGAGGCAATGAAAGTGCAGCCTTGGCTGGACGCTGCGGTGAAGAACATCGGCCAGCACGCGCTGTACCCGCTGTTCATCGCGTCCCTGGCTGAAACCAAGCTGGACGACGTTGCCGAAGAATGCGTGCACGCAGCCCCGGCCGACCTGGCCCGCATCGGTTTCGCCGTGGCCCACGCCATCGACCCGAGCGCCCCGGCCGTTGCTGGCTTGGACGACGAAGCCAAGGCCCTGGCCCAGCGCATCGCCGACGCCCTGGTCGCGGCCAAGCGCCCGCTGGTGGTTGCCGGTACTTCGCTGGCCGACCCTGCCCTGATCGAAGCCGCCGCCAACATCGCCAAGGCCCTGAAGCTGCGCGACAAGAACGGTTCGCTGAGCCTGGTTGTGCCTGAGGCCAACAGCCTCGGCCTGGCCATGCTTGGCGGTGAGTCCGTCGATGCCGCGCTGGATGCGGTCATCAGCGGCAAGGCCGACGCCATCGTGATCGTGGAAAACGACCTGTACACCCGCGTAGCGGCCGCCAAGGTCGATGCCGCACTGGCCGCAGCCAAGGTGGTGATCGTCGCCGATCACTCCCACACCGCGACCCTGGAGCGTGCGCACCTGGTGCTGCCAGCGGCCTCGTTCGCCGAAGGCGACGGTACCCTGGTCAGCCAGGAAGGCCGTGCCCAGCGCTTCTTCCAGGTGTTCGACCCGCAGTACCTGGACAGCAGCATCCTGGTCCACGAAGGCTGGCGCTGGATGCACGCCCTGCGTGCCACCCTGCTGAACAAGCCGGTCGACTGGACCCAGCTGGACCACGTCACCAGCGCCTGCGCCGAAGCCGCCCCGCAACTGGCTGGCATCGTCAACGCTGCGCCAAGCGCCGCCTTCCGCATCAAGGGCATGAAGCTTGCCCGTGAGCCGCTGCGCTACTCCGGCCGTACCGCCATGCGCGCCAACATCAGCGTGCACGAGCCACGCACCCCGCAAGACAAGGACACCGCGTTCGCCTTCTCGATGGAAGGCTACTCGGGCTCCGCCGAACCGCGCCAGCAAGTGCCGTTCGCCTGGTCGCCGGGCTGGAACTCGCCGCAAGCCTGGAACAAGTTCCAGGACGAGGTTGGCGGCCACCTGCGTGCCGGTGACCCGGGCGTGCGCCTGATCGAATCGCAAGGCGATCGCCTGAACTGGTTCAACGCCATCCCGGGCGCCTTCAACCCGGCCCGTGGCACCTGGACTGCAGTACCGTTCTTCCACCTGTTCGGCAGCGAAGAAAGCTCCTCGCGCGCCGCCCCGGTGCAAACGCGGATTCCAGCCGCCTATGTCGGCCTGGCCAAGTCCGAAGCCGACCGCCTGGGTGTCAACGAAGGAGCGCTGCTGAGCCTGAACGTGGCTGGCGTGGCCCTGCGCCTGCCGCTGCGTATCAATGAAGAGCTGGGCGCAGGCCTGGTCGCGCTGCCGAAAGGCCTGGCCGGCATTCCGCCTGCCATCTTCGGTGCACCCGTAGAAGGCCTGCAGGAGGCAGCACAATGAGCTGGTTCACCCCCGAAGTGATCGATGTGATCATCCAGGTCGTCAAGGCTATCGTGGTGCTGCTGGCCGTCGTGGTCTGCGGCGCCCTGCTCAGCTTCGTCGAGCGCCGCCTGCTGGGCTGGTGGCAGGATCGCTACGGCCCTAACCGTGTCGGCCCGTTCGGCATGTTCCAGATCGCCGCCGACATGCTGAAGATGTTCTTCAAGGAAGACTGGAACCCGCCCTTCGTCGACAAGATGATTTTCACCCTGGCGCCGGTCGTGGCCATGAGCGCGCTGCTGATCGGCTTCTCGATCATCCCGATCACACCGGGCTGGGTCGTTGCCGACCTGAACATCGGCCTGCTGTTCTTCTTCGCCATGGCTGGCCTGTCGGTATACGCCGTACTGTTCGCCGGTTGGTCGTCGAACAACAAGTACGCCTTGCTGGGCAGCCTGCGGGCGTCGGCACAGACCGTTTCGTACGAGGTGTTCCTGGGCCTGGCGCTGATGGGCGTGGTGGTGCAGGTGGGTTCGTTCAACATGCGCGACATCGTTGAATACCAGGCCCAGAACCTGTGGTTCATCATTCCGCAGTTCTTCGGCTTCTGCACCTTCTTCATCGCTGGCGTCGCCGTGACTCACCGTCACCCGTTCGACCAGCCAGAAGCGGAACAGGAACTGGCCGACGGCTACCACATCGAGTATGCCGGCATGAAATGGGGCATGTTCTTCGTCGGTGAGTACATCGGCATCATCCTCATCTCGGCGCTGCTGGTGACCCTGTTCTTCGGCGGCTGGCACGGCCCGTTCGGTATCCTGCCGCAGGTGCCGTTCCTGTGGTTCGCGCTGAAAACCGCGTTCTTCATCATGCTGTTCATCCTGCTGCGCGCCTCGATCCCGCGCCCACGCTATGACCAGGTGATGGACTTCAGCTGGAAGTTCTGCCTGCCGCTGACCCTGATCAATTTGCTGGTGACCGCTGCGATCGTGCTTTACAACACGCCAGCCGTCGCGGCCCAGTGAGGATTTGACCCATGTTCAAATATATCGGCGACATCGTTAAAGGCACCGGCACTCAGCTGCGCAGCCTGGCAATGGTGTTCTCCCACGGGTTCCGCAAGCGCGACACCCTGCAGTACCCCGAAGAAGCTGTGTACCTGCCGCCGCGCTATCGCGGCCGCATCGTCCTCACCCGCGACCCCGACGGCGAGGAGCGCTGCGTGGCGTGCAACCTCTGCGCGGTGGCCTGCCCGGTCGGCTGCATCTCGCTGCAGAAGGCCGAGACCGAGGACGGCCGTTGGTACCCTGAGTTCTTCCGCATCAACTTCTCGCGTTGCATCTTCTGCGGCCTGTGCGAGGAAGCGTGCCCGACCACCGCGATCCAGCTGACTCCGGATTTCGAAATGGCCGAGTTCAAGCGTCAGGACCTGGTGTACGAGAAAGAAGATCTGCTGATCTCCGGCCCCGGCAAGAACCCTGACTACAACTTCTACCGTGTTGCGGGTATGGCGATCGCTGGCAAGCCGAAGGGCTCTGCGCAGAACGAGGCCGAGCCGATCAACGTGAAGAGCTTGCTCCCATAAGGACAGAAAGATGGAATTCGCTTTCTACTTCGCATCCGGGATCGCCGTGGTCTCCACCCTTCGGGTGGTAACCGGCACCAACCCCGTGCACGCCCTGCTCTACCTGATCATTTCGCTGATTTCCGTGGCAATGATCTTCTTCGCCCTCGGTGCGCCGTTTGCCGGCGCCCTGGAAGTGATCGCCTACGCTGGCGCCATCATGGTGCTGTTCGTGTTCGTGGTGATGATGCTCAACCTGGGGCCGGCCTCGGTCGCCCAGGAACGCGGCTGGCTCAAGCCCGGCATATGGGCGGGGCCGGTGATACTGGGCACCCTGCTGCTGCTGGAGCTGCTGTACGTGCTGTTCGTCACCCCGAGCGGTGCCGGCATCAGCGGTACCACCGTGGGCCCGAAAGAAGTGGGCATCAGCCTGTTCGGCCCGTACCTGCTGGTGGTCGAACTGGCTTCGATGCTGCTGCTCGCCGCAGCCGTCACCGCCTTCCACCTGGGCCGCAACGAGGCGAAGGAGTAAATCATGGGTGCTATCCCTCTCGAGCATGGTCTGGCGGTCGCCGGCATCCTGTTCTGCTTAGGTCTGGTTGGCCTGATGGTCCGCCGCAACATCCTCTTCGTGCTCATGAGCCTGGAAGTCATGATGAACGCCTCTGCCCTGGCGTTCGTCGTCGCCGGTGCCCGTTGGGTCCAGCCCGACGGCCAGGTGATGTTCATTCTGGTGATCAGCCTGGCAGCCGCCGAGGCCAGCATTGGCCTGGCCATCCTGCTGCAGCTGTATCGCCGCTTCCACACTCTCGACATCGATGCTGCCAGTGAGATGCGCGGATGAACCTTCTCTTCCTGACTTTCGTCTTCCCCCTGATCGGCTTCCTGCTGCTGTCGTTCTCGCGCGGGCGGTTCTCGGAGAACCTGTCCGCCCTGATCGGCGTCGGCTCGGTCGGCCTCTCGGCCGCGACAGCCGCCTACGTCATCTGGCAATTCAACGTCGCACCGCCTGAAGGCGGCGCGTACAGCCAGCTGCTGTGGCAGTGGATGTCGGTGGACGGCTTCGCGCCGACCTTCACCCTGCACCTGGACGGCCTGTCGGTCACCATGCTCGGCGTGGTCACTGGCGTGGGCTTCCTGATCCACCTGTTCGCGTCCTGGTACATGCGTGGCGAAGCCGGTTACTCGCGCTTCTTCTCGTACACCAACCTGTTCATCGCCAGCATGCTGTTCCTGATCCTGGGCGATAACCTGCTGTTCATCTACTTCGGCTGGGAAGGCGTGGGCCTGTGCTCGTACCTGTTGATCGGTTTCTACTACAGCAACCGCAACAACGGTAACGCGGCACTCAAGGCCTTCATCGTCACCCGTATCGGCGACGTGTTCATGGCCATCGGCCTGTTCATCCTGTTCGCCCAGCTGGGTACCTTGAACGTGCAGGAACTGCTGGTACTGGCACCGCAGAAGTTCCAGGCGGGCGACACCTGGATGGTGCTGGCGACCCTGATGCTGTTGGGTGGCGCGGTCGGTAAATCGGCCCAGTTGCCCTTGCAGACCTGGCTGGCCGACGCGATGGCAGGCCCTACCCCGGTTTCGGCACTGATCCACGCGGCAACCATGGTGACTGCGGGCGTGTACCTGATCGCCCGTACCAACGGCCTGTTCCTGCTGGCCCCGGACATCCTGCACCTGGTGGGTGTGGTCGGTGGTGTGACCCTGGTGCTGGCCGGCTTCGCCGCGCTGGTACAGACCGACATCAAGCGTATCCTCGCCTACTCGACCATGAGCCAGATCGGCTACATGTTCCTGGCGCTGGGCGTGGGTGCCTGGGACGCGGCGATCTTCCACCTGATGACCCACGCCTTCTTCAAGGCCCTGCTGTTCCTTGCGTCCGGTGCGGTGATCGTTGCCTGCCACCACGAGCAGAACATCTTCAAGATGGGCGGCCTGTGGAAGAAGCTGCCGCTGGCCTACGCCAGCTTCGTGGTCGGTGGCGCCGCCCTGGCGGCCCTGCCGATCGTGACCGTGGGTTTCTACTCCAAGGACGAGATCCTCTGGGAAGCCTTCGCCAGCGGCAATACCGGCCTGCTGTACGCCGGCCTGGTCGGTGCGTTCATGACCTCGCTGTACACCTTCCGCCTGATCTTCATCGCCTTCCACGGCGAAGCCAAGACCGAAGCCCACGCCGGCCACGGCATCAGCCACTGGCTGCCGCTGGGCGTGCTGATCGTGCTGTCGACCTTCGTCGGCGCCTGGATCACCCCACCGCTGGCAGGCGTGCTGCCTGAAAGCGCCGGTCACGCCGGTGGTGACGCCAAGCACTCGCTGGAGATCGCTTCGGGCGCCATCGCCATCGCCGGTATCCTGCTGTCAGCCCTGCTGTTCCTGGGCAAGCGCCGCTTCGTCAGCGCGATCGCCAACAGCGGCATCGGCCGTGTCCTGTCGGCCTGGTGGTTCGCCGCCTGGGGCTTCGACTGGATCTACGACAAGCTCTTCGTCAAACCTTACCTGCTGATCTGCCACATCCTGCGCAAGGACCCGGTAGACCGCAGCATCGGCCTGATCCCTCGGATGGCGCGTGGCGGCCACGTCGCCATGAGCAAGACCGAGACTGGCCAGCTGCGCTGGTACACCGCCTCGATCGCCGTCGGCGCCGTGCTGGTGCTCGGTGCTGTGGTAGTGGCTGCGGTATGACTATGAATCTTGCGACTTTGCCAAAGGAAACCAACCCGTCATGATTTTGCCTTGGCTGATCCTGATCCCCTTCATCGGCGGCTTCCTGTGCTGGCTGGGTGAGCGCTTCGGCGCCACCCTGCCGCGCTGGATCGCGCTGCTGACCATGTCCCTGTTGCTCGGCATCGGCCTGTACCTGTGGGGCACCGGCGACTACACCCTGGCGCCTGCGCCGGGTGCCGAACCTGCCTGGGCACTCGAATACAAAGTCGAGTGGATCAAGCGCTTCGGCATCAGCATCCACCTGGCCCTCGATGGCTTGTCGCTGCTGATGATCCTGCTCACCGGCCTGCTCGGTGTGCTGTCGGTACTGTGCTCCTGGAAAGAGATCCAGCGCCACGTCGGCTTCTTCCACCTCAACCTGATGTGGATCCTCGGCGGCGTGGTCGGTGTATTCCTGGCCCTGGACCTGTTCCTGTTCTTCTTCTTCTGGGAAATGATGCTGGTGCCGATGTATTTCCTCATCGCGCTCTGGGGTCACAGCTCGGCGGACGGCAAGAAGACCCGGATCTACGCCGCAACCAAGTTCTTCATCTTCACCCAGGCCAGCGGCCTGATCATGCTGGTCGCGATCCTTGGCTTGGTGCTGGTCAACTACAACACCACCGGCGTGCTCACCTTCAACTACAGCGACCTGCTCAAGGCCGAGCTGCCGCCTGGCGTCGAATACGTGCTGATGCTGGGCTTCTTCATCGCCTTCGCGGTCAAGCTGCCAGTGGTGCCGTTCCACTCCTGGCTGCCTGATGCGCACGCCCAGGCGCCAACCGCAGGTTCCGTGGACCTGGCGGGTATCTTGTTGAAGACTGCGGCCTACGGCCTGCTGCGCTTCGCCCTGCCGCTGTTCCCGAACGCTTCGGCAGAGTTTGCGCCGATCGCCATGACCCTGGGCCTGATCGGTATCTTCTACGGTGCCTTCCTGGCCTTCGCGCAAACCGACATCAAGCGCTTGATCGCCTTCTCCAGCGTCTCGCACATGGGCTTCGTGCTGATCGGTATCTACTCCGGCAGCCAGCAAGCCCTGCAAGGCGCGGTGATCCAGATGCTGGCCCACGGCCTGTCGGCCGCCGCACTGTTCATTCTGTCCGGCCAGCTGTACGAGCGCCTGCACACCCGTGACATGCGTCAAATGGGTGGCCTGTGGCACCGCATCGCCTACCTGCCTGCAATCAGCCTGTTCTTCGCCGCCGCATCGCTGGGCCTACCAGGCACCGGCAACTTCGTCGGCGAGTTCCTGATCCTGATCGGCAGCTTCGCCAGCGTGCCATGGATCACCGTGATCGCCACCACCGGCCTGGTCTTCGGCTCGGTCTACTCGCTGATCATGATCCACCGTGCCTACTTCGGCCCAAGCAAGAGCGACACCGTGCTGGCCGGCATGGACGGCCGCGAGCTGATCATGGTGCTGGGCCTGGCGGTGCTGCTGATCGTGCTTGGTGTGTACCCGCAGCCGTTCCTCGACACTTCTGCCGCCACCATGAGCGGTGTGCAGCAGTGGCTTGGCTCCGCTTTCACTCAACTCGCTTCGGCCCGGTAAGAGCGCTATGGAATTCACCACTCAACACTTCATCGCATTGGCGCCGATGCTGATCACCACCATCACCACGGTGGTGGTGATGCTGGCGATCGCCTGGAAGCGCAACCACTCGCAGACCTTCCTGCTGTCCACCGTCGGCCTTAACCTGGCCTTGCTGTCGATTCTGCCGGCCCTCAAGGTTGCACCGCTGGCGGTCACCTCGCTGATCACCATCGACAAGTTCGCCTGCCTGTACATGGCGATCATCCTGGTGGCTACGCTGGCCTGCGTCACCCTCGCCCACGCCTACCTTGGCGAAGGCTCCAAGGGCTTCCCGGGCAACCGCGAAGAACTGTACCTGCTGCTGCTGATGTCGGCCCTCGGTGGCCTGGTGCTGGTCAGCGCCAACCACCTGGCCGGCCTGTTCATCGGCCTGGAGCTGCTGTCGGTACCGGTCTACGGCCTGGTGGCGTACGCCTTCTTCAACAAGCGCTCGCTGGAAGCCGGCATCAAGTACATGGTGCTGTCGGCCGCAGGTTCGGCCTTCCTGCTGTTCGGCATGGCACTGCTGTACGCCGATGCAGGCAGCCTGAGCTTCGACCAGATCGGCAAAGCCCTGGCAGCCACCAACATGCCAAGCCTGGTTGCGCAACTGGGCCTGGGCATGATGCTGGTCGGCCTGGCCTTCAAGCTGTCGCTGGTCCCCTTCCACCTGTGGACCCCGGACGTGTACGAAGGCGCCCCGGCGCCGGTCGCCGCGTTCCTGGCCACCGCGAGCAAGGTGGCGGTGTTCGCCGTGGTCGTGCGCCTGTTCATGCTCTCCCCTGCTGCCAGCAGCGGCGTGCTGAGCACCGTACTGGCGGTGATCGCGGTTGCCTCGATCCTGGTCGGTAACCTGTTGGCACTGACCCAGAGCAACCTCAAGCGCCTGCTCGGTTACTCGTCCATCGCCCACTTCGGCTACCTGGTCATCGCCCTGGTCGCCAGCAAGGGCCTGGCCCTGGAGGCCATGGGCGTGTACCTGGTCACCTACGTGATCACCAGCCTTGGCGCCTTCGGCGTCATCACGCTGATGTCCTCGCCTTACGGCGGCCGTGACGCCGATGCCCTGTACGAGTACCGCGGCCTGTTCTGGCGCCGCCCGTACCTGACTGCGGTACTGACCGTGATGATGCTGTCGCTGGCCGGTATCCCGCTGACTGCGGGCTTCATCGGCAAGTTCTACATCATCGCCACCGGCGTCGAGTCGCACCTGTGGTGGCTGGTCGGCGCCCTGGTGATCGGTAGCGCCATCGGCGTTTACTACTACCTGCGCGTCATGGTCACCCTGTACCTGGTCGAGCCGAACCTGCGTCGCCACGACGCCCCGCTGAAGTGGGAACAGCGCACTGGCGGCGTGATGCTGCTGGCTATCGCGATCCTGGCCTTCGTGCTCGGTGTCTACCCGCAACCGCTGCTGGAAATGGTTCAGCAGGCGGGCCTGCAACTGATCGGCTGACCTCCGGCGATCCTGAACAACCCCGCCTCGGCGGGGTTGTTCTTTTTCAGGGCTACAGAACGAAAGCTGTGCTTCGTCTGACACTTGCAGCGTCAGATTCCCGCTTATCGATCTGGAAGCCCTTGCCATGCGCCCTACCCTCCCCCTCTCCTTGCTGGCCCTGTTGGTCTCCAGCGCCACCCAGGCCACAGGCCGCGTCGAACTCGACCAAGTGTTGATCGAAGATCAGCAACAGACCGAACTGGAGGCTGCCGCCGAGCACCTGCGGGAAATCCCTGGCGCCAGCAATCTGGTGGACATGAACCGCGTGGGGCAAGGCCGGGTCGCCAGCAATCAGGATGTGCTGGCCTACCAGCCTGGGGTGTTCGCCCAGTCGGCGGGCAACGATGGCATCAAGCTGTCGATCCGTGGTTCGGGCATCAACCGCGCTCCGGGGGCGCATGGCTCCGGGGTCTACACGATGTTCGACGGCTTGCCGCTGACCGGCCCCGGCGGCACCCCCTATGAACTGTTCGAGCCGCTATGGCTGAGCCGCGCCGAGGTATTGCGCGGGGCCAACGGTTTCGATCAGGGCGCCCTGGCCCTGGGGGGTGCCATCAACTATGTCACCCACACCGGTTACGATGCCGCGCCACTGCAGGTGCGCTACGAGGTTGGTAGCCGCGGCTACCAACATCGGCACATCAGTTCTGGCCAGGTGCTGGGCAACCTCGATTACTACGTGGCGCTGACCGACTCGGAATACGACGGCTATCAGGCGCACAGCAGTGGCAGCGCCAAGGGTATCGCCGCCAATGTCGGCTACCGGTTCAACCCGAACCTTGAAACACGTTTTTACCTGCGTTATCGCGAAACCGAGAACGACCTGGCCGGGCGCCTGACCAAGGACCAGATCAAGCACGACCCGCGTGCCGCCAACGCGGCGTACCTGGCCCGCGACGACAGCCGGCCGCAACCGGGCAGCACCTGGGTGGCCAACAAGACCACCTTCTACCTTGAGGACGATGCCCGGGTAGAAGCCGGGCTGGTCTATCACGACTTCCCGATGGACCTGCGCGAAGGCCCGATGCGCCTCAAGGTCGCCTACACCGATGTCAGCGGCACCCTGAACTACCTGCGCCGCGATACCCTGCTGGGCCACGAGAGCAAGACCACCGTGGGCTGGCGGACCACCAAACACCTGCCCAACAGCGGTGCCTCGCAATTTGCACGTACCAGCGGCGACAACTTCGGCGCGCGCAGCCGCGACTTCAGCTACCAGGGCTCGGATACCGTGCTGCATGTCGGCAACGATCTGGAACTGATCCCTGATTTGTGGCTGACCACGGGCCTGGCGATGATTTATACCCGACGTGAAAGTGACGTCAGCTACCCTGCCACCGGCGGCAAGGTCAGCCAGCATGACTGGGACTACGCGCCGCGCCTGGGCCTGCGCTATGACATCAACCCGCACCTGCAGGTCTATGGCAACCTGAGCCGGTCCGTCGAGCCACCGCACCCGTGGTCGCTGATCTGGAGCGCCACGGCGGCGACACAACCTGTCGAAATGCAGAACCAGACAGCCACCACGCTTGAACTGGGCGCACGCGGCGACTCTGCGCTGGGGCGCTGGGACCTGGCGTGGTATTACTCGCAAGTGCGCCACGAACTGCTGGCCGTGGAAATTGTGCAGGGCCTGCCGGCCAAAGAATACAATGCCAGCGCCACCGTACACCAAGGTGTCGAGGCGGGCCTGGACAGCACCTTGTGGGAGCAAGCCGGCAGGGGCAAGCTGAGCCTGCGCCAGGCCTACACCTTCAGTGACTTCCACTACCGCGACGACGACACCTTCGCTGACAACCGCTTGCCTGGCATCCCCATGCATTACTACCAGGCCGAGTTGCGCTACGACTGGCCGAGCGGGTTCTATGCCGGGGTCAATACGCAGATGGCCTCCAAGGTGCAGGTCGACTATGCCAACAGTTACCACGCCGATGCCTATGCCTTGCTGGGGGCACGCCTGGGTTGGGACTCACCGAAACAGGACTGGCAGACCTGGCTGGACCTGCGCAACCTGACCAACAAACGCTATGCCGCGACAGTGACGCCGGGTTACAACGATGGCGGGCAGGACATCGCCCGGTCGACGCCGGGCGAAGGGTTTGCGGTCTATGCAGGGGTGTCCTACAGCTTCCGATAAACGGCCGGGGCCGCTGTGCGGCCCATTGCCGTCACCCTCAAACCGCCCTGTTCAACTTAACCCACGAGGCGAACTTGTCGATAAAGGCCTGCAGAAACGGCCGGGTCTTGTCGTTGAGCTTGCCCGAATCCTCGAACAGGTTGGCCGCGCCACCGAGGTACGCCTCAGGCATCTGCATGCAGGGCATGTCGAGAAACACCAGCGACTGGCGCACGGCATGGTTGGCGCCAAAACCGCCAATCGCCCCCGGCGACACACTCACCACCGCAGCCGGTTTGCCGCTCCAGGCGCTTTGACCATAGGGCCGCGAGCCGACGTCGATGGCATTTTTCAAGCAACCCGGCACCGAACGGTTGTACTCCGGCGTGACGAACAGCACCGCATCACTGCCGCGGATCTGCTCGCGAAAGCGCTGCCAGGGCTCAGGTGCGTTGGCCTCGACGTCCTCGTTATACAGGGGCAGGTCACCAATCTCGACGATCTTCAAGGCAAGGCTGGACGGCGCCAGCTCCGAAAGTGCGCGGGCTACCTTGCGGTTGTAGGAATCCTTGCGCAAGCTGCCGACGACAACCGCTACCGAATACACCTGGCTCATGGCGTTTTCCAACCTTTGCTGGCTAAGAGACGTTGTAGTTATAGATGACCGTTTCTCGCCGCTTTGGTTTTTTTTCCACGAGGGGAAAACTTCCGGGTATCTTGTACGGTCTATGTTTGCAGATATTTCCTACGTAATTCAGAGGTTTTCACCCAAATGGCAGCAGTAATGGTCGGCCAATTCCACGCCCGTGACGCCGAAGGCCGCATCTACCCCGTCCACGAGTTCCAGGAGTCCACCCTCCAGGTCGACGGCAGCGCGCTGGGCGCACCGATCACCACCTACCGCCTGGCAATCGGCGACCGCGTCAACCACCTGGGCGAAAACCGTTTCGAGCTGGCACAGACCGGCGTCGAGATCATTCGCATTCCTTGATGCAGTCCACGGTGTAGCGACCGCTTTCGTTCTGCAGGCCATGCACGTCGGCAACGAAACCCGGGAAGCCATCGTTGAAAGCTCGGGCAAACGCCAGGTAGTCGAGTATCGAGCGGGTCGCTTCGGTGAACCGCTCTCCCGGCATTATCAATGGAATGCCGGGCGGATACGGCACCAGCATCACCGCTGCGACACGGCCGAGCAGCGCTTCGATCGGCACCGCCTCCACTTCGCCGCGTACCATCTGGTCATAGGCCCGTGCCGGGCTGACGGCAACCTCCGGCAAGCTTGTGAACAACCGTTTGAGCTGCTTGGCCGTGGCATTGGCGCGGTAGCACTCGTGAAGCTGGTCACACAGCTCGCGCAACCCCATGCCTTGATAACGTGAAGTGTCCGCTGCCACCACACTCGGCAGGCAGGCGCTCAACCGGGTATTGCCGTCATAGTGGCGTTTGAACTCCAGTAGCTCTGTCAGCAAGGTGCTCCACTTGCCCTTGGTGATGCCCATGGAGAACAGCACCAGGAAGCTGTACAGGCCGGTTTTTTCCACCACCAGGCCGCGCTCCCATAGAAACTTGCTGACCACCGCCGCCGGAATACCCTGCTCGCCCAACACACCCCCTGCGCTCAAGCCGGGCATGACCAAGGTCACCTTCAGCGGGTCGAGCAACACGTAGTTGCCCGCCACTTCACCAAAACCATGCCACTCAGCCCCCGGCTGAAGCTGCCAGTCCTGCGCGGCAAGGTGCTGTATGCCCTCTGCCGCTGGCGGTTGCCAGATGCTGAACCACCAGTCGGCAGCGGCAATATGCTTGCGCAGGTTGGCCAGCGCCCGGCGAAAGCTCAACGCCTCGTCGAACATTTCCTGCAACAGCGAGCGCCCGGCCGGCCCCTCCATCATGGTCGAGGCCACGTCCAGTGACGCTAGGATGCTGTACTGCGGCGACGTCGAGATGTGCATCATGAACGCTTCGTTGAAGCGGTCACGGTCCAGCTGGCGGCTGGCACCCTCCTGCACATGGATCATCGACGCCTGGCTGAAGGCCGCCAACAGCTTGTGCGTGGAGTGGGTGCTGAACACCAGCGGGCTGTCAGCCGCGCAAGCCGTGCCCATGGCATAGCGCCCCTCGAAGAACTCGTGAAACGCCGCGTAGGCGAACCAGGCCTCGTCAAAGTGCAGCACCTCGACACTCGCCCCCAGCGTCTGCTTGATCATCCCGGCGTGGTAGCACAGGCCGTCGTAGGTGGAGTTGGTGACCACTGCCAGCTTGATCCGCTGCCCGCGATCACGCGCCAGGGGGTTGGCCTGGACCTTCGCCCGGATCGATGCGGGGCTGAACTCACTGAGGGGTATCGGGCCGATGATGCCCAGCTCGTTGCGCTCGGGGCACAGGTAAATGGGAATGGCCCCGGTCATGATGATCGCGTGGACCACCGATTTGTGGCAGTTGCGGTCCACCAGCACCAGGTCGTCACGGCCGACCATGGCGTGCCAGACGATCTTGTTGGCAGTGGAGGTGCCGTTGATCACGAAGAACGTGTGGTCGGCGCCGAAGTTGCGTGCAGCCCTGGCCTCTGCCTGGGCCAAGGGGCCGGTGTGGTCTAGCAGCGAACCCAGCTCCGGCACTGAAACGGACAAATCCGAACGCAGGGTGTTTTCGCCAAAAAACTGGTGAAAGGCCTGGCCCACCGGGCTCTTGTGGTAGGCCACACCGCCGCCGTGCCCCGGTGTGTGCCAGGAGTAGTTGGATTGCGCGGTGTGTTGCACCAAGGCTTTGAAAAACGGCGGCAGCAGGCCGTCAAGGTAGCTGTGGGCGGCGCGTGCCACCTGGCGCGCAAGAAACGGCACGGTGTCTTCGAACAGATAGAGAATGCCGCGCAACTGGTTCAGCTCGCTCATGACCTCGGCGGGGGCGTTCTCCAGGGTGACCTGTTCGCCCAACGCAAAAATCGGCAGGTCAGGTGCGCGCAAACGGGCCAGGCGAATCAGCTCGGCCATGTTCTGTAGCAGGTGAGTGTTCTCGCCCACGCCCTCGGCGGCGATCAGCATGCAGGCCAGGCCGTGGTGGGTGGCCGCGACCAGGCGCGCTTCGGCGTGGTCCGCTGCGGCCAGGATGGCAAAGCCGTCCTGGCGCAACTCCTCGGCGATACCCCGGATGCGGTCACCGGCAACACTGTCGGCCTTGATCGCACGGTGGACGATGAGGATGGGGAACTTGAGGTCCTTGTACATCAGGCAGCTACCTCTGCAGGACGGGGTGTCCTTTTCAGGGTAGTTGTAGGAGCGGCCTTGCGTCGCGAAAGGGTCGCGTAGCGGCCCCAGGTTCTATGTCGCTGCAGAGATTGACGGGGCCGCTACGCGCCCCTTTCCGACCGGTCCGGCGCCCCGGCAAGGCCGCTCCTACAAAGGGCGCATGGTCAAGATGCAGGTGCCTCGCTCAACGCCTGCCACATCGCCGGCGCCCCCGCCGATTTGGCGATCGCCGCCAGCCGTTCGGCATGCGCCTCCAGCTCTTCGGCACTGGCCATGATCACCCGCCCAGGTGCACGGCCGGTAATACGGCGGATCTCGCTGCCGCCACCGCCCTGCCCGTCACTGTCGCCGTCAGCACCTTGCCCGGCTAGCGACAGGCTGGTCTGGCCGCCGGTCATTGCCAGGTAAACGTCGGCCAGCAGTTCCGAGTCGAGCAGTGCGCCGTGCAGCTCGCGGCCCGAGTTGTCGATGTCGTAGCGTTTGCACAACGCGTCGAGGCTGTTGCGCTGCCCCGGGTGACGGGAACGCGCCAGCAGCAGGGTATCGAGGATGGTGCAATGCTGCGCAAGGTCGGCGCGGTCGTGCTGGCCCAGCAGGGCGAACTCGTTGTTGATGAAGCCAACGTCGAACGCCGCGTTGTGGATGACCAGCGTGGCGCCCTGGATGAACTCGAAGAATTCATCCGCAACCTCGGCGAAGCGCGGCTTGCCGATCAGGAAGCTGTCGGTGATGCCGTGAACGCCGATGGCGCCCTCGTCACTCTCTCGGTCCGGTTGCAGGTAGACGTGGAAATGCCGCCCGGTCAGGCGACGGCCCATGACCTCGACACAGCCGATCTCGATGATGCGATGGCCTTCGCTGACCGGCATGCCGGTGGTTTCGGTATCGAGAATGACCAGGCGTTTATCTTGCTGCTGCTCCACGCGGGGGGCTCCAACTTGCATCAGTTACAAAGGACGCGATTGTACCCCAGCTCAACGCTGGGTGCGCACCTCATCGACCCCGCGGTTGGCCAGCTGGTCGGCCCGTTCGTTGCCCGGGTGGCCGATGTGGCCGCGCACCCACTTCCAGCTCACCTTGTGCCGGTTGACCTGTTCGTCGAGCAACTGCCAGAGGTCGGCGTTTTTCACCGGCTCCTTGGCTGCAGTCTTCCAGCCCCGTTTCTTCCAGTTGACCATCCATTCGTTGATGCCTTTCATCACGTACTGCGAGTCGGTGGTCAGCACTACCTCGCATTCACGCTTGAGCGACATCAGGCCCTGGATCGCGGCCATCAGCTCCATGCGGTTGTTGGTGGTCTCGCGTTCGCCGCCCCACAGTTCCTTCTCGACGCCCTTGTAGATCATCAGCACGCCCCAGCCGCCAGGGCCAGGGTTGCCCTTGCAGGCGCCATCGGTAAACATTTCGACGCTATCGCTCATGTACCACTCTTGTTCAGTGCTTTTCAGTATCAGGATTGGCCGCCGTACGGTTGACCTTGGCCAGCGGCAGCGGCAGCAGTTTGCCCATGGGTTCGCGGCGCTCCAGGCGCAACGGCCGCAGGCCGACCACCATCTTGCGCGCCACCAGCAGGTACACGCCGCCGCCGGAAATTTGCCAGCCGCCCGCCACCCGCTCCCAGCCTGCCAGGCGTTGCTGCCAGGCCGGCGAGGCAAGCGGCGGACGATAGCACCCGAAGCGGCGTTTCTCCAGCGCGAAGCCGAGCAGGTTGAGCCAGTCGCCAACCCGCGAAGGCGAGATGCAGCGGGCCTTGCGCAGGGCGCCATGGCTGAACAGGTGGCGCATGCCCCAACTGCTCCAGGGGTTGATGCCGACAATCAGCAGGTGCCCACCCGGGCGAACGGCGCTGGCGGCCTCGCGCAACAAGCCATGGGGGGTGAGGCTGAAGTCCAGGCCATGCTGCAGCACCACCACGTCGGCAGCATGCTCGCTCAATGGCCAGGCCTGCTCTTCACAGACGATTTCCACGCCCGGCAAGGGTGCCCCGAGGCGCACGTTGCGCTGCACCTGGGGCGCGCTGGGCGGTGCTTCGGCACAGGGCCCATAGTGCACCAGGTAACCGCCAAAGAAGCGCCCCAGCTCTTCTTCCAGCAGTTTTTCCTCTTCTTTGAGCATCAACTGGCCGAGCGGGCCATTGAACCACTCACGGGCCAGGCTGATCAGCTCGACCCAATCGGGGTCGGCCTGGGCAAAGGCTTGGTCGGTCATTGCGTTCTCCCTCGAAGGTTCTCGTGCCACGCCATCGCGGCTAAGATGCCCTCATGTCCCACGCTTGGCGATACGGATCCGCACCATGATACAGATCGATGCTCTACCCGCTTTCTCCGACAACTACATCTGGTTGTTACAGGATACTGCCAAACGCCGTTGCGCGGTGGTCGACCCCGGCGACGCCGGCCCAGTGGAACGTTGGCTGGCGGCCAACCCCGACTGGGTATTGAGCGATATCCTCGTGACCCACCATCACAACGACCATGTCGGCGGCGTCGAACGGCTCAAGCAATTGACCGGCGCCAAGGTCTACGGCCCGGCCAACGAGCAGATTCCCGCCCGCGATGCTGCACTGGCGGACGGCGATGAAATCAGCGTGCTGGGCCTAGCGTTCCAGGTCATCGGCGTACCCGGCCATACGCTGGGGCATATCGCCTTTTACTCAGCGCAACCAGCCACACCCCTGCTGTTCAGTGGCGACACGCTGTTCGCCGCCGGTTGCGGGCGCATGTTCGAAGGCACTGCCGAACAGATGCACCCTTCCCTGCAGCGCCTGGCCGCCCTGCCGGCGCACACCGAAGTGTATTGCGCCCACGAATACACGCTGAGCAACCTGCGCTTTGCCAAGGCGGTGGAGCCACAAAACCCGCACGTTCTGCAGCGCTTCGACGAGGTTACCCGGCTACGCGCCGACAATCGCATCACATTGCCATCAACGATTGGCCTGGAACGGCTTACCAACCCCTTTATTCGCACGACTGAAACATCCGTTAAACAAAAAGCAGACGAATGGAAGGGACATTCAAACACCACGCATGTCGCTGTTTTTGCTGCCTTGAGGTCTTGGAAGGACACCTTCTGATAACCTCAAGATATATCGCATGTGAGGGTCAAAGGTTGACCAGGCCGGTAGCGGTTTCTAGAATCGCCGAAATTTTTCGCCCGGATACCTGTCCCAGCCGATGTCTTCCCGTAGCCGCAGAACCTCTCATTCCGTCGCCCTGACGCGTCTGGCCCAAATCAGTGCGCTGGCCCTGGCCGCCACGTTGGTGGGCTGCCAGAGCACCCGTCAGCTCGACGAATCCGATAGCGTTCGCGCGCACAACTATCAGGCGCGGATCAAGCACAAGCCGGCCCCGCTGCTGATCAAGCCGGCCGAGCAGGCGCCGCAGGACGTGTGGGAGCGCATGCGCCAGGGCTTCACCCTGCAGGACAGCATCGACGTCAACCCGCGCATCGAGCAGCAGCGCCTGTGGTTCGCCAGCAACCCGCGCTTCATCGAAAGCGCCGGCGAGCGCGGCAGCCTCTACCTGCATTACATCGTCGAGCGCCTCGAAGAACGCGATATGCCGCTGGAGCTGGCGCTGCTGCCAGCCATCGAAAGCGCCTACAACCCGATGGCCTACTCGCGCGCCCATGCGGCAGGCATGTGGCAGTTCATCCCGTCCACCGGCCGCCACTTCAACCTGCGCCAAACCAACTTCTATGACGGCCGTCGCGACGTGACCGCCTCGACCAACGCCGCGCTGGACTACCTGAGCCGCCTGCACGACATGTTCAACGGCGACTGGCTGCTGGCCCTGGCCGCCTACAATGCCGGTGAAGGCACGGTCAGCCGCGCCATCGAACGCAACGAAAAGCTCGGCCTGCCAACCGATTACTGGAACCTGCCCCTGCCGCAGGAAACCCGCGACTACGTGCCTAAACTGCTGGCCCTGTCGCAGGTGGTGTCCACTCCGGACGCCTATGGCGTCAACTTGAACCCGATTGCCAACGAACCCTACTTCGAGGCGGTCGCCATCAATGATCGCCTCGACCTTTCGCGCGTTGCGGCGTTCGCCGACATCGACGAAGACGAGCTGATCCAGCTAAACCCGGCCTTCAAGAAGCGCATGACTGTAGACGGCCCCCAGCAATTGCTGGTGCCCACCGCCAAGGCGCAACTGCTGTCCGCCAGCCTGTCCAACCTCAAGCCTGAGCAGTTGATCAGCCTGCAGCCGAACAAGGCCGTGTTCGCCCGCGCCGTGGCCGAAGCCAAGGCCCCGGTGGCAGCGCGCAGCTACCGGGTCAAGCGTGGCGACAACCTGGGCAGCATTGCCAAGGCGAATCGCGTATCGGTCAGGGACATCAAGCGCTGGAACCGTATGTCCGGCAACGGCCTCCGGGCCGGCCAGGTACTGGCTCTGCGCGGCGGCAATGCGCCGAGTGCCGCCGGTAACCGGGTGGCGGCGTCCTCGAAACGCTCGACCCAGTACAAAGTACGCAAGGGTGACTCGCTGTACCTGGTGGCCAAGCGTTTCAATGTCGAAATGAAACACCTCAAGCGTTGGAACCCGCGCAGCGGGCATGCGCTCAAGCCAGGGCAGACGCTGACCGTTTACCTCTCTCACTGATGTAATGCCAGGGGCCGCTTTGCGGCCCTTTCGCGACGCAAGGCCGCTCCTGCAGGTTTAGCTTTCCTCAAACGATCAACCGCCTTCAAAACCTCTCTTTTTCCAACCCCACCAAGCTGTTACTGTACTCGATCAAAGCCCAACGCCTCTGGATCGGATGCCGACTTGATACGTCCCCTCCTGCTGTCACTCAGCCTGGCCTTGAGCTTTCCCGCCGTCGCGATGGTGAGCGAAAGCCACGGATACGCGCAGTTCGGCATGCTCAAGTACCCAGCCACATTCACCCACTTCGACTGGGTCAACCCGCAAGCGCCCAAAGGCGGCACCTTGCGGGCCATGGCATTCGGTACCTTCGACACGCTCAACCCTTACACCTTCAAGGGTTCGAGCCCGATTACCACACCGAACTTCCAGCAGTACGGCATCAGCGAACTGAACGAACCGCTGATGATCGGCACCGGGCAGTACGACCCCTCGGGCGACGAACCCACCTCCAGCTACGGCCTGATCGCGCGCTCGGTGGAGTACAGCGAAGACCGCAGCTGGGTGGTGTTCAACCTGCGCCCGCAGGCACGCTTCCATGACGGCCGCCCGATCACCGCGGCGGACGTGGCGTTCTCCTATCGCACGCTGCTCAAGGATGGCCACCCCATCTACCGCACCAACCTGCAAGAAGTGCAGCGGGTGGACATCCTCGGGCCCCTGCGTATTCGCTTTGTCTTCAAGCGTGCCGGCAACCCGCTGCTGATCCTGCGCCTGGGTGAAATGCCGGTGTTGCCCAAGCACTACTGGCAAGGCCGCGACTTTAAGGCCACCACCTTCGAGCCGCCACTGGGCAGTGGGCCCTATCGCATCACCCAGGTGTTGCCTGGGCGCCGCCTGGTGTTCGAGCGGGTAAAGAACTACTGGGGCAAGGACCTTGCGGTCAACCGCGGCAAGTACAACTTCAACCGGGTCGAGTACGAGTTCTACCGCGACGCCACCGTGGCGTTCGAGGCGTTCAAGGCCGGTGAGTTCGACATCTACATCGAGCACCAGGCAAAGAACTGGGCCAATGGCTACAACTTCCCGGCGGTACGCCGTGGCGATGTGATCAAGGCGCAAATCCCGCACCGCATCCCAACCCAGACCCAAGGCCTGTTCATGAACAGCCGCAGGGTAGCCTTCAGCGACCCCCGAGTGCGCCAGGCGCTGGGGCTGATGCTCGACTTCGAGTGGACCAACCGCGCCCTGTTCAGCAGCGCCTACCGCCGCTCGACCAGCTACTACCCCAACAGCGAATTCGCCGCCACCGGCCTGCCCACCGGCAAGGAGTGGCTGTTGCTGGCACCGTTCCGTGACCAGTTGCCGGAAAAACTGTTCAGCGAACCCTACAAAGTCAGCCAGACCGACGGCCGCGGCATCAATCGCCAGACCCTGCGCCAGGCCCTGAGCCTGCTCGGCGAAGCCGGCTGGAAGCTGAACGGCCAGCGCCTGGTGGACAGCAAAGGCCAGCAACTGCGCC
The DNA here is from genome assembly GCF_014269105.1 of Pseudomonas sp. SWRI77. Taxonomy (NCBI): domain Bacteria; kingdom Pseudomonadati; phylum Pseudomonadota; class Gammaproteobacteria; order Pseudomonadales; family Pseudomonadaceae; genus Pseudomonas; species Pseudomonas sp. SWRI77. The sequence continues at coordinate 114,014 of NZ_JABWRV010000011.1, read as the reverse complement.
TGGAGTTGCTGCTGGTTAACCCCAACCTCGAACGCATCCTGCAACCTTATGTCGAAAATCTGTCCAGCATCGGTATCGACGCACGCTTGCGTACCGTGGACCGCGCCCAGTACAAACAACGCCTGGACCAGTTCGATTTCGACATGATTCTGATGACCCTGAACCAGACCTTGAGCCCCGGCCTCGAACAGTGGCTGTACTTTCACTCAAGCCAGGCCGCGACCAAAGGCAGCAAGAACTATGCTGGGGTCAAGGACCCGGTGGTCGACCATCTGCTCGACACCTTGCTCGCCGCGCGCACCCGCGATGACCAGGTGGCCGCCGCCCGTGCCCTGGACCGCGTGCTTTCATGGCAGTACTACATGATCCCCAACTGGTACCTCGACAATCACCGCCTGGCCTACCGCAACCGGTTCGCCTTTGTCACCACGCCGCCCTATACCCTCGGGCTGAACAGCTGGTGGATCAAGACTTCGGAGAAAGCCCAATGATGCCAACGCACCGCCTGCGCCGGCTGGCCGGCAGCCTGCTGCTGGCCTGCCTGAGCCTTCCGGCCCTGGCCGCGCCGCAACACGCGCTTACGCTCTACGACGAGGCGCCCAAGTACCCGGCCAACTTCCAGCACTTCGACTACGTCAACCCGGATGCCCCCAAGGGCGGCACCTTCCGCCAGTCCAGCTTCGGTGGCTTCGACAGCCTCAACCCGTTCATCAACAAGGGCGTGTCGGCCGAGAACATCAGCGTCATCTACGACACGTTGATGCGCCAGAGCCTGGACGAGCCGTTCACCGAATACGGCCTGGTCGCCGGCAAGATCGAAAAGGCCCCGGACAACAGCTGGGTACGCTTCTACCTGCGCCCCGAAGCGCGCTTCCATGACGGCCACCCGATGCGCGCTGAGGATGTGGTGTTCACCTTCAACACCCTGATCAAGGACGGCGCACCGCTGTACCGCCAATACTACGGCGACGTCGCCGAAGTGGTCGCCGAAGACCCGCTACGGGTGCTGTTCAAGTTCAAGCACCAGAACAACCGCGAACTGCCGCTGATTCTGGGCCAACTGCCGGTACTGCCCAAGCACTGGTACGAAAGCCGCGAGTTCAACCGCGGCAACCTGGAAATCCCCCTGGGCAGCGGCCCGTACAAGGTCGCCGAGGTCAAGGCCGGGCGCACCATCCGCTACGAGCGGGTCAAGGACTACTGGGCCAAGGACCTGCCGATCAACCGCGGCCAGTTCAACTTCGATGCCATGACCTTCGACTCCTACCGCGACACGGCCGTCGCACTGGAGGCATTGAAGGCCGGGGCGTTCGACTATGCGCTGGAGGTCAGCGCAAAAAACTGGGCCACCGCCTACAACGTCCCGGCGGTCCGCGATGGCCGCCTGATCAAGGAGGAGCTGCCCAACGGCAACCCCACCGGCATGCAGGGCTTCATTTTCAACCTGCGCAAACCGGTGTTCCAGGACATCCGCGTGCGCCAGGCGCTAAGCCTGCTGCTGGACTTCGAGTGGACCAACAAGCAGCTGTTCAACGGTGCCTACACCCGTACCGGCAGCTACTTTGAAAACTCCGACATGGCCGCCCGGGGCGTGCCCACGCCTGACGAGCTGAAAATTCTCGAACCGCTGCGCGGCAAAGTGCCCGAGCAGGTCTTCAGCGAGGCTTTCCGCAACCCGGTCACCGACGCCAGCGGCATGATCCGCGAACAGCAGCGCCAGGCCTACAAGCTGCTGCAGGACGCCGGCTGGAAGATCGTCGACGACAAGATGGTCGACACGGACGGCAAGCCGGTGTCCATCGAGTTCCTGCTGGCACAGACCGAGTTCGAGCGCATCCTGCTGCCGTTCAAGCGTAACCTCGCCGACCTGGGCATTGACCTGAACATCCGCCGGGTCGACGTTTCGCAGTACATCACCCGCCTGCGCTCACGCGACTTCGACATGATCGTCGGGGGTTACCCGCAGTCCAATTCGCCGGGCAACGAACAGCGCGAGTTCTGGTCCAGTGCCGCTGCCGACAACCCTGGCAGCCGCAACTTCATCGGCCTGCGCGACCCGGCCATCGACCAGTTGGTAGAGCGGCTGATCAATGCCGAATCACGCCAGAGCCTGATCAACCATGCGCGCGCGCTCGACCGGGTACTGCTGTGGGGCTACTACGTGATCCCCAACTGGCACATCAAGACCTGGCGCGTGGCCTACTGGAACCACATCGGCCACCCCAAGGTGTCGCCCAAGTACGACATCGGCATCGACACCTGGTGGATCAAGCCCGGCGTGACCCCGGCTGTCAGCGACGCCACCCCGGCCGAGGCCAACTGAGATGCTGGCCTATATCCTGCGCCGCCTGCTGCTGATCATCCCGACCCTGTTCGGCATCCTGGTCATCAACTTCATCATCGTCCAGGCCGCGCCTGGCGGCCCGGTCGAGCAGATGATCGCCAAGCTCGAAGGCTTCGAAGGCGCCACCAGCCGCATCGCCGGTGGCGGTGCCGAGGTCTCCGTGGCCGGCTCCAGCTACCGCGGCGCCCAGGGCCTGGACCCGGCATTGGTGGCCGAGATCGAGCGCATGTACGGCTTCGACAAATCGCCGCCCGAACGCCTGTGGATCATGGTCAAGAACTACGCCCAGCTGGACTTCGGCGACAGCTTCTTCCGCGATGCCAAGGTCATCGACCTGATCATCGAGAAGATGCCGGTGTCGATCTCGCTGGGGTTGTGGAGCACGCTGATCATGTACCTGGTGTCTATCCCCCTAGGCATCGCCAAAGCCGTGCGCCACGGCAGCCACTTCGACGTCTGGACCAGCTCGGCGATCATCGTCGGCTATGCCATCCCGGCGTTCCTGTTCGCCATCCTGCTGATCGTGCTGTTCGCCGGCGGCAGTTACTTCGACTGGTTCCCGCTGCGCGGACTGACCTCGAACAACTTCGACGAGCTGTCCACCACCGGCAAGGTGCTGGACTACTTCTGGCACCTGGTACTGCCCATCACCGCGCTGGTCATCGGCAACTTCGCCACCATGACCCTGCTGACCAAAAACAGCTTCCTCGACGAGATCAACAAGCAGTACGTGGTCACCGCCAAGGCCAAGGGCCTGAGCCGCTCCCGGGTGCTGTACGGGCATGTGTTCCGTAACGCCATGCTGCTGGTGATCGCCGGCTTCCCTTCGGCCTTCATCGGTATCTTCTTCACAGGCTCGCTGCTGATCGAGGTGATCTTCTCGCTCGACGGCCTGGGCCTGATGAGCTTCGAGGCGGCGATCAACCGCGACTACCCGGTGGTCTTCGGCACCCTGTTCATCTTCACCCTGCTCGGGCTGGTGGTGAAACTGATCGGCGACCTGACCTACACCCTGGTCGATCCACGTATCGACTTCGCCAGCCGGGAGCACTGACATGGCCTTGTCCCCTCTCAACCGCCGGCGCTTCGAGCGCTTCAAGGCCAACCGCCGAGGTTGGTGGTCGTTGTGGCTGTTCCTCATCCTGTTCGGCCTGAGCCTGGGTGCCGAGCTGATCGCCAACGACAAACCGATTGCCGTGCGCTACGACGGCGAGTGGTACTTCCCCGCCTTCAAGCGCTACCCAGAGACGACCTTCGGCGGCGAATTCCCGCTGGAAGCCAACTACAAAAGCCCGTACATCCGCGAGCTGCTGGCCAACAAGGACAGCTTCGTGCTGTGGGCGCCGATCCCGTTCAGCTACCAGAGCATCAACTACGACCTCAAGGTGCCGGCGCCGGCCCCACCTTCGGCGGACAACTGGCTGGGCACCGACGACCAGGGCCGCGACGTGATGGCGCGAGTGATCTACGGCTTCCGCGTTTCAGTGCTGTTCGCCCTGACGCTGACCATCCTCAGCTCCATCATCGGCGTCATCGCCGGCGCCCTGCAGGGGTTCTACGGGGGTTGGGTGGACCTTGCCGGCCAGCGCTTCCTGGAAATCTGGTCGGGGTTGCCGGTGCTGTACCTGCTGATCATCCTCGCCAGTTTCGTGCAGCCCAACTTCTGGTGGCTGCTGGGGATCATGCTGCTGTTCTCGTGGATGAGCCTGGTGGACGTGGTGCGCGCCGAGTTCCTGCGTGGCCGCAACCTCGAATACGTGCGCGCCGCCCGCGCCCTGGGCATGCGCAACGGCGCGATCATGTACCGGCACATCCTGCCCAACGCGATGATCTCGACCATGACCTTCATGCCGTTCATCCTCACGGGCGCCATCGGCACGCTGACCGCCCTGGACTTCCTCGGCTTCGGCCTGCCCGCCGGCTCGCCGTCGCTGGGCGAGCTGGTCGCCCAGGGCAAATCCAACCTGCAGGCGCCGTGGCTTGGCATCAGTGCTTTCGCCGTGCTGGCGGTGATGCTGAGCTTGCTGGTGTTCATCGGTGAATCCGCCCGCGATGCCTTCGACCCAAGGAAATGACATGAGCGAACACAACCTGATCGAAGTGCGTGATCTTGCGGTGGAGTTCGTCACCGGCGAGCAGGTCAACCGCGTGGTCGACGGCATCAGCTTCGACATCCGCAAGGGCGAGACCCTGGCCCTGGTCGGCGAGAGCGGCTCGGGCAAGTCGGTGACCGCCCACTCGATCCTGCGCCTGCTGCCCTACCCCCTCGCCCGCCACCCCAGCGGCAGCATCCACTACGAGGGCAAGGACCTGCTGCAGCAGAGCGAGAAGGCCCTGCGGCATATTCGTGGCAACCGCATTGCGATGATCTTCCAGGAGCCGATGACCTCGCTGAACCCCTTGCACTGCATCGAGAAGCAGATCAACGAGATCCTCTTGCTGCACAAGGGCCTGACCGGCAAGCAAGCCACCGCACGGACCCTGGAACTGCTCGAGCTGGTGGGTATTCCCGACCCCCACAAACGCCTCAAGGCACTGCCCCATGAACTGTCGGGCGGCCAGCGCCAGCGGGTGATGATCGCCATGGCGCTGGCCAACGAGCCGGAGCTGCTGATTGCCGATGAACCGACCACGGCACTGGATGTGACCGTGCAGTTGAAGATTCTCGACCTGCTCAAGGAACTGCAGGCGCGGCTGGGGATGGCGCTGCTGTTGATCAGCCATGACCTCAACCTGGTGCGGCGGATCGCCCACCGCGTGTGCGTGATGCAACGTGGGCAGATTGTCGAGCAGGCCGATTGCGCGACGCTGTTCAGTGCGCCGCAGCATCACTACACGCAGATGCTGATCAATGCCGAACCAAGCGGCCAGCCTGCCCACAACCCGGTCGGTGCGCCGTTGCTTGAAGTGGATGACCTCAAGGTCTGGTTCCCGATCAAGAAAGGCTTCTTGCGGCGCACGGTCGACCATGTGAAGGCGGTGGACGGCATCAACTTCAGCTTGCCCCAGGGGCAGACGCTGGGGATTGTCGGTGAGAGTGGCTCGGGCAAGTCGACACTCGGGCTGGCCATCTTGCGGTTGATTTCAAGCCAGGGCGGCATTCGCTTTCATGGCCAGCACCTCGAAGGGTTGAACCAGAAGGACGTGCGCCCGCTGCGGCGGCAGATGCAGGTGGTGTTCCAGGACCCGTTCGGCAGCCTGAGCCCACGTATGTGCGTGGCGGACATCGTGGGCGAAGGGCTACGGATTCACCGTATCGGTACGGCTGAAGAGCAAGAGGCGGCGATCATTGCGGCGCTGGAGGAAGTGGGGCTGGACCCGCGCACCCGGCACCGTTACCCCCACGAGTTCTCCGGCGGCCAGCGCCAGCGCATTGCGATTGCACGGGCGCTGGTGCTGAAGCCGGCGTTGATTCTGCTGGATGAACCGACGTCGGCGCTGGACCGGACGGTGCAGCGGCAGGTGGTGGAGTTGCTGCGCAGCCTGCAGCAGAAGTACAACCTGACCTACCTGTTCATCAGCCACGACCTGGCAGTGGTCAAGGCGTTGAGCCATCAGCTGATGGTGATCAAGCAGGGGCAGGTGGTGGAGCAAGGGGATGCGCAGGCCATCTTCCATGCGCCGCAGCATGCGTATACGCGGCAATTGCTGGAAGCGGCGTTTTTGGAAGTTGATACATCAGGCTGAGGTTTCGAGGCGGCGCTGTTCAAGCCTTTGGAGGAGGCCATTGTCTGGCATGGCGGTGAGGCCGAAATAGCCCGGCAACGCTACGTAGCGCTCGGTGCCCAGGCGCGCCAGGCGATTCGTGCGTTTCTTCAATCGCTGTAGGGCAGCGACCCGTTCGTGGAGGGCAAAGACACATTCGTCAGCGGCGCGGCGCTTGCAAAGCAACCACAGGCCGCACGACAATAAGATTCATTACCACTCGCGAACTATTCCATCACCATGTCCGCCAACGATCTATCCCTGCATAGCGCCGTCAACGACCTGTACTGCGAGCACCACGGCTGGCTCAATGGCTGGCTGCGCAAGCGCCTGGGCAATGCGTTCGATGCCGCCGACCTGACGCAAGACACCTTCGTGCGGGTGATCAAGGCACGCAGCGCGCTGGACATTCGCGAGCCGCGCCCCTACCTGTCGAGAATCGCGAAAGGCCTGTTGATCGATCTGATCCGCCGGCGTTCACTGGAGCAAGCCTACCTGGAGGCCTTGGCTACCCTGCCCGAAGCGCTGCAGCCTTCGCTGGAGGAACAGGCGATTTTGTTGCAGGCACTGGTGGAAATCGACCGCCTGCTGCAAGGGCTTGGCACCAAGGTCAAGCAAGTGTTCATGCTGTCGCAGTTCGATGGCCTGACCTACCCGCAGATTGCCGAGCAACTGAACATCAGCGTACGCAGCGTCAACAACTACATGGCCAAGGCCATGGAGCATTGCTGCTTGATGCAGTTGCAACAGGCATGAGCCTTTCGCCTGCCGAGTTGCAAGCCATCAGCGTCGCCGCCCGCTGGTACGCAAGGCTTCATTCGGGCATCGCAACCGATGCCGACCGCCGCGCCTGGAACGACTGGCTGGTTGCCGACCCGGTTCACCGCCAATCCTGGCAACGCATGGCCGCCGTGGCCGAGCAGATGACAAGCGTGCCCGGCGCCCTGGCGGCACCTGCCCTGCGCGGTGCCGAGCGCTCTCGGCGCCAGTTGCTGCGCAGTGTGGTCGTGCTAGTGCCGGCGACGTCGCTGGGCTGGCTGGGTTGGCGCAGCGACACTGCCCAGCAACAGTTTGCCGACTACCGCACCGCCGTCGGTGAACGCCGTACATTTCGCCTGGCCGATGGCAGCTCGCTGCTGCTCAACACCGACACATCGGTGAACCTCAAATACGACGGCCAGCAACGGGTGCTGGAACTGCTGCGCGGTGAGATTCTGGTCACCACTGCTGTGGACCCCGCGCAACGGCCGTTCACGGTGCGCACCCGGCATGGCCAGGTACGCGCGCTGGGCACGCGCTTTATCGTGCGCGCCCAAGCGCTGGGCGGTGAAGTGGCGGTCCTCGAAAAAGCGGTGGAAGTCAGGGCGGCCAGCGGTGCTCTGGCCGTGCGTGTGGAGGCTGGGCAATCCATTGCCTTTTCTGACCGCTCGGTGGGGGCACTACGGCGCAACGACGCGTCTGTGGGGGCTTGGCAGCAAGGCAGCATCATTGCCCTCGATCGCCCCTTGGCCGAACTGCTTGCCGACCTGTCGCGCTATCGCACCGGGGTGCTGCGCTGCGACCCGCGCATTGCGCAATTGAAGGTCTCGGGCGCATTCCCCATCGATGACACCGACCGAGCGCTGGCGGCGCTGGAAAGCGGCTTTGCGCTGCGCGTCACGCGCTTCAGCCGTTTTTGGGTCAACGTGTCACCCCCTGACAGCCCACTGGCGCTGTGAGTTGAAAAAACTTCCGGCGCTTTTGCACTTTTTGTTCGCATCGTTCGGCTCATCCCCCAATGGGATTCATTGATCGTTTTCTGGGGGAGGATTGGCATGTCTGGAGTGTTCAAGCGTGGTCGTCTGGCGACGGCGGTAAAAATCGGGCTGTTGGCGGCAACCACTGCGGGTGCCTGGCCCATGATGACGTTCGCGGCACAGGTGCCGGTGCAGCAGAACGGCGTCAGGACGTTCGACATTGCCGGGGGCAGCCTGACCGAAGTGCTCAGCCGCTATGCCAGTGCAGCGGGGGCTGCGCTGTCGTTCGATGCCAAGCAGACCGACGGCTTGCACAGCGCAGGGCTCAAAGGGGCATTCGGTGTCAGCGAAGGCTTCACCCAGATTCTGGCAGGCAGCGGCCTGCAGGCCGAGCCGCAGTCAAACGGTACCTATGTGCTGCGGGCCGTGCCGTCTTCGGGTTCGGCGATGGAGCTGGGGGCCACCAACATCACCAGCCAGGTGCTGGGCGCGACCACTGAAAACAGCGGCTCGTACACCACCGGCGGGGTGACCATCGGCAAGGGCGAGCACTCGCTGAAAGAGACGCCGCAATCGGTCACGGTGATGACGCGCAAGATGATGGACGACCAGAACCTGTACACCATCGACCAGGTCATGGAGAAGACGCCGGGCATTACCGTGTACGACTCGACCATGGGCGGCAAATACTTCTACTCGCGCGGGTTCCGCATGTCGGGCCAGTACCAGTACGACGGCGTGCCGTTGGACATGGGCAACCTGTATGTCCAGGCCGACAGCTTCAGCAGTGACATGGCGTATTACGACCGGGTCGAAGTGCTGCGCGGCGCTGCAGGCATGATGAAGGGCTCGGGCGGCACCGCAGGCGGGGTGAACTTCGTGCGCAAGCGTGGCCTTGCCGACGCGCATACCGACATCACCTTGTCCGGTGGCAGCTGGGACAACTACCGCGGGCAGATCGACACCGGCGGCCCGCTGAACGCGGCCGGCACCCTGCGTGGCCGGGCGGTGGTGGCCGAGCAGAGCCGGCACTATTTTGTAGACGACGCCAACCGCAAGGACCAGGTGTATTACGGCGCGCTCGACTTCGACCTGAGCCCCGACACGACCCTGGGGCTGGGCATTGCCTATGAAGATGTCGACGCCAACCCGTGCTGGGGTGGCCTGCCGCGCTACAAGGACCGCAGCGACCTCAACCTCAGCCGCTCGACCTGCCTCGACCCCTCGTGGAACACCTGGCGCAGCAAGCGCACGACCGTGTTCAGCGACCTCACCCACCAGGTCAATGAAGACTGGAAGCTCAAAGTTGCCAGTGTTTATACAAAGAACACCCAGGACATCAAGTACGCGTTCGCTTCGGGCGCGGTAACGCCCGGCATCGACACCACCGGCATGCTGGGCAGCATGTATGACTACGACCAGGTCGACTACGGCCTGGACGCCTACCTGGATGGCAAGTTCGACGCGTTCGGCCAGCAACATGAACTGGTGCTGGGCATGAACGCCAGCCGCTCGAACAAGGACGACTTTTACTCGGTGGCGTTTCTGCCGCAGCGCCAGAATGTGTTCAACCCCGACAAGTTCATCCCCGAGCCCGATGACAGTTACTTCATCGAAAACTCGTCGCGCGGCGGGCCGGTCAAGAGCAAGACCACGCAAAAGGGCCTCTACTCGACCCTGCGCTTGAAACTGGCCGACCCGTTGACCGTGGTGGTCGGTGGCCGGGTGAGCTGGTACGACTCCAAGACGGATTCCGTCTTCATCAGAAGCGGTGAATCGCAGCCCTCCAACACCCGTGAGACCGGGCAGGTCACACCATTTGCCGGCGTGCTGCTGGACCTGAACGAGAACCTGACGGCCTACGCCAGCTACTCGGACATCTTCACCCCGCAAGGCAACTACCGGGCAGAAGACGGCTCCACCCTCAAACCACTGGTGGGCCAGAGCTATGAGCTGGGGATCAAGGGTGCCTGGTACGACGGCCGTTTGAACGGCGCCTTCAACCTTTTCCGCACCATTCAGAAAGACCAGGCGCAAACCGACTTCAACTCGTCTTGCCCGTCATCCGATGGTTATTGCTACGTGAACGCCGGCCGGGTGCGTGCCCAAGGGTTCGAAGCCGAGCTCAGCGGTGAAGTGATCGAGCGGCTGCAGTTGCTGGCGGGGTACACCTATACCCAGACCAAGACGCTGGATGATATCGACAGCAGTTTGAATGGCGCAGCGTTCAACAGCTATGTGCCTCGCCATGTGTTGCGCTTGTGGGGTGAGTACACCTTGGGGGGGGCATTGGAGCGGGTCAGCATTGGCGCCGGGGTGAATGCGCAAAGTGACAACTTCCGGCTTTCGCCGGCCAGTGGCGAGAAGATCAGCCAGGCGGGCTATGCGGTGTGGAATGGGCGGATCGGGTACCGGATCGATGAGACCTGGTCGGTGGCGCTTAACGGCAACAACCTGTTCGACAAGCGCTATTACGCCAGCATCGGGACAGAGACCTTTGGCAACTACTATGGGGAACCGCGTAATTTCATGGTGTCGGTGAAGGCCAGCTTTTGAGGTGAGGTGAAGGCTACAAGGGCATGTCGTTAGATTAGCAGCGCCTATGAGATCGAGCGCCGCGCGGGCGGCGCTCGATCTCATAGGCGCTGCTAATTTTTTGACATGCACCTCATCATCAAAAATTCTGACAACAATCGTCTTCCATCATCAACCAAAACGGGCATAAATTCCCTACCGCCTCCCAGCACCAACGGTAGCCCCCAATGCCCAGCCAAAACCCAGCCGCCCCTGCCCTGGCCACCCTGATCCAGCGCTCCGCCATGCCCAGCCCCTCGCTAAGCGAAGCCCAGGCGCACGCCTTGCTGCAGACCCATTACAACCTGGCTGGCAACCTGACGTCGCTGGGCAGCCAGCAGGACCTGAACTTCCGCCTGGATTCCCCCCAAGGCCGTTTCGTACTCAAGGCCTGCCACGGCAGCTACGCCCAGGTCGAACTGGAAGCCCAGCACGCCGCCTTGGCCTACCTGCGTGAACAGGGCTTGCCCGTACCCGCAGTACGCCCCGCACAAACCGGCCAAGCGCTGCTGGCACTGGACATCGCCGGCCAACCACTGCGCGTACGCCTGCTCGACTACATCGACGGCCAGCCGCTGACCCGCCTCAAACACATGCCACCACGCCTGATGGCCGAACTGGGCGGGCTCTGCGCACGGCTGGACAACGCCCTGGCCGACTTTGACCACCCAGGCCTGAGCCGCACCCTGCAGTGGGATCCGCAGCACGCCCAGGCACTCATCCAGCACCTGCTGCCCGTGCTACAGGACGCAGGCCAACGCGTCCGGGTCGAGCAAGCCACCCAACTGGCCGCTGCGCACCTGGCACCGCTGGCCGACCAACTGCCCTGCCAGGCCGTGCATCTGGACGTGACCGACGACAACGCCGTGTGGGCCCGCGATGGCGAGCGCCAGTGGCAGTTGCAGGGCGTGATCGACTTCGGCGACCTGCTGCGCACCTGGCGCATCGCCGACCTGTCGGTGACCTGCGCTGCGCTGCTGCACCATGCCGAAGGCGACCCGCTGCGCGTTCTGCCGGCGGTGCGTGCCTACCAGGCGCTCAACCCGCTGAGCGAGGCCGAACTGCGGGCCCTGTGGCCGTTGGTACTCAACCGCGCCGCGGTGCTGGTGCTGAGCAGCGAGCAACAGCTCGCCATAGCGCCGGGCAATCAGTACATCCGCAACAACATCGCGCATGAATGGGAAATCTTCGACACCGCTACCGCCGTGCCTTTCGCGTTGATGGAGGCGGCTATCCTGCAAGCGGCCAATCTTCAACCCGGCAAGCCCGAGCTGGCCGGTTGTGCACCCCTGTTGCCCGAACTGGTCGGCCAGCCGGTCGCACGCCTCGACCTGGGCGTGCTCAGCCCGCACTGCGAAGCGGGCAACTGGGAGCAGCCAGGTTTCGATCAGCACCTGCTGGCCGCACAACCGACCCCGGCGAGCACGCTGCATGGCCAGTATCGCCTGTCACAAACCCATATCGACCGCCCCGAAGAACCTGCCACCTGCGCGCTGGGTGTGGAGTTGCAGGTGCCGAACGGCACCCTGCTGCAGGCACCCGAGGCCGGCACTTGGCAGCGTCATGGCGATGGCCGCGGCTGCCTGCACACGCCGCATTGGGCCTTGTGGCTCACGGGTCTGGAAGATGCCCCGGTGGATGGCCAAGCCGTAGCAAAAGGTCAACCACTGGGTAGCAGCCATGGCGTGCTCAGCGTTCAGCTGTGCCTGGATAACGCTACCCGCCCTCCCTTCTTCGCCACGCCCTCCCAGGCCGCAGCCTGGCTGGCGCTATGCCCGTCGCCTGCCGCGCTGCTAGGCGTTGACTGCGACGCCGAAGCGCTGCCCGACCCGCAGGCGCTGCTGGCACGCCGCGACGCAAGCTTCGCCCGCTCGCAGAAGCACTACTACGCGCAACCGCCGCATATCGAACGCGGCTGGCGCAACTACCTGGTCGACATGCAGGGCCGTTCGTACCTGGACATGCTCAACAACGTTGCCGTGCTTGGCCATGGCCACCCACGCATGGTGGCCGAGTCGGCGCGGCAGTGGTCGCTGCTCAACACCAACTCGCGCTTCCATTACGCCGCCATCGCCGAGTTCTCCGAACGCCTGCTCAAACTGGCGCCGGAAGGCTTCGACCGGGTGTTTCTGGTCAACAGCGGCACCGAGGCCAACGACCTGGCCATCCGCCTGGCCTGGGCCTACAGCGGCGGGCGCGACCTGCTCAGCGTGCTGGAGGCCTACCACGGCTGGTCGGTGGCCACCGACGCCATATCAACGTCCATCGCCGATAACCCGCAGGCACTGGAGACCCGGCCAGACTGGGTGCACCCGGTCGAGGCGCCGAACACCTTCCGTGGGCGTTTTCGCGGTGCCGACAGCGCCGCCGACTACCTGCGTGACGTCGATGCCAAGCTGGCCGAGCTCGATGGCCGAGGCCGTCAGCTGGCTGGCATCATTTGCGAGCCGGTGTACGGCAATGCCGGCGGCATCTCGCTGCCCGCGGGCTATCTGGCCGACGCCTATGCCAAGGTGCGCGCCCGGGGCGGCGTGTGCATCGCCGACGAAGTGCAGGTCGGTTATGGCCGGCTGGGCGAGTACTTCTGGGGCTTTGAGGAACAAGGCGTGGTGCCCGACATCATCACCATGGCCAAGGGCATGGGCAACGGCCAGCCGCTGGGCGTGGTGATCACCCGGCGTGAGATAGCCGAGGCGCTGGAGGCGCAGGGCTACTTCTTCTCGTCGGCGGGGGGTAGCCCGGTCAGTTGCCGCATCGGCATGGCGGTGCTGGACGTGATGCAGGAGGAAGGGCTGTGGGACAACGCCCGCGACACCGGGCGCTATTTCAAGGCACGCTTGCAGGCATTGGTCGACAAGCACCCGCTCGCCGGCGCAGCGCATGGCTCGGGCTTCTACCTGGGCCTGGAGCTGGTGCGCGACCGGCAGACGCTGGAGCCGGCGACCGAGGAGACCCTGCTGCTGTGCGATCGCCTGCGCGAGCTGGGCATCTTCATGCAACCGACCGGCGACTACCTGAACATCCTCAAGATCAAACCGCCGATGTGTACCACCCAGGCGAGCGTGGACTACTTTGTCGACAGCGTGGACCGTATCCTGTCGGAAGACTTGTAGCCCGCCAAGGAGGGTTCTGACGATGGCCTTTACCAGCGACTCTCTTGCAGTCTTTCTGGCGGTACTGGAGGCAGGGTCGTTTTCTGCAGCCGCACGCAAGCTGGGGCGCGTGCCTTCGGCCGTGAGCATGGCCATCGCCCAGCTGGAAGCAGAACTGGACCTGGCCCTGTTCGACCGTGCCACACGCAAAGCCTTGCCGACCAGCGCAGCACTGGCGCTCGAACCGCAGGCCAGGCAGGTGATCTGCCAGCTCAACTTGTTGGACGCCCAGGCCCTGCAACTGCACAAGGGGCTGGAAAAACGCCTGACCATCGCCATGGCGCCCGAGCTGCAGACCGGCCGCTGGAGCCAGCCCCTGGAAACCCTCGCGCAGGAATTCCCCAGCCTTGAGATCGAAGTACGTTCGGCCACCCAAGCCGAAGCCATACGCTTGCTGCACGACGGCAGCGTGCAGTTGGCCCTGGTATTCGAACGGCCCGGGATCGATGAGCGCGAGTCGTTTCTTGAAGCCGGCAGCCAACTGCTGGTGGCCGTTGCTTCACCGCGCCACCCCGCCGGGCGCAACAACGGCACGCCGCTGCCGGAAGAGGCATTCGCCGAGCAACGGCAAATCATCGTGGCCTCCGGCAAAGCCACCGGCTCCGACCCGCGCATGGTGCTGTCGCGGCGGATCTGGCTGACCGACAGCTACCTGGCGACGCTGGACCTGGTGCAATCCGGCCTGGGTTGGGCCTACCTGCCGCAGCCGCTGGTTGAGCCGTTGATTGCCTCGGGCGCATTGGCCGAGGTGCGCTTCGACAACATGGCCAGCCGGTTACGCTTGTGGGTCGACATCATCTGGGTCAAACCGCGGCCCTTGGGCCTGGGCGCGCGGCGCTATCTGGAGGTCATGCGCCAGCTGTTCGAAAAAGAGCCGCCCAGGGCCTGATGCCACGCCGTCCGCTCACGGGCCTGGCGCTACCAGCCTGTAGCCCACCCCCGCCTCGGTGATGATGAACCGCGGCGCCATTGGGTCATCCCCGAGCTTCTGGCGCAGATGCCCGACCACGATGCGCAGGTAGTGGGTATCGTCGACATGGGTCGGCCCCCAGATGTCCTTGAGCAACTGCTGCTGGGTAATCACCCGGCCCGGGTGCCCGGCCAACTGGGCCAGCAGCGCATACTCCTTGCGCGTCAACGCGACCTCCACGCCCTCCAGGGTTACCCGGCGGAAGGCGAAGTCCACGGTCAACGGCCCGAAACTGGCGGCCACCTCACCGCCACCGGCCTGCGGCACCTGGCGCAACAGGGCACGCACCCGCGCCAGAAACTCCTGAATGCCAAACGGTTTGGTCACATAGTCATTGGCCCCGCCGTCCAGTGCATCGACCTTCTGCACCTCGCTGGCACGCACCGACAGCACCAGCACCGGCACCGCGCTCCATTCGCGCAACTCACGCAGTACCTGCTGGCCGTCCATGTCCGGCAGGCCGAGATCGAGCACCACCAAGTCGGGTTTACCCAATGCGGCTTGCGCCAGGCCCTCGCTGCCGGTGGCAGCTTCGAGCACCTTGTAGCCTTGGGACATCAGGCTGATACGCAAGAACTTGCGGATCTGCGGCTCGTCGTCGATAACCAAAAGGGTGGCGGGTTGGCTCATGGGGTTTCGCTTTCAGCTTCGGGTTGAGGGGGCAGCGGCAAGCATAGAGTGATGCCGGTGCCCTGGCCATCGATGCCGTCACCCACCAGGATCTGCCCGCCATGGGCGCCAATCATGCCCTGGCAGATGGCCAGGCCCAGGCCGGTGCCCTGCCCGCCTCGATCTCCACGGGCGGCGGTGTAGAACATGTCGAAAATCTTCTCCCGCTCCGCCAAGGGGATGCCGGGGCCCTGGTCGCGCACGGCCATGTGCAATTTCGCGTCCACCACCGACACCTGCAGCTCCAGCCGACCGTTGGCCGGGGAGAAGCGTGCGGCGTTCTCCAGCACATTGACCAGCGCCTGCTCGATCAATGCCGCATGGACAAACAGCAACGGCAACTCGGTCGGCACCAAGGTGTGCACGCGCAATGGCGCCAGCACCACACGCAGGCGGTTGAGCGCGCTGCCGACGATGTCTACGGGGGCTACCCAGTCACGGGCAAGCTTGAGGCCGCCGTGGCCCAGGCGGGTCATGTCGAGCAAGTTCTGGATGTAGCGGTCCAGGCGCTCGGCCTCGTCACGCGTGCCTTCCAGCAGTTCGCGCCGGTCTTGTTCGGGGATCGCCTCGCCCAGCGCCAGCAAGCTGTCGATACTGCCGCGCATGGCGGTCAGCGGCGTGCGCAGGTCATGGGACACCGACGCGAGCAAGGCGCTGCGCAGCTGTTCGGTTTCGCCGTGCAGGCGCGCGGCCTCCAGTTGTTCGGCCAGCCGCGCGCGGGCCAGCGCCTGGGCCAGCGGCTGGCCCAGGGCCGTGAGCAGGCGCCGGCGCGGGTCGCTGAGCGGGTCGCCAGTGCGCGAGCGCACGCCGAGCAGCGCCAGCGGCTGATCCTCCACCGCCAAGGGCCACCACCACCAGCGGCCATTGGGCAAGGTATCGCTGCCCTGGCCCGCTGCCTGACCGTGTTGCCAGGCCCAGTCGGCAGCGGCCCGTTCGTTGTCGCTCAGTGCGTGGGCTTCGCCACTGGCGACGCGCAACAGGCCCTCGGCATCACGTTCGAGCAGGCATACGTGCAGGTCCTGCCAACCGTCCAGGTGCTGGCCGGCGGCGTTGAACACTGCCTGGCGGTCGGTGGCGACGGTCAGCCGACGCGACAGGTCGAGCAGTTGGCTGGTTTGCGCCTGGGTTTCGCGCAGTGCCTGCAGCTGGCGGCGCTGACGGGCCGCCAGGTTACCCGTGAGGGCGGCCATGAGCAGAAAGAACACCAGGGTTAGCACGTCTTCTTCGCGCTGGATGCTGAAGGAGAAATTCGGCGGGATGAACAAGAAGTCGTACGTCAGGAACGACAACGCCGCACACGCCAGCGCCGGCCCCAGGCTGCTGCGCACCGCCACCAGCAACACTGCAGCAAGAAACACCAAGGAGATATTAGGCAGCGCCAGCACGCTCGACACCGCCCAGGCCAGGCCGGCCGCCATGACGGTGGCCAGCAGGGCCAGCAGATAATGCCGCCACACCCACACACGCTTGACCGCCGAGCGGGCCGGTTGCGGCTGGGCATCGCGGTCGAGCACGTTGATTTCCAGCCCATGGCTTTCGCGCAATAGCCGCGCCGCAACCCCCGCCCCCAACAGGCGTCGACGCAGGCGATCGCGCGACTGCCCCACCAGCACCAGGCTGGCCCGGCGTTCGAGCGCATGCTGAATCAACGTGCGCGCCACTTCGCCGGCCCGCAACAGCACCACTTCGCCCCCCAGGCGCTCGGCCAGTTGCTGCGCAGCCTGCAAGCGCTGACGCGCCGCCTCGTCACGCAGGCGACCGTTGTCCACGTGCACCAGGCTCCAGGGTAAGTGACGGCGCTGAGCCACCCGGCTGGCATGGCGCACCAGGCGTTCGGCCTGGTCGTCGCCATCGACGCCAACCAACAGCCGCCCGCGCAAGGCAGGGGCTTCCTGGCCGCGCTGGCGATAGCCGTGGGCCAGGTCGGCATCGACCTGGGCGGCGGCCGTCTGCATGGCCAGTTCACGCAGGGCGGTCAGGTTGGTCTGCGAGAAGTACGCATCGATGGCCGCCCGCGCCTGCTCCGGCACGTACACCTTGCCTTCGCGCAGGCGTTCGAGCAGCTCGCGGGGCGGCAGGTCGATCAGTACCAGTTCGAAAGCTTCCTGCAGCACCCAGTCCGGCAGGGTTTCACGCACCTGCACGCCGGTGATGTCGCGGACCTTGTCGTTGAGGCTCTCCAGGTGTTGCACGTTGACGGTGGTGTAGACGTCGATGCCGGCGGCGAGCAGTTCCTGCACGTCCTGCCAGCGCTTGGCATGGCGGCTGCCGGGTGCGTTGGTGTGCGCCAGCTCGTCGACCAGGGCCAGGGCTGGCGCCGCGCTGAGCAGGCCGTCCAGGTCCATTTCTTCAAGCGTGACGCCGCGGTAATCGCTGCGCAGCAGTGGCTGCTGGGGCATGCCGCCGAGCAGCGCTTCGGTTTCGGCGCGGCCGTGGGTCTCGACCACCCCGGCCAGCACCTGCACGCCCTGGCGTTGCTGGGTGTGGGCGGCTTGCAGCATGGCGTAGGTCTTGCCCACCCCGGGTGCGGCGCCGAGAAACACTTTCAGCCTGCCGCGCCCAGCGCGCGGCAGGTTGGCCAACAGCGCGTCTGCGCGGGCGGAATCACTCATGTGTCATCCTTCAATAATGCGGCGATCGTTGGGCCTGCGTTGCAGGCCCCCGTCTCAATGCCCCAACGTCTCCAAGGCCTGGTTCAGTGCCAGGACGTTGACCACAGGCGGCCCGATCAATGGGTGGAGGGTGGCCTCTTCAAGCAAGGCTTGCAAGCGCTCCTCCGGCACCTTGCGGGCCGCAGCCACACGCGGAATCTGGTAGGCCACGGCCTGCGGCGGCAAATGCGGGTCCAGGCCGCTGCCCGAGGTCGTCAGCAAGGCTTGAGGCACCGGGCCTTGTTGCGTTCGATACAGCGCGCCGGCATCACTGGCCACCCGCTCGGCCAAGGCCGGATTGCTCGGCGACAGGTTGCTGGCACTGCTGGCAACCGTGGCATAGGCCCCTGCCGAAGGCCGCGAATGGAACCAGCCATCGCCTTGGAAATCCTGGGCGATCAGGGCCGAACCGCGCACCTGGCCCTGGGCGTCGCGCACCAGGCTGCCGCTGGCCTGTTCAGGGAAGGCGACCTGGGCGATACCGGTCACCGCCAACGGATACAGTGCGCCAGTAAGCAACGTCATCAGCAAGGCCAGGCTCAGGGCCGGGCGTACATAAGTGTTCATGGCGGCCTCCTCAGACCAGGTGCAGGGCATTGAGCAGCATGTCGATCAGCTTGATCCCGGCAAACGGCACGATGATGCCGCCCAAGCCGTAGATGAGCAGGTTGCGCCGCAACAGGTGGGCCGCGCTCGCCGCCTGCACCCGCACACCGCGCAAGGCCAACGGAATCAGCGCGATGATGATCAGCGCGTTGAACACGATCGCCGACAAGATCGCGCTCTGCGGGCTGGCCAGGTGCATCAGGTTGAGCACGCCCAGCTGCGGGTAGATGGCGGCGAACAAGGCCGGCAGGATGGCGAAGTACTTGGCCACGTCGTTGGCAATCGAGAAGGTGGTCAAGGCGCCGCGGGTCACCAGCAATTCCTTGCCGACCTGAACCACATCCAGCAACTTGGTCGGGTCGCTGTCCAGGTCGACCATGTTGGCTGCCTCGCGGGCCGCCTGGGTGCCATCGTTCATGGCCATGCCGACGTCGGCCTGGGCCAGCGCCGGGGCGTCGTTGGCGCCGTCGCCGCACATGGCGACCAAGCGGCCGTCGTTCTGCTCCTGGCGGATCCGCGCCAGTTTCTTCTCTGGGGTGGCCTCGGCCAGGACGTCGTCGACCCCCGCCTCGGCGGCAATGGCAGCGGCGGTCAGCGGGTTGTCACCGGTCACCATCACGGTGCGGATGCCCAGCTTGCGCAGCTCGGCAAAGCGCTCGCGAATACCCGGTTTGACCACGTCCTTGAGATGGATTACCCCAAGCAGGCGTTTGTCGACACACACCAGCAGCGGTGTGCCGCCACTCTGGGCAATCCGCTCGACCTCGCGGGCCAGCGCGGCGGGCATTTCCAGGCGCTGCATGCCGACAAAGGCCAGCACCGCATCGACCGCACCCTTGCGGTAGCGATGCTGCTGGAAATCGATGCCTGACAGGCGCGTCTCGGCGCTGAAGGCAATGGCCTCGAACTGCCCGGTGACCGGTTCGACAAAGTCGTGCAACTGACGCAGGTATTCGACGATCGACTTGCCTTCGGCGGTGTCATCGGCCAGCGAAGCGAGCAAGGCGCCCTCGCCCAGCTCTTTGGCGGTTACCCCGGTGGCGGCATGCAGGGCACTGCAACGGCGGTTGCCGAAGGTGATGGTGCCGGTCTTGTCGAGCATCAGTGTATGCACGTCGCCAGCGGCTTCCACCGCGCGGCCGGAGCGGGCGATGACATTGAGCCGGACCAGGCGGTCCATGCCGGCAATGCCAATGGCCGACAGCAAGCCGCCAATGGTGGTGGGGATCAACGTCACCAGCAGCGCGGCGAGGAAGATCAACGGCAGGCTACCGCCGGCGAAGTGGGCGAACGGCTGCAAGGTCACCACCACGACCAGGAAGATCAGGGTCAGGCCGATCAGCAGGATATCCAGGGCAATCTCGTTAGGCGTCTTCTGCCGCTTGGCCCCCTCGACCAAGGCGATCATGCGGTCCAGGGTCGACTCGCCCGGGTTGCTGGTGATGCGGATCAGCAGCCAGTCGGACACCAGCCGCGTGTTGCCGGTCACCGCCGAGCGGTCGCCGCCGGACTCGCGAATTACCGGGGCAGACTCGCCGGTGATGGCCGCCTCGTTGACGGCGGCGATGCCTTCGAGCACTTCGCCGTCGCCGGGGATCAGCTCACCGGCGACCACCTTGACCACATCGTCCTTGCGCAACGCGTTGGCGGCGACCGTCTGGAATACACCCGCGCTGTCGCGACGCTGGGCGGTGAGCCCCTGGCTCCCCGCCTTGAGGCTGTCGGCGCGGGCCTTGCCTCGGCCTTCGGCCAGGGCTTCGGCGAAGTTGGCGAACAGTACGGTGAACCACAGCCACAGGGCGATCTGCACCGCAACAGCCGTGCTCACGCCACTACCAGGGGCAACGCACAACACGGTGGTGAGCACAGCGGTCAGGGCAACCACCAGCATGACCGGTGAGCGCTTGAGCTGGCGCGGGTCCAACTTGACGAAGGCCTGGACCAGGGCCGGGCGCCAGAGCGCGGCGAAGCGGGTCTGGTCCTTGGCGTTGCGAGGGGCTTTTACATCAGCAATGGGCATGTTCATGGTCGGCTCCTCAGAAGCCCAGGCTCAGGTATTCGGCGATTGGCCCAAGGGCCAAGGTCGGCAGGAAGGTCAGGCCCCCCACCAGCAAGATGGTCACCAGCAACAGGCCGGTGAACAGCGGGCCGTGGGTGGGGAAGCTGTTCAGCCCCTGGGGCGCGCTCTTTTTCGCCGCCAGGCTGCCAGCCAGGGCCAGTATCGGCAGGATGTAACCGAAGCGGCCGATAAGCATGGCCAGGCCGATCATCAGGTTGTGGTACACCGTGTTGGCACCGAAACCGGCAAACGCCGAGCCGTTATTGGCGGTGCCCGAGGTGTAGGCGTACAGCAGTTGGCTGAAGCCATGGGCACCCGGGTTGCTCACCGCAGCCGCCGGGCCCGGCAGGCTGGCAGCGATGGCGCCCAGCACCAGCACGCCAACCGGCATCACCAGCAAGGTCGCCACCAGCAACTGCACTTCCCGCGCCTGCAGCTTCTTGCCCAGGTACTCCGGCGTGCGGCCTATCATCAGGCCGGCCAGGAACACGGCGATCAGCACGAACAACAACATGCCGTAGAGCCCCGCGCCCACACCGCCGAAGATCACCTCTCCCACCATCATGTTGACCATCGCGACCATGCCGGTCAGCGGGTTGAGGCTGTCGTGCATGGCATTGACCGAGCCATTGGAGGCGGCGGTGGTGGTCACTGTCCACAACACCGAGCCGGTGGTACCGAAGCGGCTTTCCTTGCCCTCCATCGGCGCGCTCTGTTGAACCTGTGGGCTTTCAAGTGCCGGGTTGGGCTGGTGTTCGGACCACAACGCGGTAGCCCCACCGATGAGGAACAGGCTCAGCATGCAGGCCAGAATCGCCCGGCTCTGGCGCAGGTCCTTCACGTAGTGGCCGAAGGTGAACACCAGCGCCACCGGGATGAGGATGATCGAGGCCACCTCGAACAGGTTGCTCCAGGCGCTGGGGTTTTCGAACGGGTGCGCCGAGTTGACGCCAAAGAAGCCACCACCGTTGGTGCCCAGTTGCTTGATCGCAATCTGACTGGCCGCCGGGCCAAGCGGGATGGTCTGCTCGCTGCCTTGCAAGGTCAGCGCGTGGGCGTAGTCGGCAAAAGTCTGCGGCACGCCCTGCCAGACCAGCAGCAGCGCCAGCACCAGGCACAGCGGTAGCAGGCCGTAGAGGGTGGCGCGGGTCATGTCGACCCAGAAATTGCCCAGGGTGGCGGTCGAACGACGGGCAATACCGCGGCACAGCGCCACGAGTACCGCCAGGCCAGTGGCGGCGCTGACGAAGTTCTGCACGGTCAGGCCGAGCATCTGGCTCAGGTAGCTGACCGACGCCTCGCCGCTGTAGCCCTGCCAGTTGGTGTTGGTAACGAAGCTCACGGCGGTGTTGAACGCCAGCGACCATTCCTGGCCGGGAAGGTGCTGTGGGTTGAGCGGCAGATACCCCTGCAGCAACAGCACGGCAAACAGCAGCAGGAACCCGACCAGGTTGAAGGCCAGCAAGGCCAGGGTGTATTGCTTCCAGCTCTGCTCCTGGTCGGCGCGAACGCCCGCCAACCGATAGCAGCCCTGCTCCACCGGTCCCAATACCGGTGACAGCCAGGTGCGCTGGCCTTCCATCACTTTGTAGTAGAACCGCCCGAGCCAAGGTGCCGGTAGTAGCACGATGAGGAAAAACGCCAATAACAAGGCAAAGTCGTAACTGTGCATGGCCACTCCCTAGCTGCGATCGGCGCGCAGCAGCGCCACCAGCAGGTAAATAGCCAATGCCACTGCCAGCAGCAGTGACAGCCCGTCGAGCATGTTCATGTGTGAAGCTCCCCGTGGTGCGGCTTGGGCCGCTTTGAGGGAATTGTCCGAGGGAGGGGCGTAAAGGGGCGAGATCAAGGGGTGAGGTAAGGCATAAAGAATGCGTAAAAACGCGAGGTGACGCGCGAAAAACACCAATCAAAACAATTCTCATTTGTGCTATTTTGCCGCCCTCGTTCACACGCCCGCTAAGGTGGCCCCATGTCCGGTTCAGATCTCAAGGCCCTCTACCTTGCCCATCGCGAGGAGATTCAGGAGTACCTGGACCGCCGCCTGCGTTGCAAGGAAACCGCCGCCGACCTGACCCAGGACGCATTCATCCGGCTTTCCGAGCAGATGGGCCGCAGCCGCATCGAGAACTTTCGCGCTTACCTGTTTTCCAGCGCACGCAACCTGTTCATCGACCACACCCGCCGTCAGCAACACCGCAAGAGCGAGCCGCTCGACTCGCAGGAAGTGCACGCGACGGCCCAGCCGAGCGCAACGCTGGAACAGGCCGCCATTGCCAATCAGCAACTGGCCGCGCTGAATACCGTGATCCAGAACATGCCTGCGCCCTGCCGCGAGGTTTTCCTGATGGTACGGGTCGAAGGCATGACCTATGCCGACATCGGTACACGGCTTGGCATCTCCCCCAAGACGGCGTACAGCCGTATGGTGAAGGCACTGGAATTGTTGAAACAGGGCATGTCCCAGTGAAGCCAGAGCCGATGGATCACACCGCTGCCGATGACATCAGCCACCAGGCAAACGCCTGGTTTGCGCTGTTCCACGGCGGTGCGCCCACACCTGAGCAACGGGCGGCATGGTCGGCGTGGATGGCCGCCGATGTGCGCCATGCCCAGGCCTATGCCGAACTCGAAAACCTGTGGGCCGCTTCGGCGCTGCTGCTGCAGCCCTCGCCCGCCGCCGCCCCTGTGGCCCCGGCGCGGCTTTCCCGGCGCCGCTTCGTCGGCCTGGGGCTGGCCGCCAGTGCTGCTGCGGTGACTGCAGGCGCCGGCACGTTGTGGCTGAACGGCGTGGACTCACCGTTCGCCGACCTGCGCACCGCCGTGGGCGAGCGCCGCATCGCGTACCTGCCCGACGGCTCGACGGTCGAGATGGCCGGCCACACGGCGATGAACCTGGACTTTTCAGCAACCCGCCGGGCAGTCGAACTGCTTCACGGCCAAGCGTTTTTCAGGGTTCGGCCGAGCGCTGCGGGTGAGTTCAGTATCAATACCCAAGCTGGGCGACTGCACACCGGCGAAGGCGAGTTTTGCGTGTCGTGCGAAAACGACGCGGGGCTGGTGGCGGTTAGCCAAGGGCGTGTGCAAGTGCTGACGGCCGGGCAGCAGACAGAGCTGGAAGAAGGCCTTTCGCTCAGTTTCAGCGCCCGTGCGACGGGTGACATACAACGTGCGGAGCTGGCGCAGATGCTGGCCTGGCGCAAGGGCCGGCTGGTGTTCTTCAATGAGCCGCTGCTGACCGTGGTCGATGCACTGCAGCGTTGGCGCAAGGGCCGGATTTTCATCATGGACAAGCAACTGGCCGCCCGACGCGTGAGCCTGATTCTCAACCTCGACCACCCCGACCAGATGCTCGATGTGCTGTCCCGGGCCCTCGCCGTACGCACCACGCGCTACACCGACCTGGTCACGCTGATCTACCCCGCCTGAAAAATTTCAAAGCGCCATCAGACATTCCGATGCCCCATGCGTCTTAACGGCACTGAGATTTATTCGCATATCTGCACTGCATGGGGCACGCCTGAATGGCCAACCGACACAAACTGCACACCACACTTCATCCTCACTGGCAGCGCAAAGCGCTGGGCGCAGCACTGGCCTGCACGCTGCTGGTCGGTAACCTCCCGGCGCAGGCCGCACCTGGGCAGGCCCCTGCGAGGTCGATGCAGCAACTGTCACTGAACATCCCGGCACAGCCGTTACGCCAGGCGTTGCTGGTGTTCAGCCAACAATCCGGGCAGAACGTGCTGCTCGACGGCAACGTCGATGCAACGCTGCGCAGCCCCGCCGTGGTAGGCCGTTTCTCGGCCGAAGAGGGCCTGGCCAGGTTGCTGCAAGGCAGTGGCTACAACTTCGCCCGCACCGACGCAGCGACGCTCTACCTGGTGCCCAGCGAGACGCAGAGCCAGGGCAACGAAGTGCTGTTGGCGCCCACCCAGGTCCAGTATCAACTGGCCCAGGCTGATGAGCAGCGCCGTGGCTATCAGGGCACACCCGCCTCCAGCACCACGCGCCTGGGCTTGAGCAACCGGGAAACCCCACAGGCGGTGTCGACCGTTACCCGCGAGCAGATCGACGATTTCAAGCTCAACAGTGTGAAAGATGCACTGCGCAACGCCCCCACGGTCACCGTCGAACAGTTCGAGACCGACCGCACCGCCTTCACCTCGCGCGGTTTCACCATCGACAACTTCGAGTACGACGGCATGGGCATGCCCTTCTCATCCGGTGTGCTGCTGGGTGACCAGGACTTGGCCGAATTCGAGCAAATCGATGTACTGCATGGCGCCAACGGCCTGATGAGCGGCGCAGGCAACCCGTCTGCCACGGTCAACTTCGTGCGCAAGCGCCCGACCGACAGCTTCCAGGCCAGGCTCAACACCAGTGTCGGGTCATGGGACAACCGCCGGGTGGACGTCGATGTCAGCGGCCCGCTGAGTGACAGCGGCAAGGTGCGCGGGCGCTTCATCTACGCCCATGACAAGGGCAATTCGTACCTTGATCGCTACAGCCACGAAATCAATGTAACAGCAGGCCTGCTGGCCTTCGACCTGTCAGACGCCGATACCCTGACCGTCGGTTTTTCCGAACAGAAGAGCGATTCCAACGGCAGCACCTGGGGTGCCCTGCCGATGGCCGACTACGCGGGCAATCCCATCCACTACAGCAGCCGCAGCGCCAGCATCGGCCAACCCTGGACCTACTGGAACATCCACACACAACGGGCGTTTGCCGAGCTGGCACACGATTTTGGCGCGGGGTGGAAAGGCAAGGTCACCGTGACCGGGACCAATCAGCATCAGGACACCCAGATGCTCTATGCCATCCCCGCCACCGCCGACGATGTGTTTGCCTACATCAACCGAACCACCAGCACCGAGCATCAGCTCACCGGCGAAGCACAGTTGTCTGGGCCTTTCGCGCTGCTGGGTCGCCAGCATGAACTGACCTTGGGCGCCAACTATGGCCGCAGCCGCCATGATGAGCGTGGCTACTACCGCAACGCCTCCGGCAATGAGATCGTCAGCCTTGCCGACGCACTTGCCGGGGCAGTCGTAAAACCGCCTTTGACGTACACCGACGAGCTCAATACCCAGCATTTCACCGACCGCCAGAAAAGCCTCTATGCCGGCGCGCGCTTCAGCCTGACCGACGACCTGCACTGGATCGCCGGTGCCCGCATGCTCAGCGCCGACGGTGAGGGTATGGGCTATGGTGCGGCGCACGACACCCGGGTGCACGGCAAAGTGACGCCCTATACCGGGCTGGTCTACGACTTGAATGATCAGTGGAGCCTGTATGCAAGCTGGGCCGAGATCTTCAAACCCCAGTACCTGCGCAGCTCGGCCGGGGGCGTGATCGAACCGCTGGAAGGCAAAAGCACTGAAGTGGGCGTGAAGGGCAGCCTGCTCGATCATCGGCTCACCGTCACTGCAGCAGTGTTCAAGACCGAGCAGCAAAACGTGGCGGTGACCACTGGAGAGATCATCAACGGCCAGTACGCTTACCGTGGCGAAGACAACAACAGCCGGGGTGTGGAGCTGGAAGCTTCCGGTGAGGCGATGCCAGGTGTGGAACTGGCCGCAGGCTACACCTACGTGCACATCGAGGATGACGACGGCGAGAAAACCCGTCGATACGTGCCAAGCCACACGCTGCGCGGCAGTGTCACCTACCGCCTGCCCGGCATGCCGCAAGCGCGCGTAGGTAGCCGGGTACAGTGGCAAAGCGCGACCGAGGCCGATGGTAACAGCCGCGTTCGGCAAAGCGCGTACGCCTTGGTCGATCTGATGGGCAGCTACACGTTTGACGAAAACTGGAGCGCTGCGCTGAACCTGAACAACGTCTTCGACAGGAAGTACCTGTTGTCGCTGTACCAGTCGGCGGGGTCCACCAACTTTGGCGCACCACGCAACCTGACGGCTTCGGTGACGTGGAAGTACTAGCAACTGCTGCAGGCGCGGCCCCTCGCAAGGCCGCGCCTACGGCGTCTGCTGCTCGGCGTTGCGGCTCCAGTCCAGCAGCAGGCTGTATCCTACCGCCAGCAAGGTCGGCCCGATGAACAGGCCAATGAAGCCAAAGGCGATCAACCCGCCGAACACCCCGAGCAGCACGATCACCAGCGGCAGGTTGCCCCCCCGGCTGATCAGGTAGGGCTTGAGCACGTTGTCCACGCCGCTGATGACGAAGGTGCCCCAGATGCCCAGGAAGATCGCCATGCCGTAATCCCCCTTCCACACCAGCCAGGCCGTCGCCGGGATCCACGCAAGCGGCGGCCCCATCGGGATCAGGCTGAGCATGAAAGTCACCAGGCCAAGCACGATCGCCCCCGGCACACCGGCGATCAGGAAGCCGATCAGCGCCAGCACGGCTTGGGCCGCTGCGGTGCCGATCACACCGTTGACCACCCGCTGCACGGTGCCGGCGACCAGCTCCAGGTAATAATCAGCGCGGTCACCCGTCAAGCGCTGCAGCAGGCGCAGCACGAACGCCGACAAACGCGGGCCGTCACGGTAGAAGAAGAACACGAAGACCAGGCTCAGGGTGAGCTCCAGCACGCCGCTGCCGATCTGCGCGCTACGTGCCAGCAACCAGTTGCCCACCTGGCCCAGGTAGGGCTTGATCGACGCGATCAGCGCCGCGCCTTGCTGGTCGAGCGACTGCCACCAGTTGACCATGCGCTCCCCCACCAAGGGGACGCTGCCGAGCCAGGCCGGTGCATCGGGCAGGCCATCGACTTGCACATCACGGACAAACGCCGTGGCATCACGGATATGGTCGGCCAGGTTGAACCCCAGCCACACCAGCGGCAAGGCCACGATGAGGATCCAGGCCGTGGTCAGAAGGCTCGCCGCCAGGGTTTCGCGCCCACCTAGCACGCGCGTCAGCAAGCGCATCAGCGGCCAGCTGGCAAAGGCCAGAATGGCGCCCCACAGCAGTGCCGAGATAAACGGTGCCATGACCCACAGGGCAGCACCCAGTAGCGCCAGCAGCACGATCTGGACCAGCAGGCGATCATTATTGGCCATGGTGACGCTCATTCAACGGATCAGTTCCAGGTGCAGGCCTTCGGTGGCTGCGGTACCGACTTCAAGGCGGCTGCTGCGCACGCCTGCATTGACCAAGGCCTCGCGCCAGGCCTCGGCGTTGGCGCCACTGAGGCTGGCCCGCAGGGTGCTGTCCAGGTTCAAGCTGCGCCCAAGCAGGGCCACCCAGGCCGGTTGCGGCGTACTCAGGTCAGGGTAGTCGAGTTGGCCGGTGTCGCGCATTTCGCGCAGCACCGTGCCGGCGGTCGGCAGCAACTCGCCAAGCGGACTGGCGGCGACGAACTCCTCGACATGCAGGTAGGCGCGGCGGTTGCCACGGGTGACGCTGTACAGTGCGACCAGGGTGTCGGCCTGTGCGGCCGAGCGACGCAACAGAATGAACGCTTGCTGCTCGTCACCGCCGTTCAAACGGGCATTGGCGAATACATCGTTGGCCCACAGGCTGGCCTCGCCGCAATCTCGGCCCTGGCACCAGAACAGCGGGTAGCCGCCGTCGTGCTGCAACGCTTCACGAGCACTGGTGAACGCTTCGCGGGCGCTACGCTCGACCGGCAGTTCATAGGTGACCGAACTGACCTGACCACGGCTTTCGACCTTGTCATCGACCCGCAGGCGGCCGCTGATCTTGCGCAAGGGCCCCATGGGGTAGACGCGCTCCTGCTCCACTGCAGGGCGTTGATCGACCACCTTGGCGTCCACGGGGACGGGCAGGTTGTCGGCCCACAGCAACGGGCTGGCGAGCATCAGGCAGGCGGCGAAGGTGGTGCGGAGGGTTACGGGCGCGCTCATCGGCAGCCCAGTCGGTGCTTGGCACCGAAGTTATGGTCCAGCGTGTCTGGCATTTGCATGGTTGTCTCCCTGTTCAACCCGCCAAGCCTCGGCACTTGTCCGGTGCAAGTCAAGCAAAGCCAAAGAAGCGATTGATACAGTCTGCGACAAGGGCCGCGCCCTGTTCATCGTTCAGGTGCAGATGATGGCCACCAGGCAGCGTCACCTGCTCAAAGGGTAGCTGTTCCAGCAACTCGGTGTGGCGCGCCAGCATGCCATCGGCAGCCACCACCAGGCAGGCAGGGCAACTCACCCGCCTGACATAGGCCATGGCCTGGGCGTGGCTCAGGCGTGTAGGGGATGGCAAGGTCAGGCGGCTGTCACTGCGCCAGCTGTAACCACCCGGCACGGGCATCAGCCCACGCTGGGCCAACAGCTCGGCCGCTTCGCGACTGACCGCGACCATGCCCTTCATGCGCGCCTGCACGCCCTCCTCCAGCGCCGGGTAGACAGACTTACGCTTGCCGTCCAGGCGCAACTGCGCCTGCAATGCCATGCCCAGGAGCTCACCTGCGTCCTGCTCGGCGCCCGTGGGAGGGATGACCCCGTCGATCAGCGCCAGGTGGCTGATGCGCTCCGGCAAGGCGCCCGCCAGTTGCACCGAAATGATTGCCCCCAGCGAATGGCCCAGCAGGGCAAACCGCTGCCACCCCAACTGCTCGGCAACCCGCAGCACATCGTGGGCATAGTCGGCCAAGGCATAACTCGCCCCAGGCGGGCGATGCTCCGAGTAACCATGCCCGGCCAGGTCCAGGGCGACGATGCGCAGGCCCTGCAGCCGCGGCGCCAGGCGGGCGAAGCTGTTGGCGTTGTCCAGCCAGCCGTGCAGGGCGATCACCGGCAGGCCGTCCTCGGGGCCGAAAAGGTGAGCAGCCAGCTCGATATGGCCCAGGCTCAGGCGGATTTCCTGCATGTGCGCGCTCATGCCTGGCTCCAGCGGTCGAACAGCCCCTTGATCAAGCTGGCGGTGTCGGTCGGGCGCTCCAGCGGGAACATGTGCCCGCCCGGCACGCTGTGGTACTCACCCTGTGCCATGCCGCGCACCGCCAGCGCGTGATGACGGCGGATCACGTTGCTGCGCTCACCGCAGACCATCGCCAGTGGCACCTGCAATTGCCGGGCAGGCGCAGGGCTTGCGTGGGGGATGCTGCGGTAGATACTGATCTCGGTAGCCGGGTCGAAACGCAGGCGCAAGCCCTCCTGGGCAGGCTCCAGGCCGTGCTCCAGATAGGCTTCGAGGCAATCGGGGTCAAAATGCCGAAACAAGCGCTTGCTGGCGAAGTAGTCCCGTGCGCTGTCGCGATCGGCGAACGCCTCGCGACGCCCCAGGGTGCGGCCTGCCGGGGTGATGCGGTCGATGAAGCCAAAACGCTTGGCGGTGCGCAGCACCCATTGATCGGCGCGGGTCAGCACCGGCGAGTCGAGCATGACCAGCCCGCGGTAGTACTCGGGGCAACGCAAGGCGGCATGCAGGTGCAGCACCCCGCCCAGCGAATGGCCCACCCCCCAAACCGGCGCGTCTTGTTGCGCCAGATGGTGCAGCAGCTCATCGACCAGGTTTTGCCAGTTTTCATTCACCGGGAAGCGCGGGTCGTGGGCATGCTGGGCCAGATGGCGGACCTGATAGTCCGGCGCCAGGGCGGCGAACAGCTTGCCGTAGGTGGCAGACGGGAAACCATTGGCGTGGGCGAAGAAGATGTGCTGCGACATGGCGCCTGGTCCGGACGGGGGATGATGGCCCATTGTGTGCATCGCGAGGCTGCTCGGCAATGTTTGGAAAGGTCATCGGCGAGGGCTATCAGGTCATCTGCTGCGATCCAGACTGACCAGTGAACGCTGCAGGCAGGCCTGCATGTAGGCCAACTGGCTCTCGAGCACTTCGCGGGCCAGACGCTGGTCATGGTAGTCGAGCTGCAGCCTGCGCAATGCCAGGCAACTGGTCTGCAGCAAGTGGGAAACCCGCAGGCAGGCCTCTTGCAGGGCACGCAGGTCTTCCTCGCCCTGTTGCCTGGCGCTGGCTTCCAGCCCGTGATGGCCACGCACCTTGCCCATCAGATGATAGAGCTTGGCGTCGGCCGAATCGCGCAGCAGGCTGTACTGGGCAAAGTCGAGCAACTCGCCTTCCTGCACCTTGT
This sequence comes from Pseudomonas sp. SWRI77, assembly GCF_014269105.1. Classification (NCBI taxonomy): domain Bacteria; kingdom Pseudomonadati; phylum Pseudomonadota; class Gammaproteobacteria; order Pseudomonadales; family Pseudomonadaceae; genus Pseudomonas; species Pseudomonas sp. SWRI77. The sequence goes on along the minus strand of NZ_JABWRV010000011.1, from coordinate 83,539 downwards.
CCACGGTGGGCTGCAAGTCCACGGAGCGTAACAACGCCTGCATCTGCCCTTTCATCAATCGCTCCCTGCCATCCACTCGTCGGATAGGGGCAACGCTAGCAAGCTGCCAAGTGCAGCGGCAACTGACAATAATGCCAGTTGCCAGGCATCAGGACGGCGCGTTAAGCGCGCGCAAGCTCATCAGGCCGGCCAGCGGCCAGTCCCCCTCCAGCTCCGCCAGGCTGGCGGTACTCATGGCCGCCGGTTGCTGTAGATGACCATGTTCAAGGGCACCGACCAGCGTCCCCACCAGCGGTTGGTGGCTGACCAGCAGCACGTGTTCCAGGCCCAGCCGTTCGATTTCACCGATCACCTGCTGCACGTCGCTTTCCGGCGTCAGCCAGGGCACGGTGCGCACAGGTTCGGCAAAACCCAAGGTGTCGTGCACCAGGGCAGCCGTCTGCTGAGCACGCACGTATGGGCTGGCGATGATCGCCTGCAACGGCTGCCCGAGCAGGCGCGCGGCACTGTGCAGGACCTGCTCGCGGCCATGGCTGGTCAGGCGCCGCTCGGCGTCGGTGTTGGCCCGCGGCTCCGCCTCACCGTGGCGCAGCACCCAAAGCTTCACAGCTTGGGCTCTTCGTCACGCACCGGGTGCGGCGCCGGTGCCACGGCATGCGGTGCTTCGCCTTCTGGCGCACGGGGCGCTGGCCAGTCGGCGAATGGCCAAGGCTTCTGGTCGCTGTGGAAGCTGCCGAAGCGGCCGATCTGCGCCAGGTACTGGCTAAGGCTGTCGCCGAAGTTCATCAGGCTGGCGCTGGGCGCGCCGTACACCAGGCGGTAGATCAACTGCACCAGCACCAGGCCGCCCAGCAGCAGTTCGGCCAATTGCCAGACCACCAGGAACACCAGCATCCACAGTACCCGCAGGATGATCGACTCGCGCTGGGCGCGTTCGGGCGTATCGTTCATGACTCGCTCCTTGCTTTATGAGGGCCGCGGACGGCTCAATTGAAACCGCTGATGGAAATGAAATCGACGTCGGTCTTCGGCTCGGCGCGCATCAGGTGCTCGATCACCTGGTTCAAGGTACGGCCCTCGAACAGGATGGCATGCAGGCCTGCCACCAGCGGCATGTACACCTGCACTTCCTGGGCCTTGGCCTTGAGCACCTTGAGGGTGTTCACCCCTTCGGCGACCTCGCCCAGCCGATTGACGGCCTGCTCCAGGCTCAAGCCTTGCCCCAGCGCGTGACCTACCTGGTAGTTGCGGCTCTTGGGCGATGAACAGGTGACGATCAGGTCACCGACCCCGGCCAGGCCAAGGAAGGTCATCGGGTTGGCCCCCTGGCTCACGGCAAAGCGGGTCATTTCGGCCAGGGCACGGGTGATCAGCATGCTCTTGGTGTTCTCGCCCATGCCCAGCGCCACGGCCATGCCGGCAATAATGGCGTAGACGTTCTTCAGCGCGCCACCCAGTTCGACGCCGAAGCGGTCGGCACTTGCGTAGACGCGGAAGGTGCGCCCATGCAGCACGGCCTGCACCCGCTGGCAGAGCGCTTCGTCTTCGCTCGCGACCACCGTGGCGGTGAGTGCGTGCTCGGCGATCTCGCGGGCCAGGTTTGGCCCCGACAGCACGCCGATGCGGGCCTCGGGGGCGATTTCTTCGAGGATCTGGCTCATCAGCTTGAAGCTTTGCGCCTCGATGCCCTTGGTCAGGCTGACCAGGCACTTGCCACGCAACAACGCAGCATGCGGCGCCAGCACGCTGCGTAAAGCGCTGGACGGCAAGGCGACGAAGACCAGGTCGCAGGCCTGCAAGGTTGCCAGCAGGTCATTGACCGGCTCGACCCCATCGTGCACGCGGATGCCTTTGAGGTAGCGTGGATTCTCGCGGTTCACGCGCATGGCCTCGGCCTGCTCCGGGTCGCGCATCCACTGGCGCACCGGCACACCGTTTTCCGCCAGCAGGTTCGCCACGGCGGTGCCGAAGCTGCCGCCGCCCAGAACTGCAACAGGTTGCTGTTCAGTCATATCCAATCCGTTAAAGCCAAAAGTTAAGTGGCGACCAGGGCATTATACGGCTCGCCTGCCATGCGCCAAGGCTAGCAACGCAGATTGCACAGACAGGGCAACCAGATCCCAGCCAGATCACTGGCAAAAGCCCCACGGTCGGTTAACATGCCTGTTTCATCTCTGAAACAAGGTCGTACCGTGTTGCCTGGCACGCCCCCCTACCCGCGTCTTCTACTATTGACCGCCTTGCTCGGCGGCCCGGCCATGGCCGACGATCTGTTCATCGACAACGCCGACCTGCCGCAGGTTCTGACCGCCACCCGGCTCAAACAATCCCCGGCGGCGGTGCCCGGCAGCATGACCGTGCTCGACAGCGAGCTGATCCGCGCCAGCGGTGCCCGCGACATCCCCGAACTGCTGCGCCTGGTGCCCGGCATGATGATCGGCTACGGCGCCGGCAACCAGCCGACCGTCAACTACCATGGCAGCAACGTCAATGACGCCCGGCGCATGCAGGTGTTGATCGACGGTCGCTCGGTGTACCGCGCAGGCCTGGCGACGGTGGACTGGAGCGACATCCCGCTGGCCATGGAGGACATCGAGCGCATCGAGGTATTCCGTGGCCCCAACACGGTCAGCTATGGCGCCAACGCGCTGATGGCCGTGGTCAATATCCTCACCCGCAACCCCGCCGACAGCCATGGCACGCGCCTCAAGGTCACCCGTGGCCAGGACGGCATCAACGATTTCTACGCCAGCCACGGCTTCGGCTGGGACGGCGGCGACATGCGCCTGTCGGTGTCGGGCCAGCAGGACGATGGTTTCGACAAGGACCAGTACGGCCAGGACTACCGCGACAGCCGCCGCCTCACCCGCTTCAACCTCAGTGCCAGCCACAGCCTGGCCCCCGACCAGACCCTGGAATGGCAACTGGCGGCCAAGGAAGGCAGCAACCAGCGGCCCTATACCTACCAGCCGGTGTTCCCCTATGTGACCGAGCGGGGCGACAACGCCGACGTCAATGCCAAGGACTACGCAGGCTCGGTACGCTGGAACATCGACTTCAACCCCGATCACAGCCTGTACGTGCAGGGCTCGGCCCAGCACTTCGACCGCCAGCAGGTCTGGCGTGCCTGCGACGCGACCCTGTCGTTCAGCCCGGAGCTGACCCGGCTGTGGCAGCTCAACCCGAACTTTGCCGAGCTGGTGGCGCGCGGCGCCAACAACCCCCCGCGCAGCAGCAACCCCGAAGAACAGGCCTTGGTCGAAGCCATCCAGGCCCAGTGGAACAGCGAGGGCGGGCGCAATGTGGTCTGCGGCGATGTCGACCAGAGCACCCGCGAAACCCGCTACGACCTGGAAATCCAGGACACCCTGAGCCTGACCGACAGCCTGCGCCTGCTCAGCGGCATGAACTTGCGCTATGACCGCGCCGACTCGCAGACCTATTTCAATGGCAGCCTGGACGACCAGACCTGGCGCCTGTTCGGGCAGTTGGAATGGCGCGCCGATGAGCACTGGATCATCCAGGGCGGCGCGATGTTCGAGGACTCGCGCCTGTCTGGCAGCTCGCTGACCCCACGCGTGGCGGTCAACTACCTGATCACCCCACGCCATGGCCTGCGTGCGGTGTATTCCGAGGCAGTGCGTTCACCCGACATGTTCGAGAACAACGTCAACTGGAGCTACACGGTCAAAAACCTCAGCCCCAATGCGTTTGGCCAGCAACACGGTGAGTATTTCGTCAAGACGCGCGGCCCGGGCGACCTCGACCAGGAGCGCATGCGCTCGCGCGAGCTGGGCTACAACGGCTACTTCAGCGACCTCGACCTGAGCATGGATGTGAAGGTGTTCTACGACGAAATCACCGGCATGATCAGCGAGCCGCTGAAGAACAACCAGTACATCGCCAGCAACGCCAACAAGGCCCGCTTCACCGGCAGCGAGGCGCAACTGGACTGGCGCCCTACCCTGCGCGACCGCCTGCGCGTGACCTACGCCTACGTCGATGCCTGGGCCAGCAACCCCGACGACCGACGCCTCAGCGCCCGCAACAGCGGCTCGGCTGGCTGGATGCGCGAATGGGGCGATGGTTGGTCGAGCGCGCTTTTCTACTACGGTGACGATGCCCTCAACCAGTACCGCTACGAGCGTTTGGACCTGCGCGTGGCCAAGCGTTTCCGGGTACAGGGCAGCAACCTGGAACTGGCAGCGCTGTGGCAGCAACGCCTGGACGATGAGCCGACTACCGCACTGCAAAACCGTTACGACAGCCGCCATCGCCTGAGCGTCAGTGCGGAGCTGGAATTCTGATGGCCCGCCTGCTGCGCCTGCTGCTGCTTTGCCTATGGCCCCTGGGGCCGCTGTGGGCCAGTGATATTCTGCTGGTCGGTGGCGAAGACCAGCCCGGCATTCGCAGCTTCGTCGCGGCAGTCGAAAGCCATCGCCCGCAGGATCGAGTGCGCTTCCAGACCACGGCCGATTTGCCGCGTCCAGGACGACTAAAGGCCGACCAGCGTCTGGTGCTGCTCGACAGTGCCGCACTGGAGTGGCGCCTGAGTGAAAGCGCCGGGCCGCCGGCACTGGCCATGCGGGTAAGCCGGGTACAGGCTGAACAGCGCCTGGGAAAGTCACGCCCCGCCTTCCTTACCCTGCTGTGGAGCGACCCGCCGCTGGCCCGCCAACTGCGCCTGGCGCGCTACCTGCTGCCACAAGCACAACGCATCGGCGTGCTTTACGGTAAGCACAGTGCCTTTCTGCTCGATGAGCTTCGCCATGCCGCCCGCCCCCTGGGCCTGGAGATCATTGCCCAGGACTGGCCCGACCCGCGTGACAGCCGGCCCCTGCAATACCTGCTGGGCAACAGCGACGTGCTGCTAGGCCTGGACGACCCCGCCCTGTACAACCCCAAGACCGCAAAAAACCTGCTGCTCAGCAGCTATGGGCGGCAAATGGCGTTGATCGGCCCGAACGCAGGCTTCGTCCGCGCAGGCGCCCTGGCCAGCACCTACAGCGACCAGGACGACTGGTTGGCGGTGCTCGACCACTTGCTCGACCAGCCGCCGGCACGCTGGCCGCGCAGCCTTTACCCCGCGCGCTACGGCGTCAGTGGCAACCAGCAAGTGGCACGCGCCCTGGGCCTTGAACCCATCGATCCGAACGCCGCCGCCAAGGCCCTGGCCGAAGGAGAATCCACCCCATGAGCAGACGCCTGAGCTGGGACATCCACACCCGCACCCAGATCATCAGCCTCGGCCCCGCCTTGCTGCTGACCTTGCTGCTGATCAGCTTCTTCACCTTCGTGCGAATCCAGGACTTGCGCCAGGAGCTCAACCACACCGGCCAGCTGATCGCCAACCAGTTGGCGCCGGCCTCCGAATACGGGGTGATCTCGGGCAACAACGAAGTGCTCGAAGGGCTCATGCGCGCCACCTTGAGCATTCCGCACGTACGTTTTCTGGAGGTGCAGGACAGCCGTAACCACATCCTGGTCTACGTCGAGCAGTCTGACGAAAGCGCCAACCGGGCGCAGCGGGTGGAAGTGTTCCAGGCCCCGATCCGCCTCCAGCAGATCCGCCTGGACACCGACTTCCTGCAGCCGGGCAAGGTTTCTTCCCCGGCCATCGGTGACGACTACCTGGGGCGGGTGATCGTGGGCATGTCCGACGATGCCTTCAGCCAGCGCCAGCAGGAAATCGTCATCAAGGCGGGCATCCTGGCCCTGTTCGCCCTGCTGTTCACCTTCCTGCTGGCACGGCGGCTGGCCGTCAGCCTGGCCAAACCCATCAGCGACATGGGCCATGCGGTCAAGGCTATTCAGCAAGGCGAATACAACACCCCGCTGCCGGTGGTCGATGACAGCGAGCTGGGCCATCTGGCGCGCCACATCAACAACCTGGCCAGCGCCCTTGAGCAAGCCAGTGACGAGCAAAAGCAAGCCATCGCCCAGTTGACCCAGGCACGTGAAGAGGCCGAACAGGCCAACCGCGCCAAGTCGGACTTCCTGGCGATGATGAGCCATGAGCTGCGCACCCCCATGAATGGCGTGCTGGGCATGCTGCAGCTGCTCGAAACCACCCCACTGACCAGCGAACAGGCCGACTACACCGCCGTTGCCACCGAGTCCACCGGGCATTTGCTCAAGGTCATCAACGACGTTCTCGACTTCTCGCGCATCGAGCGCACGGCGCTGGAGCTGGAGCGCATCGACTTCAACCTCGGCGACCTGATCGCCAGCAGCGTCCAATCGTTCCAGCACAGCGCCCAGCAACGCGGCCTCGGCCTGCATCTGCACATGCCCGAAGGCATCGAACACTTGAGGGTGAACGGCGACCCGACGCGGATCCGGCAGATTTTGCTGAACCTGGTCGGCAATGCCCTGAAGTTCACCGAGCGAGGCCAGGTGCAGGTCGAGGCGCGTTGCCAGGTACTGGACCGACAACTGCTCTGGTTCACCTGCAGCGTGCGCGACACCGGCATCGGCATCGACAGCGACCGCCTGGAAATGATGTTCGTCGCCTTCCAGCAGGCCGACAGTTCGATTTCCCGGCGCTATGGCGGCACCGGCCTGGGCCTGTCGATCGCACGTACCCTGGCCGAACGCATGGGTGGCAAGCTGCGCGGTGAAAGCCGCGAGGGCCTGGGCTCGACCTTCACCCTGGAAATGCCCTTGGCCCTGGCCGCACCTGCCCCGGTGCAACTGCCCGCAGCGGTGCGCGAGCAGCGGCCGCTGGCCGGTAGCGAGCGGGTGCTGCTGGTGGAGGACAACCTGGTCAATCAGAATGTCATAGAAGCCATGTTGCGCAGCCTGGGGCTTGAAGTCAGCGTGGCGGCAGACGGCCTCCAGGCAGTCGAGCAGGTCAGCCAGCAACGCTTCGACGCCATTTTGATGGACTGCCGCCTGCCAAACCTGGATGGCTATGAAGCCACCCAGCGCATCCGCCTGCTGCCCAACGGCATGCACCTGCCGATCATCGCCTTGACCGCCAACGCCCTGGAGGGTGATCGTGAGCGCTGCATGGCCGCCGGCATGGACGATTACCTGAGCAAACCCTTGCGCCGCACCGAACTGCAACGCGTGCTGCAACGCTGGTTACCCGGTCAGACAACCGCGACTGGCGATAAATGCTAAAGTGCGGCAGTCTTAAGGACTGGACAGGACCTTCTTCGGGCCTGAAAATAGACGTTTCAGTGCACACCTGTACTTCTTTCGTCTGGTGCACTGTGACTTTCACCACAACGCAATAGTCTACCTGTAGGCTGCCGCCCCGGAGTCATCGCTTTTCGGGCCGGCCGGGAAGATTCATCCCCTGCCGCAGGGGGTTATTGAGGAGCTCGCATGACCAAACAACACGCCTTTACTCGGGAAGACCTGCTGCGCTGCAGTCGCGGTGAGCTGTTCGGCCCAGGTAATGCGCAACTGCCCGCGCCGAACATGCTGATGGTCGATCGCATCACCCATATCAGCGAAGAAGGCGGCAAGTACGGCAAAGGTGAATTGGTCGCCGAGCTGGATATCAATCCGGACCTGTGGTTCTTCGCTTGCCACTTCGAAGGCGATCCGGTCATGCCGGGCTGCCTGGGCCTGGACGCCATGTGGCAGCTGGTCGGCTTCTTCCTCGGCTGGCAAGGCCTGCCGGGCCGCGGCCGCGCGCTGGGTTCGGGCGAAGTGAAATTCTTCGGCCAGGTATTGCCTACCGCCAAGAAAGTCACCTACAACATTCAAATCAAGCGCGTCCTGAAGGGCAAGCTGAACATGGCCATCGCCGATGGCTCGGTCAGCGTCGACGGCCGCGAGATCTACACCGCCGAAGGCCTGCGGGTCGGCGTGTTCACCTCCACTGACAATTTCTAAGGGTTATTCGCATGCGCCGCGTCGTTATCACTGGTCTGGGCATCGTATCGTGCCTGGGCAATGACAAAGAGACCGTCACCGAAAACCTGCGTAACAGCCGTCCGGGTATCCGTTTCAACCCGGAATACAAGGAAATGGGGCTGCGCAGCCAGGTTTCCGGGTCCATCGACCTCAACCTCGAAGAACTGATCGACCGCAAGGTCTATCGCTTTGTCGGCCACGCCGCGGCCTACGCCTACCTGGCGATGCAGGACGCAATCAAGGACGCCGGCCTGACCGAAGAGCAGGTTTCCAACCCGCGCACCGGCCTGGTTGCCGGTTCCGGCGGCGCCTCGACCTTGAACCAGATGGAAGCGCTGGATACCCTGCGCGAGAAAGGCGTCAAGCGCGTCGGCCCGTACCGCGTCACCCGCACCATGGGCAGCACCGTTTCGGCGTGCCTGGCCACCCCGTTCAAGATCAAGGGCCTGAACTACTCGATCTCGTCGGCCTGCGCCACCTCGGCACACTGCATCGGCACCGCGCTGGAGCAGATCCAGTGGGGCAAGCAAGACATCGTCTTCGCCGGTGGCGGTGAAGAAGAGCACTGGAGCCAATCGTTCCTGTTCGATGCCATGGGCGCCCTGTCGACCAAGCGCAACGAAACCCCTGAACTGGCCTCGCGCGCCTACGACAACGACCGTGATGGCTTCGTCATCGCCGGCGGTGGCGGCATGGTGGTGGTCGAGGAACTGGAGCACGCACTGGCCCGTGGCGCCAAGATCTACGCCGAAATCGTCGGCTACGGCGCGACCTCCGATGGCTACGACATGGTCGCCCCAAGCGGCGAAGGCGCCATCCGCTGCATGCAGCAGGCGCTGGCCACCGTCGACACCCCGATCGACTACCTGAACACCCACGGCACCTCGACCCCGGTCGGTGACGTTGCCGAGATGAAGGGTGTTCGCGCAGTGTTCGGCGACAAGGCACCGAAGATCAGCTCGACCAAGAGCCTGTCGGGCCACTCGCTGGGCGCCGCAGGTGTGCACGAGGCGATCTACTGCCTGCTGATGATGGAAAACAACTTCATCGCCGGCTCCGCCAACATCGACGAGCTGGACCCGGAAGTCGCTGACCTGCCGATCCTGCGCAAGACCGAAGAAAACGCCAAGATCGATACGGTCATGAGCAACAGCTTCGGCTTCGGCGGCACCAACGCCACCCTGGTGCTCAAGCGCTGGGCTGGCAAGTAAGGCCGTGACGCAATAATGAAAACGCCCCGACTGGTTCGGGGCGTTTTCTTTTGTGTTGCCGGTACCGGCTGCTAGCGTGCCCTGGGCAACACCGCGAGGAAGTTATCCCGCGCCACCTGCTTGGCCACCGCTTCAGGCAAGGCATCCAGAAACGGCTTGAAGCCGTGCATCTCCTCCCCCAGGCTGGCAAACCGCCCCACCACATCCGACCCCAGCATGAAGCGCTCCGGGTAGCGCTTGACCAGTTCGACCCAGGCCTTGCGCGGCACGCCCTTGTCGTCCAGCAAATAGGGCTTTAGCACACTCCACGACAAATCCACATACAGGTTCGGGTAGTCCTTCAGCAAACGCGTCAGCACCGGCAACAGAAAGTCCATCTGCGTCTGATGCCGATGAATCTCCATGCTCGTGCCCGCATGCGCCCAGATAAACCGAGTATGCGGATGATTACGCAGCGGCTCTTCGATTTCGGCCAGGTACAGGGGGTTGCGCTCACGCTTGGAGGTGATATTGGAGTGCAGCAGCACCGGCAGGTCGCGCTCTGCCGCCAGGTGATAGATACGCGTCATGGCTTCGTTGTTGGCACGCGGCGTATCGCCGCTGGTCAGGGCCGTGAGGTCATCATGACGGGTGAACACCTCGCCGATGCCTTGCCAGAGCCCGGGGTACAGCTCGAGCATGCGCTCGATGTGGCTGACAGCGTTCTTGTCCACCGGGTTGAAGCCCGTCAGAAACGGATGAAAGCGCCGCCGCTGCGCCTCTGGCAGCTTCTCAAGGGCTGCGGCGACGTAGGTATCGGTCGCGCTGTACCAATAGGCATCGGCGTCATCACCTGCGTAATAGCGCGGGCGCTTGGGTTCGTCCTCGTGCCATTTCTTGGCCACCGGGATGCCGGAGATCATCGACTGCTCGATGCCCGCCTCATCCATGGCCTTGATCAAGGCCGGCATGCCCTCTGTCTCCTGGAAAAAGTCGACGTAGTGCAGGTGGGCGTCACTGTAGCGGTAGTCGCGCGCCTGTGCCGGCAGGCACAAGCAGCCGGACAACAACGCACAAGCCAGCGCTCTGGCGATCATGGGCAGCTTCCTTCTCCAAGTACGAACAGGGTAGACCGACTGGCCCGCGCCGCAGTTCAGCAAACCCCGGCAAACCGCTATGCTTGGAGCACTTGCAACCTGCCCGGAGCCCACCATGAGCAGCCCCCTGGTCATCCGCCCACGTGCCGAGTCGGTCGAGGGCCAGCCGATCCTACGCCCGCTGCCATCTGCGCAGTGCCGCAGCGTCGGTCCGTTCGTGTTCTTCGACCATATGCTCGAAACGGACTACGCCCCAGGCCGTGGCATGGACATCCGTCAGCACCCGCATATCGGCCTGTCAACGCTGACTTACCTGTTCGAAGGCGAGATCCTGCACAAGGACAGCCTAGGGTCCGCGCAGCATGTGCGACCAGGCGATGTCAGCTGGATGACCGCTGGCAGCGGTGTGGCGCATGTCGAGCGCACACCGGCCGATGCGCTTGCCCGTGGCTCGCGCCTGCACGGCCTGCAGGTCTGGCTGGCGTCGCCGCGCGCACTCGAGGAGGGCGCGCCAAGCTATAGCCATCACCCGGCGGCAAGCCTGCCGGTCAGTGATAACCTGGGGGTACGCATCTGCATGATTGCCGGCCACGGGTTCTGCCTTGAGTCGCCGGTACCGGTGCTCTCCCCTACCCTCTACGCCCATGTACACATGCAGCCGGCGACCACGCTGCAGGTAGCGGATGAACATGCGCAGCGGGCGCTGTATCTGCTTGACGGCGAGCTGGTACTGAACGACGAGGCGGTCGAGCCGTGCAGCCTGGTGGTGCTGCCGGAGGGCGAAGCGGTCACCTTGTACGCAGAGGGTGAATGCCAGCTGGTATTGATCGGCGGCGAACCGCTGGATGGGCCGCGACGAATGAACTGGAACTTCGTGGCAAGTGACCCGGCCTTGATTGAGCGGGCCAGGGTGAGATGGGCTGCGGGGGATTGGCCGACGGTGCCGGGGGAGACTTCGCGGATCGAGTTGCCACGGTGATGGGGGGCCGCTGTGCGGCCCCAGTGCACCCTCAGCGCTGAAACACTTCGCTCAGCAGGTTGTGCATCGAGCGGAACGCGCGCTCCGCGGTACGACGGTCGTACTGCATCTTGCCCGGCACGTTCGCATTCGGGTCGGTAAACGAATGCACCGCGCCGCCATAGCTGAGCAACTGCCAATCGACCTTGGCCGCATTCATCTCGTCTTCGAAGGCTGGCAATTGCTCCTTTGGCACCAGCGGGTCGGACGCACCGTGCAGCACCAGCACCGAGCCCTTGATGTGCTTGGCATCTGCCGGTTTCGGCGTATCCAGGGTACCGTGGAAGGAGACCGCAGCCCTCAGGTCGGCACCCGCACGCGCCAGTTCCAGCGCACAGCAGCCGCCGAAACAGAAGCCGAAGGTGGCCACCTTGCCAGGCTCCAACAACGCCTTGGACTGCGCCAGCAGTTGCGAGAGTGCTTCCTGCATGCGCTTGCGCAGCTCTGCGCGGTCGTTCTTCAATGGCATCATCGCCGCCCCGGCCTCATCGGCATTGGACGGCCGCACCGACTGCCCATAGAGGTCGGCAATCAGCACCACATAGCCCTTCTCGGCCACTTCCCTGGCAATGCGCTCGGCACCTTCGCCAATACCCATCCAGTTCGGCGCCATCACCAGCCCCGGCCGCCCCAACGCACCAGGCTCGTAGACCAGGCGGCTTTCATAGGCCTTGCCAGACAGGTGATAGACCAATGATTCGACGATTACCTTGCTCATCAAGCACTCCTTAGCATTCACCATGAAAAAGCCCGCCGAAGCGGGCTTATCGATGCATCAACTCAAGCAGACAGCTCGACCAACAGCTTGTTCAGGCGACGAACGTAGGCCGCCGGGTCCTTGAGGCTGTCGCCGGCCGCCAGGGCCGCCTGATCGAAGAGGATGTGCGAGAGCTCGGCGAAGCGGTCTTCGCTCTGCTCGTGGTCCAGCTTCTCGATCAACGGGTGGCTCGGGTTGAATTCGAAGATCGGCTTGGAATCCGGCACCTTCTGCCCGCTGGCTTCGAGGATCTGGCGCATCTGCAGGCCCAGGTCCTGTTCGCCAATGGCGAGAATTGCCGGCGAGTCGGTCAGGCGGTGGGAAACACGCACCTCGGCAACGCTGTCACCCAGCGCGCCTTTCAGGCGCTCGACCAGGCCTTCTTTGTCTTTGGCGACTTCTTCCTGGGCCTTCTTGTCTTCCTCGGAATCCAGCTTGCCCAGGTCCAGGTCGCCACGGGCGACGTCGACGAAGCTCTTGCCGTCGAACTCGTTGAGGTAGCTCATCAGCCACTCATCGATACGGTCGGTCAGCAGCAGGACCTCGATGCCCTTCTTGCGGAAGACTTCCAGGTGCGGGCTGTTCTTGACCTGCGCATAGGTTTCGCCGGTGAGGTAGTAGATCTTGTCCTGGCCTTCCTTGGCGCGGGCCAGGTAATCGGCCAGGGCGACACTCTGCTCACCGCTGTCGTCATGGGTGGAAGCGAAGCGCAGCAGGCCTGCGATCTTCTCTTTGTTGGCGAAGTCCTCGGCCGGGCCTTCCTTCAGCACTTGGCCGAAGTTTTTCCAGAAGCCCTTGTACTGCTCTGGCTCGTTTTTCGCCAGCTTCTCCAGCATGTCCAGCACGCGCTTGGTCAGCGCGGTCTTCATCGAGTCGATGATCGGGTCTTTTTGCAGGATTTCGCGAGAAACGTTCAGCGACAGGTCGTTGGAATCGACCACGCCCTTGATGAAGCGCAGGTACAGCGGCAGGAACGACTCGGCCTGGTCCATGATGAACACGCGCTGCACATACAGCTTCAGGCCACGCGGTGCTTCACGCTGGTACAGGTCGAACGGCGCGCGGGCCGGGACGTACAGCAGCGAGTTGTATTCAAGCTTGCCTTCGACCTTGTTGTGGCTCCAGGCCAGCGGGTTCTCGAAGTCATGGCCGATGTGCTTGTAGAACTCCTGGTATTCCTCGTCCTTGATCTCGGTACGCGGACGGGTCCACAGGGCACTGGCACGGTTGACGGTTTCCCACTCAACGGCTGGCTGCTCCTCGCCTTCTGCAGCTTCCTGCTCTTTAGGCAGTTGGATCGGCAGGGCAATGTGATCGGAGTACTTCTTGACCAGGTTGCGCAGGCGCCAGCCATCGGCGAACTCCTGCTCATCCTTCTTCAGGTGCAGCACGATGCGGGTGCCGCGCTCTGGCTTGTCTACGGTAGCAACTTCGAACTCGCCCTCGCCTTTGGACGACCAGTGCACGCCCTCGGCAGCCGGCTGGCCTGCGCGACGACTGTAGACGTCGACCTTGTCGGCAACGATGAAGGCCGAATAGAAGCCCACGCCGAACTGACCGATCAGGTGCGAGTCCTTCTTCTGGTCACCGGTGAGGTTCTTCATGAAGTCGGCAGTACCGGACTTGGCGATGGTACCCAGGTGGGTTATGACGTCTTCGCGGCTCATGCCAATGCCGTTGTCGTCGAGCGTGATGGTGCCGGCGTCCTTGTCGAAGCTCAGACGAATGCGCAGATCCGCGTCGCCTTCGAGCAGCTCTGGCTTGGCCAGGGCTTCGAAACGCAGCTTGTCAGCCGCGTCAGAGGCGTTGGAAACCAGCTCACGCAGGAAAATTTCCTTGTTCGAGTACAGCGAATGAATCATGAGGTGCAGCAGCTGCTTTACCTCGGTCTGGAAGCCCAGGGTTTCCTTTTGTGTTTCCACACTCATGGTCTTCAAAACTCCGATCTGATGGCAGTGGGCGCCTGCAGCCGATTCGGCCTGCGTTAATGGCGGATGTCATGCAGATGGGGGCTGCCCAGGCGATTTCAAGGGCTTTTCCGGTTCGATCTTGAAATGTGCCCGGGCGGTGGCGATGGGCGACTGCCGATCACCTTGCCAGGCGGTGATGGCGACGTTGGTCACCCGTCGCCCTTGGCGCCACAACTGGCACTGGGCGTAGGTGTCGCGAAAGTGCCCGGCGCGCAGGTAGTCGATGGAGAAGTCGATGACCTTGGGAATGCTCGCACTCTCGCTGTAGATCAGCAGGTACAACGCCGCAGACAACTCCATGAACCCTGCGATCACGCCACCATGAATCGCTGGCAGCAAAGGGTTACCAATGTTGTCCGGGTTGGCTGGCAGGCGAAAAAGCAGGTCCTCGCCCTGGCGCTCGCATTCGATGCCGATCAGACCGGCATAGGGGATCAATGCCAGCAACGGCCGGTAGTCGCCCACCGCGTGGGCGGCATTGAGTTGCTGGCGTACGTCTGGCGGGATCATGCGCCACCCTCCTTGAGGCTGTTGCCGAAGCGAATGCCGCCCTTGATCTGCGGCCCCAGGCGCATGAACGTTCCCACCACCTGGCAGATGGGCTGGCTGGGGTCGTCCTGGTAGGCGCTGCCGCGGGTGAAGATCACATCGCGCGTCACCCGGTAGCATTGGGCATGGCCATAGATGTCCTTGCCAGCCTCGGCTGTGTGCATGTAGTCGATGCGCAGGTCCAAGGTCGGGCACACTTCGAACTGTGGCAGCGCACACAGGGTGGCCATGCCGCAGGTAGTGTCCATCAGCGTGGTCAGCGCCCCACCATGCACCGCGCCGGTTTGCGGGTTGCCAACGATTGCCGGCGACCACGGCAAGATCAACGTCATGCCCTGCGTATCGGCATGCGCCACGCGCATCTGCAACAACTGACAATGCTTCAAGGCCGACAGAAAACGCTCGGCCATGGCCATCAAGGTTGAATCGCTCATCGGCAAGTTCCAGGGCTGCGGACGCAACGGCATAAAACCGTTAAAAAATCTATGTAGAACGGGGCGTTATATATCTGTAACCTGCGCGGAACTTATTCCGCGTAGTTGTACTCGAAGGAACAAGTCACTTATTCCACCAAGGAGATACACCCCCATGCGTAAACCTTTTGCTTTTGCTCTGATGCTGGCTGCTGCCATGGGCCTGGCCGCTTGCGATAAAGCGAGCGAAGACAAAGCCCAAGACGCACAGCAACACGCCGAGCAAGCCCAGGAAAAAATGGGCGAAGCTCAGGATAAGATGAACGAAGCCGCCAAGGAAAACGCTGAAGCTGCCAAAGATCAGGCCGAAGCGCAGCAGAAGGCCGCCGAAGAAGCCGCTCCGGCAACTCCGGCTCCGGAAGCCGCCCCGGCCACTCCAGCGCCAGAAACCGCGCCTGCTACTCCAGCCGAACCTGCCAAGCAGTAATCGGCTTGTACAAAAAAACCCGACACTGTCGGGTTTTTTTATGCCTGAAGTTTAACGATTAAACGTTTCAGTTGCCGGAAGCCGAGCCCTCCTTAGCGACATCCAGCGGCGCACTTTCCGTGGGTGTGAACACCATCACATCCAGCACATCGGAATGGAACTCACGGCGATAGAGAATCAATACAACCCCGACACTCATCACCATGAACAACCAGGGGCTGATAAACCAGCTCAACAGGGCCATGCCAAAGTAATACGCGCGCAACCCCAAGTTGAACTGGTTGGCCGCCAGCGACAACACCCGCGCGGCGCGCGAGGCAAATGCCTTGCGCTCCAGCTCATTGACCAGGCGCTCGCCAATCATCGGCGCCGACCCTACCAGCACCGCCGCGAAGTTGTACTGACGCATGCACCAGCTGAAGGTGAAGAAGGCATAAACGAAGACCGTCGCCAGGCACAGCAACTTGATTTCCGACATACCTTGGGACGTCTGCTGCACCAAGGGCAGGTCGGCCAGCAGCGACAGCGCCCTGTCCGAGGCACCAAGTACAGTGAGAATACCCGCAAGAATGATCAAGGTACTTGAGGCGAAAAACGAAGCGTTGCGCTCCAGGTTGCCGATCACGCTGGCATCGGCGATGCGGTTGTCGCGCATCAACATGCGCCGCATCCAGTCTTCGCGGTACAGGTGCAGCACGCTGGCCAGGCAAGCGGTGTCGCGGCCCTTCCAGATGGCATAACGGGTGTAGCCGCCCCAGCAGGCTGCGAACCAGCAGATTGCCAGCAGGTTGTTGAAGTTGCTTTGAATGAAGTTCATGCAGGTTTCCCGAAAGCCAGGTGCACAAAGAATAGAGACCGGGTTTCGACGCCCGCAAGCAGCAAAAGGCACACCACCGCAACGAATAATGCCGCTTCGCGCAACCGTCTGCAAAAACGCCCCAGGCAAACAACAAAAAACCCCGCATCCATTCGGAGACGGGGTTTCAGGTGTAAACCGCTGGCTGGCACCCTGTGGCTTGTGGCCGGTGCAGCCCTCAGGCTTCAACCTATCAGGCCAGCGCCTCGCGCGGCTTGCCCAGCATGCGGTCGTAGATCACGGCCGCGGCCAGGGTCACCACCGACGGCACCAGCCAGGCCAGGCCCTGATCACCCAGCGGCAGGTGAGCGACGGCGTCCGGCAGTACATGCGCCAGGCTGCTGCCTTTGATCGCATCGACGACGCCGAACACCAGCGACACCAGCATGACCGGTGCGAGAATGCGCGTTGGCGAGTTCCACAGGTCTTTGACGAAGCTCAGGCCCACCACCACGATGCACGGCGGGTAGATCGCCGTCAGTACCGGGATCGAGAACATGATCAGCTTGGTCAGGCCCAGGTTGGAGATCAGCAACGAGAAGCCCGCCAAGATCACCACCAGTGCGCGATACGACAACGGCAGCATCTGGCTGAAGTACTCGGCACAGGCGCAGGTCAGGCCGACCGCGGTCACCAGGCACGCCAACGCGATCAGCACGGCCAGGAAGCCACTGCCGAGCGAGCCAAAGGTATGCTGCACATAGGCATGCAATACGGCCGCACCGTTGGTGGCGTCAGCCGCGATATCGTGGCTGCCCGCCCCCAGGCGGAACAGGCTGATGTACACCAGGGCCAGGCCGACACCGGCGATCAAGCCGGCGATGATGGCATAGCGGGTAATCAGCTTCGGCGATTCGACGCCGCGCGAGCGGATGGCATTGACGATGACAATACCGAACACCAGCGCGCCCAGGGTATCCATGGTCAGGTAGCCATCGGAGAAGCCCTTGGAGAACGCCGCAGCCGCATAGGCAGGTTGCGCTTCACCGATGGTGCCGGCCGGCAGCGCGAACGCCGCGATACCCAGCACCGCCAAGGCGATGATCTTCAGCGGCGCGAGGAAGCGCCCCACGGTATCGAGCAGCTTGCCCGGATACATGGACACCGCCAGCACCACGATGAAGTACACCAGGCTGTAGAGGAACAGCGCCAACGGGCTTTCGCCGGTCAACGGTGCCACACCGACCTCGAACGACACGGTCGCGGTACGCGGCGTCGCGAACAGCGGGCCGACCGACAAGTAGCACACGGCCGCCAACAGGCCACCGAAGAACTTGCCGATCGGGCTGCTCAGGGCATCCATGCCGCCACCGACCTTGGCCAGCGCGACCACGGTGATGACCGGTAGGCCCACGGCGGTCACCAGGAAGCCCAAGGCAGCCATCCATACGTGCGGGCCAGACTGCAGACCGACGATAGGCGGGAAGATGATATTGCCGGCGCCTACGAAAAGCGCAAACGTCATAAAGCCAAGCGCCAGGATATCCTGGCCTTTTAAAACTTTCATTTGAGGTAGTACCACACTGCTGAAATCGGGATTCGAGAAGGGATTTCCCCATGGATGAGGGAAATGCTGCCCGGCTTGATGAGCCAGACCCGTTTAGCGTGTCGTTCCCTTTTGGGGGACGGGCACAGAGTGAACGCGTAGATTAACTGTTTTGACAGTCAAACGCACTGGCACAGTGCTGCTTGTCCGATGTGCGTATGTGTTTGTCGTCTGTGCGACCGGGGACGGTGCAATTATCTCAGGGATCGGAAAAACGTCTTTGTGAAAATTCCTATCATACCCATCGAAAATTCCTGGTTGTCTGTTCAGGCCTCTTCGCGGGGCAAAAAACACAATGCTGATAACGACAAAGGCCACCCGAAGGTGGCCTTTGTGCGCGTGGGGGGTAAAGCGTATTACTTCTTGGCTTCCCAGCCAGTCAGCTCGGCCAGGGCCTTGCCGATGTCGGCCAGCGAACGCACGGTTTTAACACCTGCGTCCTGCAGCGCAGCGAACTTCTCGTCCGCAGTGCCTTTGCCGCCAGAGATGATGGCGCCAGCATGGCCCATGCGCTTGCCCGCAGGTGCGGTAACACCGGCGATGTAGGAAACGACAGGCTTGGTGACGTGGGCCTTGATGTAGGCCGCGGCTTCTTCTTCAGCCGAACCGCCGATCTCGCCGATCATGACGATCGCTTCGGTCTTCGGGTCTTCCTGGAACAGCTTCAGGATGTCGATGAAGTTGGAGCCTGGGATCGGGTCACCGCCGATGCCGACGCAGGTCGACTGGCCGAAGCCGGCGTCGGTGGTCTGCTTGACCGCTTCATAGGTCAGGGTGCCGGAACGCGAAACGATACCGACTTTGCCTGGCAGGTGGATGTGGCCTGGCATGATGCCGATCTTGCACTCGCCCGGGGTGATGACACCTGGGCAGTTAGGGCCGATCAGGGTAACGCCCAGCTCGTCGCACTTGACCTTGGCATCCAGCATGTCCAGGGTAGGAATGCCTTCGGTGATGCAGACGATCAGCTTGATGCCGCCGAAGGCAGCTTCCAGGATCGAGTCTTTGCAGAACGGAGCCGGAACGTAGATGACCGAAGCATCAGCGCCGGTCGCTTCCACGGCTTCCTTGACGGTGTTGAACACCGGCAGGCCCAGGTGGGTGGTGCCACCCTTACCTGGGGTAACGCCGCCGACCATCTTGGTGCCGTAGGCGATGGCTTGTTCGGAGTGGAAAGTACCCTGCGAGCCGGTGAAGCCCTGGCAGATGACTTTGGTGTCTTTATTGATCAGGACGCTCATTACTTGCCCTCCGCAGCTTTGACAACTTGTTGAGCAGCGTCGGTCAGGCTGGTTGCCGCAATGATGTTCAAACCGCTTTCTGCCAGTACTTTAGCGCCCAGTTCGGCGTTGTTGCCTTCGAGGCGAACGACAACCGGAACTTTAACGCCGACTTCTTTCACTGCACCGATGATGCCTTCGGCAATCATGTCGCAGCGAACGATGCCGCCGAAGATGTTGACCAGAACGGCCGCGACATTGCTGTCGGACAGAATGATCTTGAACGCTTCGGTAACGCGCTCTTTGGTAGCACCGCCGCCAACGTCGAGGAAGTTGGCTGGCTTGCCACCATGCAGGTTGACGATGTCCATGGTACCCATGGCCAGGCCAGCACCGTTGACCATGCAGCCGATGTTGCCTTCCAGGGCCACGTAGTTCAGCTCGAAGCTGGCAGCGTGGGCTTCACGAGGATCGTCCTGCGACGGGTCGTGGAAGGTTTTCAGCTTAGGCTGGCGGTACATGGCGTTTGCGTCGATGTTGATCTTCGCATCCAGGCAGTGCAGGTCGCCGTCGGCCTTGATGACCAGCGGGTTGACTTCCAGCAGGGCCAGGTCGTGTTCTTTGAACAGCTTGGCCAGGCCTACGAAAATCTTGGCGAACTGTGCAACTTGCTTGCCTTCCAGACCCAGCTGGAATGCCAGTTCACGACCCTGGAACGGCTGTGCGCCGACCAGTGGATCGATAGTAGCCTTGATGATCTTCTCAGGAGTTTCGTGAGCAACTTTCTCGATGTCCACGCCACCTTCGGTGGAGGCCATGAACACGATGCGGCGGCTCGAGCGATCGACTACAGCGCCCAGGTACAGCTCTTTGGCGATGTCAGTGCAGGACTCGACCAGGATCTTGGTCACTGGCTGACCGTTGGCGTCGGTCTGGTAGGTTACCAGGCGCTTGCCCAACCATTGCGCAGCGAACGCCTTGGCGTCTTCCTTGCTGCGAACCAGCTTGACGCCGCCCGCTTTACCGCGACCACCTGCGTGAACCTGGGCTTTTACAACCCACTCGGAACCGCCGATCTTGTCGCAAGCTTCTGCTGCAGCTTCAGGGGTATCGACAGCGAAACCCTTGGATACTGGCAGGCCGTATTCAGCGAACAGCTGCTTACCCTGATACTCGTGAAGATTCATGCTTTTTACCGTCTTCGTTAGGTACTGCGCTTCGGCGCTGCGCCATTACTGGCGCCGCACCACCTGTGACCGTTGACCCCGGGTTATCCCGTGTAGTCCGATCCGGCGAACTTTCCGCGGTGAGTCATGCACGCAAGACTCACGACGGGCAGCCCGCCGTGGTTTCTTATAATTAACGCTTCTTACGGTTGGCTACGTGAATGGCGCCGCCATTCACTGCCAGCGCTGCTTCATGCAACGCTTCGGACAGGGTTGGATGGCTGAAGACCATCATGCCCAGATCCTCGGCACTGGTGCCGAATTCCATTGCGATTGCGCCCTGCTGTACCAGCTCGGCAGCGGATGGGCCAATCACGTGCACACCCAGTACGCGGTCGGTCTTGGCATCGGCGATGACCTTGACGAAACCACCGGTGTCGTTGGCCGCCATCGCACGGCCGCTGGCCGCGAACGGGAAGGTGCCTACGTTAACCTCAACACCCTCGGCCTTCAAGGACTGTTCGGTCTTGCCGACCCACGCGATTTCCGGATGGGTGTAGATAACCGATGGGATCAGGTCGTAGTTCATCTGGGCCTTGTGGCCTTTGATGCGCTCGACAACCATGATGCCCTCTTCCGAGGCCTTGTGCGCCAGCATCATGCCGCGAACCACGTCACCGATGGCGAACACGCCCGGAACGCTGGTAGCGCAGTGATCGTCAACGAAGATGTAGCCACGCTCGTCGATGGTCACGCCGCTGTCCGAAGCCAGCAGATCAGTGGTCACTGGACGGCGGCCGACCGCGACGATCAGCTTGTCGAAGGTGATCTTCTGCTCGCCGTTGGCATCGGTGTAGGTGACTTCGACTTCGTTGCCATTGACTTTCGAGCCAGTGACGCGCGCGCCCAGCTTGATGTCCAGGCCTTGCTTGGTCAGGGTCTTCTGGGCTTCTTTCGACACTGCGGTGTCGGCAGCCATCAGGAAGGTGTCCAGGGCTTCCAGGACGGTGACCTGGGCACCCAGGCGCGACCACACCGAACCCAGCTCCAGGCCGATGACGCCGGCGCCGATCACGCCCAGACGCTGTGGCACGGTCTGGAATTCCAGGGCGCCGGTGGAGTCGACGATGACGTTCTGGTCGACCGGAGCCGGCGGAATGTCGATCGGACGCGAACCGGAGGCCAGGATCACGTTCTCGGCTTCGATGATTTCGGTGGTGCCGTCAGCCTTGGTGACTTCGACTTTCTTGCCAGCCAGCAGTTTGCCGTGGCCCTGGATCGAAGTAACGCCATTGGCCTTGAACAGGGTGGCAACGCCGCCGGTCAGGTTCTTGACGATACCCGCTTTGCGGCCGACCATCGCGGCAACGTCCATCTTCACTTCGCCAGTGGAGATACCGTGGACGTTGAAGCTCTCTTTGGCTTCCTTGTACTTCCAGGAGCTGTCCAGCAGCGCCTTGGACGGAATGCAACCTACGTTCAGGCAGGTGCCGCCCAGGGCCAGTTTGCCCTCGGCGTCGGTGTATTTCTCGATACAGGCAGTCTTCAGACCAAGTTGGGCAGCCTTGATGGCAGCCACATAGCCGCCAGGACCTGCACCAATCACCACTACGTCGAATTTCTGGGTCATAAAAGATTCCTTTTTAGCTTCAAGCGGCAAGCTGCAAGCCGCAAGACCAGCAGGCTTCGGCTTGAAGCTTGCGGCTTGCAGCTTACAGCTGCGCGATTAGATGTCCAGCAGCAGGCGAGACGGATCTTCCAGCAGGTTCTTGATGGTGACCAGGAAGGTTACCGCTTCCTTGCCGTCGATCAGGCGGTGATCGTACGACAGCGCCAGGTACATCATTGGGCGGATGACCACTTGGCCGTTGATGGCCATCGGGCGCTGGATGATGTTGTGCATGCCGAGAATAGCAGCCTGCGGCGGGTTGACGATCGGGGTCGACATCATCGAACCGAAGGTGCCACCGTTGGTGATGGTGAAGGTGCCGCCGGTCATCTCTTCGATCGACAGCTTGCCGTCACGGGCCTTCTTGCCAAAGGTGGCGATGCCGTTCTCGATTTCAGCCAGGCTCATCGACTCGGCGTTACGCAGTACTGGAACCACCAGGCCACGGTCGCTGGAGACGGCAACGCCGACGTCGGCGAAGCCGTGGTAGACGATGTCGTTGCCGTCGATCGAGGCGTTGACAGCCGGGAAGCGCTTCAGGGCTTCGGTGGCGGCCTTGACGAAGAACGACATGAAGCCCAGGCGTACGCCGTTGTGGGTCTTCTCGAACAGGTCCTTGTACTTCGAACGCAGGGCCATGACTTCGGTCATGTCGACTTCGTTGAAGGTGGTCAGCATCGCCATGTTGGACTGGGCTTCGACCAGACGCTCGGCAATCTTGGCACGCAGACGGGTCATCGGCACGCGCTTCTCGGTGCGATCACCAGCGGCGGTCACAACCGGGGCAGCAGCGGCAGGCTTGGCAGCCGGTGCTGCGGCAGGGGCCGACTTCTTGTTGGCGACTGCAGCAACCACGTCTTCCTTGGTAACGCGACCGCCTTTGCCGGTGCCGGCAACGGTAGCCAGGTCGATACCGTTTTCTTCGGCCAGCTTGCGCGCGGCAGGCGCGGCAACCGGGTCGTCTTCGCCAGCATCGGCGGCAGCGGCAGCCGGGGCAGCAGCGGCTGGGGCAGCGGCAGGCGCGGCAGCAGCGCCACCTTCAACGATCGAACCCAGCACTTCGTCGGACAGGACGGTGTCGCCCTCGCCCTTGACGATGTCACCCATCACGCCATCGGCGGTGGCCAGGACTTCCAGGACGACTTTGTCGGTCTCGATGTCGACGATCAGCTCGTCACGTTTGACGGCTTCGCCCGGCTTCTTGTGCCAGGTGGCAACGGTGCCATCGGCAACCGATTCCGGGAAGGTTGGGGCTTTGATCTCGATAGCCATTATCTGTGTTTCCTTAAATTCGGTTTCAGGTGCGCGAAGGCGTTAGACAGTGAAGGCGTCTTGCAGCAGTTTTTCCTGCTGTTCGGCGTGCTTCGAAGCGTAACCACAGGCTGGCGCGGCAGAAGCGTCGCGGCCGGCGTATTCCAGGACCAGTGCCTTGTTGTGGCGGCCCAGGATACGGCGCATGTGGTGCTGGCTGCTGTACCAGGCGCCCTGGTTCATCGGTTCTTCCTGACACCAGACGGCATGCTTGAGGTTGGTGTATGGCGCCAGGATTTCGACCAGGTCGTCTTCCGGGAACGGATACAGCTGCTCGATACGCACGATCGCGATGTCTTCACGGCCTTCGGCACGGCGTTTTTCCAGCAGGTCGTAGTAGACCTTGCCGCTGCACAGGACCAGGCGTTCGACCTTGGCCGGATCGAGGTTGTCGATTTCCGGGATCACGGTCTGGAACGAACCTTCTGCCAGGTCTTCCAGGGTCGAGATGGCCAGCTTGTGGCGCAGCAGCGACTTCGGCGTCAGGACGATCAGCGGCTTGCGCAGCGGACGGATGACCTGGCGACGCAGCAGGTGGTAGATCTGTGCCGGGGTAGTCGGTACGCACACCTGGATGTTGTGCTCGGCGCACAGCTGCAGGTAACGCTCCAGACGCGCGGAGGAGTGCTCCGGCCCCTGCCCTTCGTAGCCGTGTGGCAGCAGCATGGTCAGACCGCACAGGCGGCCCCACTTGTGCTCACCGCTGGTGATGAACTGGTCGATCACCACTTGCGCACCGTTGGCGAAGTCGCCGAACTGGGCTTCCCAGATCACCAGCGCGTTCGGCGTGGTGGTCGAGTAGCCGTATTCGAAGGCCAGTACCGCTTCTTCCGAAAGGAAGGAGTCGTACAGGTCGAAGCGCGGCTGGCCCGGGAACAGGTTCTGCAGCGGTACGTAGGTGCTGGCGTCCTTCTGGTTGTGCAACACCGCGTGGCGGTGCGAGAAGGTGCCACGGCCGATGTCCTGGCCGGTCATGCGGATCGGGTGACCTTCGAATTGCAGGGTGGCGTACGCCATGGTCTCTGCGTAACCCCAGTTGATCGGCAAGCCACCGGCCTGCATCTTCTGGCGATCTTCGTAGATCTTCGACACCTGACGCTGGACGACGAAGCCTTCCGGCAGCTCGAGCAGCTTGGCCGACAGGTCCTGCAGGGTCTTGAGGTCGAAACGGGTGTCGTGACGCGCGGTCCAGGCGTGGCCCAGGTACGGACGCCAGTCGACGAACAGCTCGCGGTTCGGCTCCTTGACCAGGCTCTTGACCACGTGCAGGCCGTTGTCCAGGGCGTTGCGGTACTCGTCGATCTTGGCCTGAGCACGCTCGGCGTCGATGCGACCGGCCTGGATCAGTGCCTCGGCATACAGCTCACGGGTGGTGCGCTGTTTGCTGATCTGCTGATACATCAGCGGCTGGGTACCGTTCGGCTCGTCGGCCTCGTTGTGGCCGCGACGGCGGTAGCAGACCAGGTCGACGACCACGTCACGCTTGAACTGCATGCGGTAATCGATGGCCAGCTGGGTCACGAACAGCACGGCTTCCGGGTCATCCCCGTTGACGTGCAGGATCGGCGCCTGAATCATCTTGGCAACGTCGGTGGCGTACTCGGTGGAGCGCGCATCCAGCGGGTTGCTGATGGTGAAGCCGACCTGGTTGTTGATCACGATGTGCACGGTACCGCCGGTCTTGAAACCGCGGGTCTGCGACATCTGGAAGGTTTCCAGGACCACGCCCTGGCCGGCGAATGCCGCATCACCGTGAATCGAGATCGGCAGTACCTTGTCGCCAACGGTGTCGTTGCGACGGTCCTGACGGGCGCGCACCGAACCCTCGACCACTGGCGAGACGATTTCCAGGTGGGACGGGTTGAACGCCATGGCCAGGTGAACTTCGCCACCGGTGGTCATCACGTTCGAAGAGAAGCCCTGGTGATACTTGACGTCACCGGAGCCCAGCTCGTTCATCTTCTTGCCTTCGAACTCGTCGAACAGCTCGCGCGGGTTCTTGCCGAAGGTGTTGACCAGCACGTTCAGACGGCCACGGTGGGCCATGCCGATCACGACTTCCTTGGTACCGTAGGAGCCGGAGCGCTGGATCATCTCGTCCAGCATCGGGATCAGGCTTTCGCCACCCTCCAGGCCGAAACGCTTGGTGCCCGGATACTTGGTGCCCAGGTACTTCTCAAGCCCTTCACCGGCGGTCACGCGCTCGAGCAGGTGGGCCTGCACGTCAGCGGAAAACTCCGGACGGCCGCGCACGCTTTCGAGACGCTGCTGGAACCAGCTGCGCTGCTCGGAATCGACGATATGGGTGAACTCGGCGCCAATGGTGCGACAATATGTCTTCTGGAGCGCCTCGAAGATCTCGCGTAGGCTCGCTTCCTCTTTGCCGATGAACAGGTCGCCGGCACGGAAGGTCGTATCAAGATCGGCATTGGTCAAGCCGTAGTGATTGATCGACAGGTCTACGGGCGCAGGGCGCTGCCACAACCCCAACGGGTCGAGCTTGGCAGCCTGATGACCGCGCATACGATAGGCCTGGATCAGTCGCAGAACTTCAACCTGCTTCTTCTCGTGTTCACTGCTCACGCTCCCGGCGGATACCGGTTGGGCGCGGCGCTGGTTCTTTGCCAGCAGTACGAAATGGTCGCGGATTGTAGAGTGCGATACATCGGTAGCGGTGCTGCCGTCGGCTGGCAACTTCTGGAAGTAAGTGCGCCACTCTTCTGGCACAGCGTTAGGGTCGTGCAGGTAGAGTTCGTAGAGCTCTTCCACATATGCAGCGTTACCACCTGAAAGGTGGGCGCTTTCCCACATGCGCTGCATCACGCTTTCTTGCATGCTTGGTCACCCTCGGTTAGGGGACGATCGGCGAGAGCCACAGCAAACCTGGAAAAGTCCGAACACAGCGACTGAACCACGCCACTTGGATCCTGCTGATTTTCCGGGTACCAGCCCGGAAAGCCCCTGCTGGTCTCATATCTTCATAGGTAATGAGCGCGGGCTTTGTGGGCCCTTGCTCGAGTTTTACCTCAGTGCGGGCTCACCACCCGCACCTCGGCTTACTGCAGGTACAACTCGATGAATCAGGTGCCGCTTTGCAGCAGCATGTTACGTACGTGACCGATTGCCTTGGTCGGGTTCAGACCTTTCGGGCAAACGTTTACGCAGTTCATGATCCCGCGGCAGCGGAATACGCTGAACGGGTCATCCAGGGACGCCAGGCGCTCCTGAGTCTTGGTGTCACGGCTGTCGGCCAGGAAGCGATAGGCCTGCAGCAAAGCAGCGGGGCCCAGGAACTTGTCCGGGTTCCACCAGAACGATGGGCAGGAAGTCGAGCAGCAAGCGCACAGGATGCACTCGTACAGGCCGTCCAGCTTGTCACGCTCTTCTGGCGACTGCAGACGCTCGATGGCCGGCGGCGGCGTATCGTTCTGCAGGAATGGCTTCACCTTCTCGTACTGCTTGTAGAAGATGCTCATGTCGACGACCAGGTCACGAATGACCGGCAGGCCCGGCAGCGGGCGCAGCACCAGCTTGTTGCCCTTGACCACGCCCGACAGCGGGGTGATGCAGGCCAGGCCGTTCTTGCCGTTCATGTTCATGCCATCGGAACCGCACACGCCTTCACGGCACGAGCGACGGTACGAGAAACCCTCGTCCTTTTCCTTGATCAGTGCCAGCACGTCCAGAACCATCAGGTCCTTGCCGCCGGTATCGACGTCGAACGACTCCATCTTGGGCGCCGAGTCGGTGTCGGGGTTGTAACGGTAAACTTCGACTTTCAACATAGCAGCCACCCTTA
This sequence comes from Pseudomonas sp. SWRI77, assembly GCF_014269105.1. Lineage (NCBI taxonomy): Bacteria > Pseudomonadati > Pseudomonadota > Gammaproteobacteria > Pseudomonadales > Pseudomonadaceae > Pseudomonas > Pseudomonas sp. SWRI77. The sequence goes on along the minus strand of NZ_JABWRV010000011.1, from coordinate 56,622 downwards.
GTAAGTCCGGATTTTTGGCTCGAAGGCCGGTACGGTCTTCGGCGCAAAGTTGACGCCACGCTTGGCAACGCGCTTCTCACCCGGGTAGTACAGGGTGTGGCACAGCCAGTTCTCGTCGTCACGGTCTTCGAAGTCTTCACGGGCGTGAGCGCCGCGCGACTCTTTACGGGCTTCGGCCGCAATGGCGGTAGCTTCGGCAACTTCCAGCAGGTTCTGCAGCTCCAGCGCTTCGATACGCGCGGTGTTGAAGGCCTGGGACTTGTCGTTGATCTTCACGTTGGCGATGCGGTCACGCAGGCCCGCCAGCTGCTCGATACCCTTCTGCATGTATTCGCCAGTACGGAATACACCGAAGTAGTTCTGCATGCAGCTTTGCAGCTCGCGCTTGAGGCTTGCCACGTCTTCGCCAGTGGTACGCTCGTTGAGCTTGTTCAGGCGGTTCAGGGCAACGTCGACATCGGTATCGCTGGCATCGCGGTACTCGACGCCTTCGGTCAGCGCCTTCTCCAGGTGCAGGCCGGCAGCACGGCCGAACACTACCAGGTCGAGCAGCGAGTTGCCGCCCAGGCGGTTGGCACCGTGGACCGATACGCACGCCACTTCACCTACGGCGAACAGGCCCGGGATGATGTGGTCCTTGCCTTCGGCGTCCATGGTGATGGCCTGGCCATGAATGTTGGTGGCGACACCACCCATCATGTAGTGGCAGGTCGGTACGACCGGCACCGGCGCGACAACCGGGTCGACGTGGGCGAAGGTCTTGGACAGTTCGCAGATACCTGGCAGGCGGCTGTGCAGCACTTCCTCGCCCAGGTGGTCCAGCTTCAGCAGTACGTGGTCCTTGTTCGGGCCCACGCCGTTGCCGGCGATGATCTCTTTGACCATGGAACGGGCAACCACGTCGCGGCCGGCCAGGTCTTTCGCGTTCGGCGCGTAACGCTCCATGAAGCGCTCGCCGTGGGCGTTGATCAGGTAGCCACCTTCACCGCGGCAACCCTCGGTGACCAGTACACCGGCGCCGGCGATGCCGGTTGGGTGGAACTGCCACATTTCGATGTCCTGCACCGGCACGCCGGCACGCAGGGCCATGCCGACACCGTCACCGGTGTTGATCAGGGCGTTGGTGGTCGAGGCGTAGATACGGCCCGCACCGCCAGTGGCCAGAACGGTGGCCTTGGACTTGATGTACAGGGTTTCGCCGGTTTCGATGCAGATCGCGATCACACCGACGAACGCGCCGTCCTGGTTCTTCACCAGGTCAACCGCGTAGTACTCGTTCAGGAAGGTGGTGCCCGCTTTCAGGTTGCCCTGATAGAGGGTGTGCAGCAGTGCGTGACCGGTACGGTCGGACGCTGCGCAGGTACGAGCAGCCTGGCCGCCTTTGCCGAAGTCCTTGGACTGGCCACCGAACGGACGCTGGTAGATACGGCCGGTTTCGGTGCGCGAGAACGGCAGGCCCATGTGGTCCAGCTCGAAGACCGCAGCCGGGCCTTCCTGACACATGTATTCGATAGCGTCCTGGTCACCGATGTAGTCGGAACCTTTGACGGTATCGTACATGTGCCAGCGCCAGTCGTCGTTCGGGTCGGCCGAAGCGATGGCGCAGGTGATGCCGCCCTGGGCGGATACAGTGTGCGAACGGGTCGGGAAGACCTTGGTGACCACGGCAGTCTTGTGACCGCCCTGTGCCAGCTGCAGCGCTGCGCGCATGCCGGCGCCGCCGCCGCCAATGATGATGGCGTCGAAGGAAATAGTAGGAATGCTAGCCATGGATCAGATACCCCAGAGAATCTGCACACCCCAGACGAAGTAAGCGAACATCGCAACGCCGCATACCGCCTGGAACAGGAAACGAATCGCAGTTGCCGACTTGCCGAACGCCATCGGCGTCAGGTAGTCGGTGGCAATGGTCCACATGCCGACCCAGGCGTGAGCGCCCAGGGCAACGAGGGCCAGCAGACTGAAGATCCGCATCGCGTTGTTGGAGAACAGACCGTGCCACTGGGCATAGTCGATACCTGGGTGGGCTACGACGTAACCGATCAGGAAGAGGAAGTAAGCCGCGAGAACGACCGCAGAGACGCGCTGTGCCATCCAGTCATAGAGGCCCGAACGCGACAGGTTCGTGACATTGGTTACCATACCCAAACTCCCACCAGAACGATCACCACCACGGAGATGACAATCACGATTTTCGAGCCCAGCTTGCCGCCTTCCAGCGTCTCACCGATGCCCATGTCCATGATCAGGTGGCGTACACCTGCCACCAGGTGATACAGCAGGGCGGACAGCAGGGCCCAGGTCACCAGTTTGGCCAGCGGACTGGTCAGACACGCCTTCACCTCACCGAAGCCTTCCTCGGAACCCAGGGACTTGCCCAATGCATAAAGCATGATGGCCAGGCCGAGGAACAGGATGACGCCGGAGATACGGTGCAGAATGGACGTGTACGCGGTGATCGGGAGCTTGATGGTCCTTAGGTCTAGGTTTACAGGTCGTTGGCTTTTCACGGCTTTTTTCACACTGAAGAGCCCCTAGCGAACAGGGCAAAGTTGTTGGTAAGTGTACTGGTCAGGTACCCACCACCCAGGGAACGGCGACCCCCAGCAGTTCGGGCTTGCAAGCCCCTGGCGGTCGGGTGCCGAGTATAGACAGTTAGGCTGCTTATGACAACGTGATGGGGTAGCCCAAATAGCGCATTGCCTTTAGCCAGCAAAAGGCGTAAATGGGCGACAATTTCGAGAAAAATCAGGCCTCGGAGCCCGTTTCAACCAGCCTTTAGGCAAATTGACATCTGAATTTATCCCTCTATAGTGGTGCGGGCCCTGCGTGGGGGGTCTGTCTGATGATTTCAAGCATTAATAGGAGGCCACATGGCTGACAAAAAAGCGCAGTTGGTCATCGAGGGCGCTGCCCCCGTCGAGCTGCCCATTTTAACCGGCACCGTTGGTCCTGATGTAATCGACGTCCGCGGGTTGGGGGCCACAGGTCACTTCACCTTCGACCCTGGTTTCATGGCGACCGCCTCGTGCGAGTCGAAGATCACCTACATCGACGGCGACAAGGGTATTCTGCTGCACCGCGGCTACCCGATCGAACAGCTCGCCGAGCAGTCGGACTACCTCGAAACCTGCTACCTGCTGCTCAACGGCGAATTGCCGAATGCCGAGCAGAAGGCTCAGTTCGTCAGCACCGTGAAGAACCACACCATGGTTCACGAGCAGCTGAAGTCCTTCTTCAACGGTTTCCGCCGCGACGCTCACCCGATGGCGGTGATGTGCGGTGTGGTCGGCGCCCTGTCGGCGTTCTACCACGACTCCCTGGACATCAATAACCCGCAACACCGCGAAATCTCCGCGGTGCGCCTGGTCGCCAAGATGCCGACCCTGGCCGCGATGGTTTACAAGTACTCCATGGGCCAGCCGATGATGTACCCGCGCAACGACCTGTCGTACGCGGAAAACTTCCTGCACATGATGTTCAACACCCCGTGCGAGATCAAACCGATCAGCCCGGTGCTGGCCAAGGCAATGGACCGGATCTTCATCCTCCACGCCGACCACGAGCAGAACGCCTCCACCTCCACCGTGCGCCTGGCCGGCTCGTCGGGTGCCAACCCGTTTGCCTGTATCGCCGCCGGTATCGCCGCACTGTGGGGCCCTGCCCACGGCGGTGCGAACGAAGCCGTACTGACCATGCTCGATGAAATCGGCGATGTCTCGAACATCGACACCTTCATCGCCAAGGCCAAGGACAAGAACGACCCGTTCAAGCTCATGGGCTTCGGTCACCGCGTGTACAAGAACCGCGACCCGCGCGCCACCGTGATGAAGCAGACCTGCGACGAAGTCCTGCGCGAGCTGGGCATCAAGAACGACCCGCAGCTGGAACTGGCCATGCGCCTGGAAGAAATCGCCCTGACCGATCCGTACTTCATCGAGCGCTCGCTGTACCCGAACGTCGACTTCTACTCGGGGATCATCCTCAAGGCGATCGGCATTCCGACCAGCATGTTCACCGTGATCTTCGCCCTGGCACGTACTGTAGGCTGGATCTCGCACTGGAAAGAAATGCTCTCCAGCCCGTACAAGATTGGCCGCCCGCGCCAGCTGTACACCGGCGAGCAGAAGCGCGACATCGCTGCACTGAAGGATCGCAAGTAAGCTCATCGAGCCGAACGCAAAAAGGCTGCCCTCGGGCAGCCTTTTTTATTGCCTCGCAGGCAACCCGACTCATTCAGTTTTTCTCAGCCCGCTCACGCAACGCTTTCAGGGTATTGAACGGCGCATCGACCACGAATTTGTTGGCCACCATCGCCGGCACACTGCCACCCGGCTCGGTGTGCACCTGATAGGTCACTTCCGTGCTGCCCCCCTTGGGTACCAACTTCCAGAAGCCCTCGACCTTTGCCACTCGCACAAAGCCCTTCTCTTCCGGGATATAGGTCGGCTCTCCCTTCAGGTTACGCGTCAGGCTGCCATCCGCACCCTTGACCGTGGTGACATGCAGCACCGAATCGCGCGGCGTCACCGGCCAGGGCGTATTGAACTGGGTGTAGGTCCAGCTCTGGTCGCCTTCGTGCTTGAGCAGCTTCTGCGACTTGCACTCGTGAATCCAGGCACAAGCCCCGACCACGTCTTCCTGCAGCGCCTGGACCTTGGCCAGTGGCGCTTTAATCACGGTGACACCGCGATAGGCCTTGTACTCGGAGCCCGCCACTTCACTGAGGGAGATCTTGATGCCCTCCTCGTCCTTGGCCACCTGCCAGTTCTCGGCCCAGGCGGCGGGCGCCAGCAACACACCCATGCCACACAGCAGTGCAATACGCTTGAACGATCTCATCATCTTTATCCTTGTTGTCGAAGATCCAGCCTGTCACGCCGCCGTCATCTGCTCCCACCAGCCGAGAATCCTGATTGCCTCATCGCGATCACTGCCGCACACCTCGACATCCGCCTTGAAACCGCCGCACACCGCCGGGCGTTCGGGCTTGCCGAACAGGTCGCAGAGGTTGTCGACAGTCAGGTGCAGGCAGCGCTCACCGGCCGGCTTGCCATGCGGCATGCGCGGCATGGCAGAGCTGATGGACGGGGCGATGCAGCAGGCACCACACCCCTCACGGCAATTCATGGCTATTCATCAAAATCAGGTCTCTGTGGAGCAAAACGGGACGAACGCCCCCGGATAGTAACCGCTCAAACGTGCGTTTGAAATTGCTGGCCCGATGAAATCTGCCGTGACCCGGCAGTCAGTTCACTGGCTACTGGCGGTACTCAAATTCGATCGCTGCCCCTTCAACATCGCGGCGGCTTTCATTGCGCAACTGCAGCTGCATTTCATTGCTGATCAATCGGCCATTGAGCTGGAACGGGCTTTCATGGCCCTGGGGTTTTTCGGTAAACATTGCGGGCAGCAAAGGTTTGCGCCGCGTGGCCGAACTGCCGACATTCGGCTCAAGGTCATTGACCATTTCGACAGGCAGGCTCAGGTCGAGCTTGGGCTGGGGCAGCGGCTTGGCCACCGCCTTGCTGACCGGCTTGCGCGCAGACTTTGGCTTTGGCTTTGGCTTGGGCTTAGGCTTGGCCTTGCTGACAGCCTGCTTCGACACAGGCTTGGCAGGGGCCTTCTGCGCAGGCTTGGCCTGGCGAGCCTGTGCCTCGGCGGCAGGCTGAGCAGCCTGCGCCACTGCGCCAAAGTGGCAGAGCGGCACGAGGCAAAAACTAAGGGCGATACAGCGCAACAGTTTCATGGACATCGACAGTCAGGCTGGAAAAATGCATATGCTCCCTGTTCCGCCTGCGCCTGGCAAGCCTACAAAAGTGAACCCGTAGGCTCTCTGCACAATTGCTGAGCCAAAAGGCCAAGGGTGATCACCGCCCGCTCGGCCTCTTTATTCCACGGAATCCCGCAGTTAAGCCGGATGCAGTGGTTGAACTGCTCAGTGTTACTGAAGATCAACCCGGGCGCGATACTGATACCCTGCTCCAGCGCCCGCACATGCAAGTCCTGGGTATTGACCCGCCCCGGCAGGCTCACCCAAAGGATGAAGCCACCGGTAGGCCGGGTCATCTGGGTGCCTTCAGGGAAGTGCTGTTGCACCGCCAACTGGTAGGCACTGAGGTTCTTGCGGTACTCCTGGCGGATGTAGCGCAGATGGCGGTCATAGCCGCCGTTCTCCAGATAGGCGGCCACCCCCATCTGCGTCACGCTGCACGCCGAATGGGTGGTGAACGTCTGCAGCCGCTGGATTTCATCCTGGTAGCGCCCCGCCACCATCCAGCCGACCCGCACACCCGGTGACAACGTCTTGGAAAAACTCGAACAGTAGATGACCCGGTCGAGCCGATCGAATGCCTTGAGCGCCTTGGTCTTGCCCTGCTCGAACATCAGCTCGCCATAGATGTCGTCTTCGACGATCTGGATATCGAAGTCCGAGGCCAGGCGTAGCAATTGCTTCTGGCGTTCTTCAGGGATGGTGCCACCCAACGGGTTGCTCAGGCGCGAGGTCAGTACCAGCGCCTTGATCGACCACTGGTTGGCGGCCAACTGCAAGGCCTCGAGGCTGATGCCCGTAGACGGGTCGCTGGGGATCTCGATCACCTTCAGGCCAAGCAAATCGGCCAACTGCAGCAGGCCGTAGTAGGTCGGCGACTCGGCGGCGATCAGGTCGCCTGGACGAGTCAGCACCCGCAGCGACATCTGCAGCGCATCGACACAGCCATGGGTCACGATGACTTCACGCGGGTCTACCAACACGCCGGCATCGCGCATGCGAATGGCAATCTGCCGGCGCAACGGCTCAAAGCCCGGGCTGAACATGTAACTGAATGCGCGCGGGCTGTGAAAGCGAGTTACCTTGGCAATCTGCTGATGCAGGGCGCGCACCGGCAGGTAGTCCACGTGGGGCACCGCTGCGCCGAACGGAAACACGCCATCGCGGCGCGCCTCGGTCAATACCTGCTGGATGATGCTTGCCCGAGTCACCAGGCCCGGGCGCTCCACCCGGGCGATATCCGGCGTTTGCGCGGTGAGGGCCGGGGTCTGGTGAACGTAATAGCCCGACTGCGGGCGCGCGCGGATCAGCCCCTGGTCTTCGAGATTGGCATAGGCCTGCAACACCGTGGCGTGGCTGACATTGAGCTGGGCGCTCATCTTGCGCACCGACGGCACGCGCTCGCCTGGCTGGTAGACACCGCGACGGATGTCATCGGCCAGTTGCTGGGCGATACGCTGATATAGCAGCAGGTTGGTCATGGCGATATCTCGACGCGCGGACGGGCTCGTTATTCTTGTGCGACACACTGACGGCAGAGAATACCGTAACAGTTGCGAAGTGTACGGGGACAGATTGCAGAATAGCCAACAATACAGTTGCGTGACAGCACCCGGCCAATTTCCCAGGATTGCGCGCTTGGTTGTAGGAGCGGCCTTGCGTCGCGAAAGGGCCGCAGCGCGGCCCCAGCGCTTTATGTGTCAGCGCAAAATCCGGAGCCTGCTTCGCCCCCCTTTTCGCGACGCAGGGCCGCGCCTACAACTGTTCGCCGATCATCGAGGGGATCAACGCGCTGGCGCGAGCTTGCCCTTGTCATCAGAGAAGACGATCTCGACCCGGCGATTCTGCGCCCTGCCCCGCTCCGACGCGTTGGCCTCGATCGGGTACTGGTCACCGTAGCCTTCAACCTGCAGACGCTTCTCGTCGATACCCAAGTCCGCCAGCATGTCGGCCACTGCCTGCGCGCGATCACGCGAAAGCTTCAGGTTGTCTTCCGGCGCACCGGTGCTGTCGGTGTACCCCTCGATACGCACCACCCGGCGCGGATTGAGCTGAAGGAACTGCACCAGCTTGAGCACGGTGCGGCTGGCCGAGTTTTTCAGGTCGGCACGCCCGGTATCGAACAGCACGTCACCCAGGGTCATCACCAGGCCACGGTCCGTCTGCTCCGAAGCCAGCGCGGCAATCTGCGATTCGACCCACTTGCCTTGCTGCTGGACGCTGGCCAGCTTCGCCTCACGCAGCGCCAGCTGCAGACGCTGACGCTCAAGGTCGAGCTTGGCCAGGCGCTCCTGGTTCAGCGCGAGCTTGGCGTGCTCGCTGGCGATTTCGCTGTAGCGCTGACTCAGGTAGGCGTAATGGCGTACATCGGTGCCGGTGCCGACATAACTGGAAAGGCGCTCGGCCCGCGCCAGTGATTCACCTGCGCGGATCACGTCGCGGGGCGCGCTGCGCAGCACGTCGGAATCGTCCTTGACCTTCTGGAAGGTTGCACTGGCCTCATCCAGTGCCGCCTCGCTGCGCTGGCTGGCGCAACCCTGCAAGCCTGCGGTCAACGCCAGCAATACCAGCGCGGCCATGGGTGTAGAACGCATCATGGCTGCACCTCCAGCTGTTTGCGCAGGCGCTTGACCCGCGACTGCAGCAGTTGCAGCTGCTCTTCACTCTTCTGGTTCAACACCTGCGCCTCGGCCAGGCGCGCATCCAGCTCAGCCTGCTCGGCACGCATGCGCGCATCGCGAAAGTCTTCGGTGAGCATGTTGGTCTTGGCCCGGGCAAGCTTGTCTTCGGCCAGCTTCAGCGCTTCGACCTGGTCGGTGGCGCCGACAGCCTTGGCCTGTTCCAGCGCCTGCTCGGAAATGCGCAGTTGCTCGTTCGGCGCCGGGTCGTTGGCGCAACCCGCCAGGCCGAGCACGGCCAGAGCAAGGATCAGTGGTTGGATTCTCACGCAATCTTCCTAGTGTTTGGGGGCGTCCAGCGGCACCTGCATCTGCGCCTTCCAGCGCTCGACATTACGTTGCAGCACAGCCTCGGACGCACCGGAGATCGGCAATTCTGTCAGTTTTTTCGCCAATTGCCCACGCAGCCAGCTGTCATTGCATGCCGAGTTGTGTGACACAGCCAGGTACAACCCAGGGCGATCTACCGGCAGGCCGCGGGCAATCAGGTCGTTGCTCATGCCCAGGCTCTGGGTCATGGCCATGCCGGAGTAGCGCCCGGCAAGCACATAGTCCACCTGCCCCAGCACCAGCTTCTGGAACGCCTGGGTCAGGTTCTGCGCCGGCTGCAACTTCAGGTGCGATTTGGCAAAGGCTTCAAAGGCGGGGGTCAGACGTGCGCGCTCGGACAAGCTGCCCTGGTAGTTGGCCAGGTCCGCCGGGCCATCGAAGGCCAGCTCAGCGTCATGACGGGTCCAGACCAGGTATTCGTTCAACTGCAAAGGTGGGTGGATATAGTCCAGCGCCGTCAGTTGCCCGACCTGCAGCGGGGTATCGAGCAGCAGGTCCATACGCCCGCTGCGAACCTCCTCAAGGGCCTGGTCGCGCCGACCGGCACTCAGCACGTCCACCTTGACCCCCAGCTCGCTGGCCACCTGCTGCAACAGCTCGACATTGGCGCCAATCAGGTGCTTTGGGTCCTTCGGGTCCTGCCAGGAGTAGGGAGGCGCATCAGGGCTGCCGGTCGCCACCAGGCGCTCGCACTTGCCTGCTGCCATTGTCGCCGACGACAGCAACGCCGCCATGCACGCCAGCACCCCGCCTGCTTTGCCAAACCTCATGCTCACTCCTGGCTGTGACACTGAAATCCATAAAAAAACCCGGCCCTCAGTACGAGGGCCGGGCTTCTTTATAAGTGAAGCAGGCGGATCAGACCAGCTTTTCCAGCTCCGGAACCGCTTCGAACAGGTCAGCGACCAGGCCGTAATCGGCAACCTGGAAGATCGGCGCTTCTTCGTCCTTGTTGATCGCAACGATCACTTTGGAGTCTTTCATGCCCGCCAGGTGCTGGATCGCGCCGGAGATACCGACGGCGATGTACAGCTGCGGTGCGACGATCTTGCCGGTCTGGCCGACCTGCATGTCGTTGGGCACAAAACCTGCGTCGACCGCAGCGCGCGAGGCGCCCACAGCAGCGCCGAGCTTGTCGGCGAGGCTGTACAGGTGCTTGAAGTTGTCGCCGTTGCCCATGCCACGGCCGCCGGAAACGACGATCTTGGCTGCAGTCAGCTCTGGGCGGTCGGACTTGGCCAGCTCTTCACCCACGAAGGACGACTTGCCAGCGTCATGGGCGGCAGCGACGGTTTCAACCGAGGCAGAACCGCCTTCGGCCGCGACTGCGTCGAAACCGGTGGTACGCACGGTGATGACCTTGACCGCAGCGCTGGATTGCACAGTGGCAATGGCGTTACCGGCGTAGATCGGGCGCTTGAAGGTGTCGGCCGATTCGACCGCGATGATCTCGGAGATCTGGTCGACGTCCAGCAGTGCGGCAACGCGCGGCAGGATGTTCTTGCCGTTGGTGGTGGCCGGGGCCAGCACGTGGCTATAGCCCTTGGCCAGCTCGACGATCAGCGGCGCTGCGTTTTCTGGCAGCAGATGGGCATAGGCGGCGTTGTCAGCCACCAGCACCTTGGCAACACCGGCGATCTTGGCAGCGGCTTCGGCGACACCACCGACGTTCTGGCCTGCGACCAGCACGTGCACATCACCACCGATTTTGGCGGCAGCGGCGACAGTGTTCAGGGTGGCCGGGGCCACGGCGCCGTTTTCGTATTCAGCGATAACCAGGATAGTCATTTAGATTACCTTCGCCTCGTTCTTCAGTTTCTCGACCAGTTCTGCCACCGACTTGACCTTGATACCTGCGCTGCGTGCAGCAGGCGCTTCGACCTTGAGGGTCTTGTTGGTGGAGGCCAGGGAAACGCCCAGCGCGTCTGGCGTGACGGTTTCCAGCGGCTTTTTCTTGGCCTTCATGATGTTCGGCAGCGACGCGTAGCGCGGCTCGTTCAGGCGCAGGTCGGTGGTGACGATCGCTGGCAGGTTCAGCGATACGGTCTGCAGGCCGCCATCGATTTCACGAGTGACGTTCAGTTTGTCGCCAGCGACTTCCACCTTGGAGGCGAAGGTACCCTGGGCGTAACCGGTCAGCGCGGCCAGCATCTGGCCGGTCTGGTTGTTGTCGCTGTCGATGGCCTGCTTGCCGAGGATGACCAGCTGTGGCTGCTCTTTGTCGACGATAGCCTTGAGCGCCTTGGCCACGGCCAGGGAGTTCAGTTCGTCAGCGGCTTCTACCAGGATGGCGCGATCGGCACCCAGGGCCAGGGCGGTACGCAGTTGCTCCTGGGCAGTGGTCGGGCCGACGGAAACCACGACGATCTCGGTCGCAATACCCTTTTCTTTCAGGCGTACGGCTTCCTCAACGGCGATTTCGCAGAAGGGGTTCATGGACATCTTGACGTTTGCAAGGTCGACGCCGGAGTTGTCCGCTTTGACGCGAACCTTGACGTTGTAGTCGACCACTCGTTTGACAGCTACAAGAACCTTCATGGATTCCTCGTTACTCTCCGGTGAATAGAAAGTCGCCTGGGGACATGCCCGGCGATGCGCGTGGGTACAAGGGCACCTCTAAAAACGTACCGGGTAGAGCAAACTTCAAGGTGACCGAGCAGTCTTGTCATGACGCTTGCGGTAAATACCCGCGGGTCATTTTCTGTGGTGGCGTGTAAACTCCACTACAAACCGTGAATTGGCCGCAAAGCCTTACTCCACACCTGGTTTTTAGAGGTGTACCTGCGCCCGGCGACAAGCCTACGGCGAACGTAAAACCGCTCGTATCTTGACCGCAACACCCAATCCGGTCAATACGGCAAATCGGTCACCCTCCAGCCGCACTCCTGTGATTTTACTGGCCTGCGGCAAATTCAAACAAACGTTTGTATTGGACCCGCCAAGTGGTGTAGATATAATGCGCGGCCAAGACAAAACGGTGTAGTCCATCCTCTGCGCTGCTACAGCTCCGCGCCCGTGAAGCGCGGTGCGCATGATCACCCCACACCCATAAGACCAAGCAACAGCACGAGCCTTGATGAGTAGGAGAGAACCAGTGGAACGCGAATACATGGAATTCGACGTGGTCATCGTCGGCGCCGGCCCGGCGGGGCTGTCCGCCGCCTGCCGCCTGAAGCAGAAGGCCGCCGAAGCCGGTAGCGAGATCAGCGTCTGCGTGGTCGAGAAAGGCTCTGAAGTCGGTGCCCACATCCTCTCCGGCGCGGTATTCGAACCGCGCGCACTGAACGAGTTGTTCCCCGACTGGAAAGAACTCGGCGCACCGCTCAACACTGCGGTAAAGCGCGACGACATCTACGTGCTCAAGGATGGCGGCAGCTCGATCAAGGTCCCGGACCTGTTCGTGCCCAAGACCATGCACAACGAGGGCAACTACATCATCTCGCTGGGCAACCTGTGCCGCTGGCTGGCCCAGCAGGCCGAGAACCTGGGCGTGGAGATCTACCCAGGTTTCGCTGCCCAGGAAGCGCTATTCGATGAAAACGGCGTGGTGCGCGGTATCGTCACCGGCGACCTGGGTGTCGACCGCGAAGGCAACCCGAAAGACGGCCTGTACACCCCTGGCATGGAACTGCGCGCCAAGTACACGCTGTTCGCCGAAGGCTGCCGTGGGCACATCGGCAAGCAGCTGATCAAGCGCTTCAACCTCGACAGTGAAGCCGACGTCCAGCATTACGGCATCGGCCTCAAGGAAATCTGGGAAATCGACCCGAGCAAGCACCAACAGGGCCTGGTGGTACACACTGCCGGCTGGCCGCTGGACGTGGTGAGCACCGAGAACACCGGTGGCTCGTTCCTGTATCACCTGGAAAACAACCAGGTGGTGGTCGGCCTGATCGTCGACCTGTCCTATGCCAACCCGTACCTGTCGCCGTTCGACGAGTTCCAGCGCCTCAAGCACCACCCGGTGATCAGCCAGTACCTCGAAGGCGGCAAGCGCATCAGCTACGGCGCCCGCGCCCTGGCCAAGGGCGGGATCAACTCGCTGCCGAAGATGGTCTTCAACGGTGGCGCGCTGATCGGTTGCGACTTGGGCACCATGAACGTGGCCAAGATCAAGGGCAGCCACACGGCGATGAAGTCTGGCATGCTCGCCGCCGACGCAGTGGCCGACGCATTGATTGCCGGCAGCGAGGGTGGCGACGCACTCACTACCTATGTCGACGCCTTCAAGGCCAGCTGGCTGCATGAAGAGCTGTTCGCCAGCCGCAACTTCGGCCCGGCCATGCACAAGTTCGGCCCGTTGTTCGGCGCAGCCTTCAACTATGTCGACCAGAACTGGTTCGGCGGCAAGCTGCCGTTCACCTTGCACGACACCAAGCCGGACTACGCCTGCCTCAAGCTCGCGGCCGATTCGAAAAAAATCGACTACCCGAAACCAGACGGCAAGCTCAGCTTCGACAAGCTCAGCTCGGTATTCCTCTCCAGCACCAACCATGAAGAGGAACAACCCTGCCACCTGAAGCTGACCGACCCGAACGTACCGATCGCCAGCAACCTGCCGCTGTACGACGAACCGGCCCAACGCTACTGCCCGGCCGGCGTGTACGAAGTGGTCAGCCAGGAAGACGGCAGCAAGCGCTTCCAGATCAACGCGCAGAACTGCGTGCACTGCAAGACCTGCGACATCAAGGACCCGGCCCAGAACATCACCTGGGTTACCCCTGAAGGCGCCGGCGGGCCGAACTACCCGAACATGTAAGGCCATGCCCCTGCAGCAACAAAAGCCCCTGCCTCCGTGGAGTCAGGGGCTTTTTTGTTGCCTGCTCGCATCAGGCTGTACGCACTTCCTCGAACAGTTCGGGGTGGCGATCCAGTAGCTTCAGCAGCTTTACCAGCGCCACGGGTGGCGTGGTCTTGCCATTTTCATAACGGGAGAACGCATTGACCCCGCCACCAAAAATTTCCCCCGCTTGCCGCTGATCGAGGTCGAACTTCCTGCGGATGGAGGCAATGAAAGAAGGGTCCACTACAGTTGCATTGACTTGGCGCTCGAATGCCGTCATCAGATCGCTGACACGCATGGCTTGATCATGGTTCAGCACGCACTCACCGCATGCGGAACAATAATCGCCACTTACGTCCGGGATCAGGGTCGTCTCTCCCTTGTAGCGATAAGGCATGCCCTAAGTGTCAGGTGCAAGCTCGGCACCCCCGCAAATTGGACATCTCATGATTACAACTTCTTGAAGGGCACGATAAGCACGTCGTTGACCACGGACACTTTCAGGTAAACGTAGCCAACCGCTGTAAACGGGCGGTACACGTCCTGCCAAACCCGGTGATCAATATGGCTGGTCATGCTTTTGTAGAAATCAGTGCGCTTCACGCTAGTGATTACCTCAAGCATGCCCGGAAAATCCATTCCTAGCGCCTTAGCATCTCTTAATGCAGCGCCCGTAGGGCTGACGCGCCTTGCCGCAGTCAGGGCTTTTATCCGCTCCAGCGGGCAATGAGGCGTTCTCTTTTCCATGAGAAATTAACCTTCCAGGTTAAATTTGGCTAATAGGTTATTCCAATAGCCCCCACCTGGAAGTCTGCCCCACCCCCCACCTGCCTCTAATGCCTCATTTGTCACCACACATGATCGGCATCCGCTCCGCCGCAAACGCCAAAGGCTCACGACGCCCGAAATACAGGGCCGTGAGCAGCCCCACCGCGCCCATGATCAGACAAAAGCCGACACACACCCACGGGCTCCACGGCATCAGAGCGATCAGCGCCAAGGGTGTGGTACTCGCCCACAGGGCATAGGCAATGTTGTAGGTGAAGGAGATGCCCGAAACCCGGATCTGCGCCGGGAACAGCCCGACCATCACCGACGGCACCACGCCCACCACGCCGCAGCACAGCCCCGCCAGCGCATAGGCCAGCCAGGTCGTGCCCCACTGCCCCACCAGGCTCGCATACAACGCCCCGATACCCAGCGGCAGCAGCAGGCTGTAGATCATCAGCGCACGCCAGGCGCCCAGGCGATCGACCAGCAGCCCGGCCAGCACACAGCCGATATTCAGGAACACGATACCTACGCTGCTCAAGGCAAAGGTGTGCGCAGCGGTCATGCCGAAGCGCTGCTGCATCACCGTCGGCGTGATCACCACCAACACCACCACTGCCGACGTCAGCACGCAGGTCAGCAGCGCTGCCGGGAGCAACGCCCCACGATGCTCGCCCAGCACCCGCCGCAGGGGGAACGCCACGGGTTGCTCCTTACGCTCGCGCAAGGCCATGAACACCGGTGTTTCACTTAGCCAGCGGCGCAACCACACGCCGATCACACCAAATACCCCCCCGAGCAGGAAGGGGTAACGCCAGGCGTAATCGAGAATTTCCTGCGCGGTAAACGCCTGGGCCAACAAGGTCGCGGTCAGCGCCCCCAGCAGGTAGCCAAAGGTCAACCCGGCTTGCAGGAAACCCAAGGCATAACCGCGCCGACCTTGCGGCGCGTGCTCGGCAACGAACGTCCAGGCGCTTGGCACCTCCCCGCCGACCGCAGCCCCCTGCAGAATGCGCAGTGCCAGCAAAACCAGTGGCGCCGCGTAGCCGATGTCGGCATAGGTTGGCATCACGCCGATCAGCAGGCACGGCAGGGCCATCATCAGGATGCTCAGGCTGAACACCCGCTTGCGCCCCAAGTGATCGGCGAAATGCGCCATGACGATGCCCCCCAGCGGCCGCGCCAGGTAGCCCGTCACGAAGATCCCGAAGCTTTGCAGCAGGCGCAGCCATTCGGGCATTTCGGGCGGGAAGAACAACTTGCTCAGGGTCAGGGCGAAGAACACGAAGATGATGAAATCGTAGATTTCCAGCGCGCCACCCAGCGCCGCCAGGCCCAGGGTCCGGTGGTCGCCACGGCTGAACCGGGGCGGGCGAGCGGTATCGATGGCAGTCATGGCAGGGTCCGCAGATCGGCAAAGGGCAAGAGGATAGCAAATACCTGCCTTCCCCCGCCCGCCTTGGCGCTAGCGGCTGAACACCGTCTGCGCGAAGTTCACCCGTGGGCGCAGTGTGCTGGCCGGAGCTGCCACAGGCAGTGGCAGCTTGCCGACCAGCAGCGGCGCGTCGATGATCGCCATGAACGACTCGAGCGCCTCGTTATCCGGCGCCTGCGGCAGGCTCAGGCTGACGGACTGGCGTTCGGTCTGCGGCACGGCGGGCACTTTCAACTGCGAGGAGTGATAAAGCAGGGCATGCTGGATCTGCGTGCTGACCCGGCAGAAGCGCGCCAGGTCGACGCCAACATGGCTGGCCAGCTCGATGTTGCCCAACAGCAGGTGAAAGGGCTGCAAGGCGCACTGCACCAGGCGCTGCAGCTCCTCGAAGCTGTCCACGGGTGCAATCCGGTAATAGCCAAGGCCATTGAGCAGTTTCTCCAGCTGCAAACGCTGGCAAGGGTGCTCGTCGGCGATGAGGATGCGCAGGGTCTTGTTTGCCATTGTCGGACCTGGGCAGTAGGTGAAAAGGGACACTCCCTGACCATACTGCGCCAGTAACGGCAATCGCCAAAGCTATGCCTGGCTGGGGTCTCTCTTGATAGTTGTCGGGAAACCCGCAGAAATCAAGTGACGGGGTGACGGAATTTTCATCCGCCTTTCACCCGTTTTCAGGATTCCCACTCGCGCATGCGCACACGGCAGTGCTTCATGGCATTGACGATGTGCTTTTCAACCACACTGCGAGACACCCCCAGATGCTCGGCAATCTGCTGATGCGACAGGCCATCGAGCTTGCGCAGCAGGAAGCAGTCGCGACAAACCTTGCCCAGTTCATCCAGGGCGCGCTGCATCAGCGCCAGGCGCTGGTCGAGCTGCATGTCGTGGGTGAGTGCCGGGCTGTGCCAGCGCTCGTCGCTGTCGAGCACCTCCAGCGGTTCGGCCTGACGCACCTGGTGGCGCCGGTGACGATCGACCACCAGGTTGAGCGCTGTGCGGTAGAGAAAGGCACGCGGATGCTCGATCCGTTCGGCATCGGTACGTTCCAGTACCCGCAGATAGGCATCGTGCGCGACGTCTTCGGCAGCCTGACGACTGCCCAGGCGCGCGGAGAGGAAGCCCACCAGTTCGCGATAGTAATGTTCCACGACGTTACCTGAGGTCGTCCTGCCTGCCTTTGCCAGAAAGCCGTTTCGGGCAGCTACGCGGGACTGAGTGATGTCAACGTGCGATAGTACAAACTATAATTATTCTCAGCAACACGGCATCCTCCCCTCCGATCACGCTAAATCCGCACCGTCAGCCTTCGTCTAACTGGGACCTCAGTGCGCGCCGCTTTCTTGGCTGTGCGTGGCCATCACCCCTGGCTGGAAGTCTGCATGAGACGTTTACCCCACACCCGCCGTCGGATACTGCTCGGTGGCTTGGCCCTGCTAAGCCTGGGCAGCTTGCTGGCCTGGAAGACCCTGCCCTTCGGCGCGCAGCCGTTCAGCACGGTCGCCGTCACCCGCACCGACATCGAAAGCAGCGTCACCGCCTTGGGCACCCTGCAGCCGCGGCGCTACGTCGACGTGGGTGCCCAGGCTTCCGGACAGATCCATAAATTGCACGTCGAAGCCGGCGACCCGGTGCGCAAAGGCCAGTTGCTGGTCGAGATCGACCCCTCCACCCAGCAAGCCAGGCTCGACGCCGGGCGCTATTCGATCGACAACCTCAAGGCCCAACTGGCCGAGCAGCGCGCACAGTTTCAACTGGCCCAGCAGCAGCTCAAGCGCCAGCGCGACCTGGCCGCCGCCGGGGCAACCCGCGACGAAGACGTCCAGGCCGCCGATGCCCAACTCAAGGTGACCCAGGCACGCATCGAAATGTTCCAGGCGCAGATCCGCCAGGCTCAGGCCAACCTGCGCAGTGACGAGGCGGAGCTGGGCTATACGCGGATCTATGCGCCCATGGACGGCACCGTGGTGGCGGTCGATGCCCGTGAAGGCCAGACCCTCAACGCGCAACAGCAGACGCCGTTGATCCTGCGCATCGCCAAGCTTTCGCCCATGACCGTCTGGGCCCAGGTATCGGAAGCCGACATCGGCAAGGTCAAACCCGGCATGACCGCCTACTTCACCACCCTGGCCGGCGGCAAACGCCGCTGGACCAGCACGGTGCGGCAGATTCTGCCAATCCCGCCCAAGCCGCTGGACCAGACCAGCCAGGGCGGTGGCAGCCCGGCCAGCGCCGTCAATGGCACCACCGGCAGCCAAGTGGTGCAGTACACCGTGCTGCTGGACGTCGACAACCCGGACGGCGCCCTGATGGCCGAGATGACCACCCAGGTGTTCTTTGTCGCAGGCCAGGCCAGCCAGGTGCTGACCGTGCCACTTGCGGCGCTGGACGACAGCGAAGGCCTGCGCCTCGCCCGGGTACTCAACAGCAAAGGCGAAGTGGAACAGCGCCAGGTGCGTACCGGCCTGAGCGACCGCCTGCGGGTGCAGGTGCTCGACGGCCTCAGCGAAGGCGAACGCCTGGTCATCGGCGCCCCCAGCGTCAGCGGAGGTTGAATGACGACGCCCCTGATCGAACTGATCGACATCCGCAAGTCCTACGGCGGCGTCGATACCCCCAAGGTCGACATCCTCCAGGGCATCAGCCTGAGCATTCACCCTGGCGAATTCGTCGCCATCGTCGGTGCATCCGGTTCAGGCAAATCGACGCTGATGAACATCCTCGGCTGCCTCGACCGGCCAACCGCCGGCAGTTATCACTTTGCCGGCAAGGACGTGGCCGAGCTGGACAGCGACGAGCTGGCCTGGTTGCGCCGCGAAGCCTTTGGCTTCGTGTTCCAGGGCTACCACCTGATCCCCTCGGGCTCGGCGCAGGAGAACGTCGAGATGCCGGCCATTTACGCCGGCATCGCCGCCAGTGAGCGCCACGCGCGCGCAACCGCCCTGCTCACCCGCCTTGGCCTGGCAAGCCGCACCGGCAACCGCCCGCACCAGTTGTCCGGCGGCCAGCAACAACGGGTGTCAATTGCCCGGGCGCTGATGAACGGCGGCCACATCATCCTCGCCGACGAACCCACCGGCGCGCTCGACAGCCACAGCGGCACCGAAGTCATGGCGCTGCTCGACGAACTGGCCAGCCAGGGCCATGTAATCATCCTGATCACCCACGACCGCGAAGTGGCGGCGCGGGCGCAACGGGTCATCGAAATACGTGATGGCCTGATCATCAGCGATTCGGCCGCCGAGCATACCCCCGTCAACACCGACCAAGGGCTGCAGGCCGACGACCTGCGCCAGCGCCTGGACCGCGGCGCGACCCTGCGCGGGGCATGGAAAGGTGAACTGATCGAAGCCCTGCAGGCGGCCTGGCGGGTGATGTGGGTCAACCGCTTTCGCACCGCATTGACGCTGCTCGGCATTGTCATCGGGGTGGCCTCGGTGGTGGTCATGCTGGCCGTCGGCGAAGGCAGCAAGCGTCAGGTCATGGCGCAAATGGCGGCATTCGGCTCGAACATCCTCTACCTCAACGGCAAGCCGGCAACGCTTGGCGAGCAGGCCGGCACCATCACCCTCGACGACGTCGCCGCCATCGGCGAACTGCCCCAGGTCAAACACGTCATGCCTGTGATCGGCGAGAAGATGATGGTGCGCCACGGCAACAACAGCCAGCAGTTCTATGTCGGCGGCAACAACACCTGGTTCCCGGAGATCTTCAACTGGCCAGCGGTCGAGGGCGCCTTCTACACCGAGGCCGACGAAGCCAATGCGGCGGCCGTGGCAGTGATCGGCCAAAAGGTCCGGGAAAAGATGCTCGACCCCGGGCGCGACCCGTTGGGGCAGTACATCCTGATTGGCAACGTGCCGTTCCAGGTCGTTGGCATCCTCGCCGGCAAGGGCGCCAGTTCCGGCGACCAGGACAGCGACGGGCGCATCGCGGTGCCCTACTCCGCCGCGGCGATCCGCCTGTTTGGCCAGCGTGACCCGGACTACATCACCGTTGCCGCCCTCGACTCCACACGGGTCAACGAAGCCGAAGCGGCCATCGATCAGCTGCTGCGCCAGCGCCACCAAGGCCGTCAGGACTTCGAGCTGACCAACGATGCAGCATTGATCCAGGCCGAAGCACGCACGCAGAACAGCCTGTCGCTGATGCTGGGGGCGATCGCTGCAATTTCACTGCTGGTGGGCGGCATCGGGGTGATGAACATCATGCTCATGACCGTGCGCGAACGCACCCGTGAAATTGGCATCCGCATGGCCACCGGCGCGCGTCAGCGCGACATCCTGCGGCAGTTTCTGAGCGAGGCCGTGATGCTGTCGATGGTGGGCGGCATTGCCGGCATCGTCCTGGCCCTGGCCATTGGCGGCGGCCTGATGCTGGCCGAGATCGCCGTGGCCTTTGCCCTGCCTGCCATATTCGGCGCGTTCGCCTGCGCTGTCGTCACCGGCATCGTGTTCGGCTTCATGCCGGCCCGCAAGGCCGCCCGACTCGACCCGGTCAAAGCCCTTACCAGCGAATAACCCATGACTCTGCCAAGCCGTATCAGCCTGTTGACCTTGTGCCTGAGCCTCGCCGCTTGCAGCACGCCCCCTACTCCCGAAAGCGGCATCACTGCACCGCAAGCCTGGCAAGGCGAGGTCGAGCCGTCATCTGCCCAACTGCCGTCAGCACAATGGTGGCGTGCCTTCGCCAGTAGCGAGCTGGACCGCCTGGTCGAGCGCGCCCGGCTCAACGCCCACGACCTGGCGGCTGCCACGGCACGGGTGCGCCAAGCCCAGGCCCAGGCTGTTATCGCTGGCGCGCCGTTGCTGCCCGAACTGAACCTGGGCCTGGATGGCAGCCGCCAACGCCTGTTGCATGGCAAAGGCAACGACCAGCTGGACGTCAGCAGCAACGAGCGCACCAGTACCTCCTTCGACCTGAAACTCAGTGCCAGCTACGAGATCGATTTCTGGGGCGGCCTGCGCGCCGCCCGCACCAGCGCGATGCACAGCCTCGACGCCAGCCGCTTCGATCGGCAAACCGTCGAACTGACCCTGGTCAGCGCCGTGGCCGACAGCTATCTGCAAGGCCTTGCCCTGGCAGAACAGTTGAACATCGCCCGGCTCAACCTGCGCAATGCGCGTGATGTACTGGGCCTGGTCGAAGCCCGCCAGCGCGCAGGTTCGGCCACGCGCCTGGAGCTGGCCCAGCAGCGCAGCCTGGTGGCCGCCCAGGAGCGACAGGTGCCGTTGCTTGAACAGAAATGGCAAGACAGCCAGGTCACCTTGGCCACGCTGCTGGGCGACCCGGTCCAGGCCCTGCCGCCCAGCAGTGAAGCGATCGATGCCCTGCAGTGGCCAGCCATTGGCAGTGGCATCCCCAGCGAGCTGCTAAGCCGTCGCCCGGACATCGCCGCAGCCGAAGCACGGCTGGCAGCGGCAAGCGCCGACGTACAGGTGGCCAGGGCCGCCATGCTGCCGAAGCTGACCCTGGGGGCCAATCTGGGCAGCGGCGCCAATACCTTTGCGCGTGTCTTCGACAGCTCGTTCTACACCCTCACTGCGGGGCTGGTCGCGCCGGTCTTCAACAACGGCCGGTTAAGGGCCTCGCGCGACCTGGCGGAAGCCGAACAGGTCGAACTGTTGGAGACTTACCGGGGCAGCATCCTGGCGGGTTTCGCCGATGTCGAGAAAGCGCTCAACGCTATTCATGGCGTGGACCGCCAGCGCCAGTGGCAGGACGAGGAGGTGCAGCAGGCGCGCCTGGCTTTTGATCTGGCCCAGCAGCGTTATGGTGCAGGCGCCGAGACCCTGCTCAGCGTGCTGGAAACCCAGCGCACGTTGTACCTGGCGCAAGATCAGCAGGCGCAGTTACGGCTGGCACGGTTGCAAGGGAGTGTGGCGCTGTACAAGGCGTTGGGGGGTGGGTGGAAGGTTGGGCAGTAGCTGGGCGTAGGGCGCTACAAAATTACCGCCTACGCCCCGAGGCTACCCCCAACCGATATCAACGCCCCCGCACGCCCACCTTCAGATTCCGCGCATACCAAGGCCGCTGTGGCACCTTGGGCCGCAACGTGCCAAACAGGTCCTCATCGCTATAGATAATGCGCAAGGCCAGCTTCATCGTTTCCGGGTCCATCTCCACACTGCGCCCCGGCCGCAACCCCGGCACCGTAGAGCACCCGTGCGTATCAGGCCCCAACCAAGGGTCGGCCACTTCAACCCAGCGCCCTGGCGCAAACCAAGGCACACCATTGATCTCAAGGCGCCGCACCTCACCGGGGTGAACCCGCTCATGGGCCCGAAACCAGTCCTCGATGCGGTCGTCGATCCAGCCATGAAACTGCCAGAACACCGGGTTCACGTGGGATGAAAACGGGTCGCCAAGAAAGTCGTTCTCCGCCGCGAACCAGCGCAAGGCGAAATCGTCAGGCGTGCGCGCCGTCGGCACCGGCATGCCGTTGCCAGGGTCACGCGGCACCGAAGCCCAACGCATGTGCAGCCAGTCATGCAGGCCCAGCTCCACTTCCGAACCGAACTGGCCCAAGGTCAACGTGCTCAGGTATTCAGGGTCACTGTAACGCGACTCCCAGACCTGGAAGTTGCCATGGTAGGTATCCGGGCTCTTGATGTCGCGCACCCACTGGGTGTATTGCGCGTCGCCGCTCGCCAGCCAGGTGGGCGGCAAGGCATTGCCGTCGTGGTTGTCGAAATAGCGGGCGAAGCCTGCGCGGTCGCGCTCAAGCTCCGGCTGTGGCTGCGGAAACCGCGCCCATGAAGGCAGGTCCTGCAAGGCTCGCGCGCTGCCGAGCATATGCCGGTGCATGAAAAAGAAGTCTTCGCCCGAGCCGTTGCGGTCCTTGTGCCGGCCACGCGCGTCACGCTCCCGCTCACGCGGCCCCGGCTGCCAGCCCAAGCCGCGCAGGGCGGCATGTTTGCCCTTGTCCAGCTTGTGCCATTTGTCACGCGAGGCATGCCACAACTGGTGAAACAGACGGTGCTCCGGGGTGATCAGCCAGGCCAGCAACTGCGGGCTCAGTGGCGTGCGCTCACGCGCCTCGGGGAAGGTGTGCTTGAGCGCCAGAAAGTGGTTGTCCTGCACCGGCAACGCCAGCGCACGGTCCAGTTGCGCAATGCGCCCATTGAGGGTTGCTGGCCCGGCATTGCCGAAGCGGCCCCAGACCTCGTCGATGACGATATGGCATTCATAGCGGGCCTGCGTTTCGCCTGGCTGGGTCGAGAACAAGCGCCAGCGCAAGGTGCCTGGTTTGTCTGCCAGCAGGTCGCCCACCACCCGGTAGCGCGGCTGTTCATCACTGCGCAGACGCTCGGGGGTGTCCAGATAACCACGCAGCGCCCGCCCACTGGGTGCAACATCCAGGAACAACTCCAGTTCGCCGTCAGGCAAGCCTTGCAGGCCCGCGTCCTTGCCCTGCAAGGTCCAGCGCCAGATCCCACGCAAGGTGTCACCCAACTGCTGCAACGGTGTATCGGCCAGTTCGACGACCGCCTCGCCGGGGGTTTCCGGGAACGCTTCGGCGGCCCATTGGCGCTGGGCATACCACGCACCGGGCACCACCGCGCCCGTCAATGCCACACCGGCGATGAACCCACGTCGAGAAATCGTCATTGCAACTACCTGTGCATTGATTGCGGCCATGGAGCACGGCCCGTCCAAGGCTAGAACGTTGTACACAGCGCAAAATTTACCGTTGCTGGCGCAGACGAGCCGCCGTCGCTGGCTAAATTTCCACACGGCAGGCTCGTTCACTCCAGGTAGCGGCGGCCTCTGTGCCCATCCCTCGACGGTGAACCTACTGAGACCAAGATGACGACTCCACGCTGGAAGAAAGCCCTGTTTATCAGCCTGGCCGCGGCCGTGACCGCAGGTGCCGGTTTTGCCGCCTGGCACTACTTCAACACGCCGGCAGGCTACTCCAGAGAAGTGGTGCGCCAGGCCAACGACCTGCAGGAACGCATCATCTCGTTCGACAGCCATGTCACCCTGCCGCTGACCTTCGGCACCGAAGGCAGCGAGGCTGACAAAGACGGCAACGGCCGCTTCGACCTCGCCAAGGCCGCCCGCGGGCGGTTGTCCGGCGCCGCACTGACCATCTTCGCCTGGCCCGAATCCTGGACCGGCGACGATGGCCCGCACCGGCCGACCGCCGGCTTCGTCGAAGCCGCGCGCCACACCCAGGAAGTGCGCTACAACGCCATCGACGCCATGGTCCGCGACTTCCCCGAGCAGGTCGGTATCGCCTACACCCCGCAAGACATGCGGCGCCTGCATGGCGAGGGCAAGTTCGCAGTGTTCCTCAGCATGCTCAATGCCTATGCCCTGGGCGACGACATTGATCAGCTGGACCGCTGGGCCGCACGCGGCGTGCGCATGTTCGGCTTCAGCTATGTGGGCAACAACAGCTGGGCCGACTCTTCGCGCCCGCTGCCGTTCTTCAATGACACCGCCGATGCCCTGGACGGCCTTTCGCCGGTCGGCAAACGTGCCGTGCAGCGGCTCAACGACCTGGGCGTGATCATCGATGTGTCGCAGATGTCGAGCAAGGCGCTGGCCCAGGCCATCAGCCTCAGCCGCGCGCCCGTGGTGGCTTCGCATTCGGCCCCGCGGGCCATGGTCGATATCGCCCGTAACCTGTCCGACAAGGAGATGCAACTGATCAAGGACAGCGGTGGCGTGATCCAACTGGTGGCGTTTTCAACCTATCTCAGGCCGCTGAGCCCCAAGACCCAGGGCAAACTCAACGACCTGCGCGCCCGCTACGACCTGCCGCCACTGGCCAACCTCAACTACGCGTTGATGCCGGGCGACCCGGTCATCGCCGGCTGGCCCGAACAGAAAGTGGGCCAGTACGCCAACGCGTTGTACGGGATCCTCGACGAAGAACCAGCGGCCACGCTCAAGGACTTTGGCGACGCCATCGACTACACGGTGCGCAAGGTCGGCATCGACCATGTAGGCCTGAGCTCGGACTTCAACGAAGGCGGCGGCATCGACGGCTGGCACGACGCCAGCGAAGCGCGCAACGTGACCGCCGAGCTGATCAGCCGCGGTTATTCCGAGGCCGATATCGCCAAGCTCTGGGGCG
Source organism: Pseudomonas sp. SWRI77 (assembly GCF_014269105.1). NCBI lineage: Bacteria > Pseudomonadati > Pseudomonadota > Gammaproteobacteria > Pseudomonadales > Pseudomonadaceae > Pseudomonas > Pseudomonas sp. SWRI77. The sequence goes on along the minus strand of NZ_JABWRV010000011.1, from coordinate 31,767 downwards.
GCAACTTCCTGCGCGTGTGGGAACAGGTGCAGCACGCCGCACAACCCGCCTCCACCTCGTCCCGATAAGCCTGCGAGTGCCTTCATGAACCATCGCCGTACCTTTCTCAAGCAGGCAGGCCTCCTGGCCGCCGCCCTGCCCTTGGCCAGCCAGTGGCTGCCGGGCGCACACGCCGCCTCGCCAGTTGCAGGTGGCGACGCCTGGGCAGGCTTTCGCAGCCTGTTCGAGCTGGACCCGGAGTACGCGCACTTCGCCAACTTCCTGATCACCTCACACCCAAAGCCCGTGCGCGAAGCCATCGAAGCCCTGCGCGCGAGCTTCGACCGGCACCCGGCTCGCATGGTCGACTGGGACAGCCAGGCGGAGTGGAAGCACGAAGCCGCCGTGCGCGAGTGGGCGGGCCGCTACCTGGAAGTGAACCCTCGGCAGATCGCCCTGACCGGCAGCACCACAGAAGGCCTGGGCCTGATCTATGGCGGCCTGAAGCTTGCGCCGGGGCAGGAGATCCTCACCACCGTGCACGAGCATTCGGCGGCGCGCCATACCCTTGGCTTTCGCACCGCGCGCGATGGCACGCCGGTGCGCAGGTTGCGCCTGTTCGAAAACCCCGCGTTGGTCAGCACTGACCAGGTACTGGGCACCCTCGCTGCGGCCATCAGCCCCAAGACCCGCGTGCTGGGCATGACCTGGGTGCATTCGGGCAGCGGTGTGAAGCTGCCTGTCGGCGAGATCGGCGCACTGGTGCGCGAGGTCAATCGGCAGCGCGACGAGCGCGATCAAATTATCTATGTGATCGACGGCGTGCATGGCTTCGGCGTCGAGGACATGCGCTTTGCCGACCTGAACTGCGACTACTTCATCGCCGGCACCCACAAGTGGATGTTCGGGCCACGCGGCACCGGGATCATCTGCGCAGCCTCCACCGAGCTCAAGCACCTGAACCCGACCATCGCCACGTTTTCCGAGAATGAAGACTTCGCCACCGTGATGACCCCCGGCGGCTACCATGCCTTCGAGCACCGCTGGGCGCTGGGCAAGGCGTTCGAACTGCACCTGCAGCAGGGTAAGGCGAAGGTCCAGGCGCGTATTCATGGGCTCAACGACTACCTGAAGCAACGCCTTGAGGCGCTTGAGGCGGTCGAGCTGGTGACGCCCCGTAGTGCTCATTACTCGGCAGGTTTCACCTTCTTCAGGGTCAAGGGTCAGGAGGCAGATGACGTGGCTGGGCACCTGAACAGCCAGCGCATTGTCGTCGATGCCGTGTCGCGTGATGCCGGGCCGGTGGTGCGTACCGCGCCTGGGTTGCTCAATACAGAAGCCGAGATCGACCGGCTAGTCGATGTGCTGGGACGGCGGGTGCGCTGAGCTGCAGGAAGGGGCGCAAAGCGCCCCCGGCAATCTCAAGCCTTATCCCCAACCCCCTCCAGCCAACGCCCCACATCCTGGTAGATATCGCCCACCTGCCCAACAATCCCCGACATGCGCAAAAAGTCATGGGTCAGCCCCTCGACCCGGGCAAACGTCACCTCGGTCCCGCCCGCCACCAACCAATCACGGTAGGCAATCCCTTCGTCATGCAACGGATCGTACTCGGCGACGAACAGATAAGCCGGCGCCAACGGCGCGCGCAGCGTCGACAGCAAGGGCGACACGCGCCAGTCCAGGCGCTGCTCTGGCTGCGGCGCATAGTGCTGGTAGAACCACTCCAGGGTAGGCGTTTCCAGCAGGTAGCCCTCGGCATGTTGGCGATGGGACTCGCGCTGGCAGGAAATATCGGTCACCGGGTAGAACAGCAACTGCGCCAGCGGCTTGAACGCCAACGCCTCAGGCTGTTCGACCGCGGTGATGGCCAGTACCGCAGCCAGGCTGGCGCCGACGCTGTCCCCCGCCAGCACCACTCGGCGGGTGTCCAGCCCCAGCGCTGGCGCCTGTTCGGCCAGCCAGTTGGCGGCATCCAGCACATCGTGCAGCGCCACCGGAAACGGCTGTTCCGGTGCCAGTCGGTAGTCCGCCGCCAGCACTGCGAACGCGCCCATGGCTGCCAGACGGCGGCACACCGAATCATGCGAGTCGAGGCTGCCTACAACGTAGCCGCCACCGTGCAGGTAGAAAATCACCGGCTGCAAAGCACCGCCCGCGTCGTTCGCGCGGTACAGCCGTGCTGGCAGGCTGGCGCCATCACGCGCCGGGACGTTCAGCTCGCTCACCTGCAGGCTGCCGGGCGGGCTGGGGTCGAGCACTTGCGAGCTGCCCTCGAACTCCGCCCGGGCCTGGGCCACATCCATCGCGTGCATGGGCAGGCTTCTGCCCGTCAACCGGCCAAATTCGACCAACTCCAGAAAACCCGCCAGATCAGGGTGCAATGCCATGTTGGATCCTTGCTTGAACAATGTGACTCGGCTATCCCTACGGAACGTAGAAGGCCCCGCGAAAATTAGCGGCAGGCACGGCTAAATCGACGACGGACACACTCGTTATCCCTTCACAACGAAACCCCGTCAGAGGCTAACCGTGGACCTTCAGAGCATCCTCAGCAAACTGTTCGCCAACGCCCATGCCGTCGGCATCGAAGGCGTGTTCCAGTTCGTCTTCGGCCAGGACCGGGCCTTCTGGTCGGAAGTGCGCGACACCAGCCGCACGGGCGCGGGCCGGCACAGCACCCCGGATGTCACCATCGAAGTGGCCGAGCGCGACTTCCTCGGCATCATGGGCGGCACGGCCAATGTCGAGGAACTGTTCGCCAGCGCACGCCTGAAAATCACCGGCAACATGGGCCTGGCTACCTTGCTGCCGCAGATCATCAACAACGCCCGCAAAGGTGCGGCGCCGGCCAAGGTGGCGATGAACCAGCGCTACCCCACGCCGGCACGCCTCAGCGAACGGGTTTCGGCGGCGCTGCCAGTGCAGCGCGAGGTGCTGCGCATAGCCCGGGCCGACATGCCGCTGTCGCGCTTTCAAAGCGAGTTTCTGCTGCATGGCACCCCTGTGGTACTCGGCGACGCCCTGCAGGACTGGCCACTGTTCAGCATGGGCCGCGAGGCTTCGCTCGAGCATTTCGCCGAGCTGCAGGGCATTACCCGGCATGGTGACTACGTCAAGAAAACCTTCTCCACCGACCGCGACTTCCGCTCGACCTCCATGGCCGACTTCATCGCTTCGCTGGACAAACCGGCCAAGCCTGGCGAGACACCGGCCTACATGGGCAACAACATCGTCCCGGAAAAACTCCTGACACTGATCCGCTTTCCGGATTACTTCGAGCGCCAGCGCTTCATCTCGCCCCGTATCTGGATCGGCCCCAAGGGCACCCTGACGCCCCTGCATCGCGACGACACCGACAACCTGTTCGCCCAGGTCTGGGGCCAGAAGTCGTTCATCCTCGCCGCACCTCACCATCGGGCAGCGCTGGGCACCTGGTCGACCAGCCCCAAAGGGGGCCTGGACGGCTGTGACTTCAACCCCGACGCGCCAGACTACCAACGCTTCCCGGCGGCGCGCGAGGTGCCCTTCCTGCGCGTGGTGCTGCAGGCCGGTGACCTGTTGTTCCTGCCAGAAGGCTGGTTCCATCAGGTGGAGTCGGTGTCCACCTCGTTGTCGGTGAACTTCTGGGTGAACTCCGGGCGCGGCTGGTAGCCACCCTTGCGGGGGTTACTTTGCGGTGGCGTCGGCTCGCTTCTAGAGAAACCCGCTTGCAAGAGGGCGCCCGCATGGCCACCCCCACCCGCCTGCCCTTTCACGCTGCAGGGTGTCAACGGCCCCACCTTGGCCGGGGCCGCAACGCGGCCCCGGCATGTGTCAGACCGCTGCTTTCAGGGCCTCGGCAAACCGCTGCGCCACCTCGTCGATCTGCTCGCCACTGATAATCAGCGGTGGCAGGAAGCGCACCACTGCACCGTGGCGCCCACCCAACTCCAGGATCAGGCCACGCTTGAGGCATTCACGCTGAACCTTGGGCGCCAACGCGCGGTTGGCCACAGGGTGCCCCAGGGCATCGCGTAGGCCGTGCGGGTCGACCAGCTCTACCCCGAGCATCAGCCCACGGCCCCGGATATCGCCCAACTGCGGATAATCCCGCTGCAGGTGCAGCAAGTGCTGGCGCAGGCGCTGGCCCATGGCCTCGGCGTGCTCGGCCAGGCGATGTTCGACCAGGTAATGGATCACCGCCGAGCCTGCGGCCATGGCCATCTGGTTGCCACGGAAGGTGCCGGCATGGGCGCCTGGCTTCCAGGTGTCCAGCCAGTCGCGGTACACCACCACCGCCAGCGGCAGGCTGCCGCCGATGGCCTTGGACAAGGTCACCACGTCCGGCACGATACCGGCGTGCTCGAAGGCGAACATCCGCCCGGTGCGGGCGAAGCCACTCTGGATCTCGTCGACGATCAGCGCCACGCCGGCTTGCTCGGTGATCCGTCGCACGCCCTTGAGCCACGCGATATCGGCGGGCACCACGCCACCTTCGCCCTGCACCACTTCGAGGATCACCGCTGCCGGCAGAGGCACGCCGCTTTCAGGGTCGAGCAGCAGGTTCTCCAGGTAATGCAGGTTGGCCTTGACCCCGGCTTCGCCCCCCAGGCCGAACGGGCAACGGTAGTCGTAGGGGTACGGCATGAACTGCACCCCGTTGCCCAGCAGGGCACCCAGCGGCTGTTTCGGCCCGTGGCTGCCCATCAGGCTCAGCGCGCCCTGGCTCATGCCATGGTAGGCGCCCTGGAAGGCCAGCACGGTGCTGCGGCCGGTGGCGCCACGCACCAGTTTGAGCGCCGCTTCAACAGCATCGGTGCCGGTCGGGCCGCAGAACTGCACCTTGGCTTCCCGGCGCAGCGCCTCGGGCAGTACGCCGAACAGGTCCTGGACAAAGCGGTCCTTGACCGGCGTGGTCAGGTCGAGGGTGTGCAGCGGCAGTTCGTCGGCCAGCACTTGCTGGATCGCCTCGATTACCACCGGGTGGTTATGGCCCAGGGCCAAAGTGCCGGCGCCGGCCAGGCAGTCGATGAACTGGCGGCCTTCGACATCCTCGACATGGATGCCACGGGCGCGCTTGAGCGCCAGTGGAATGCGCCGTGGGTAGCTGCGGGCGTTGGATTCCTGTTGCTGCTGGCGTTGCAGCAGCGGCGAATCGGTGAACTCGTACAGGGGTTGCGGCGCACTGGCCGGCAAGACCTGGGCAAGGCGGGTAGCGGTCGACATGGTAGATCCTCGCAAGCAAGCGAAAGTGCCCCGCCACGCCCCTGTAAGCAGATGTGTGCGGGTAGTTGTCGCTTGGGAAACGCTTAAGCGCCGGGAGGATTTAGCGGTTGCTGCGGGATTTTTGTACAGGGTTGTGATGCCTGGGGATTGTATCTGGTTCACCAAGCCAGGAAAATCAACGACCCGAGCGCGCCGGCACCTGCAACAGCACACGCAAGCCATCGCTGCGGCTGTCGAAACGCAAGCTACCGGCGCAACGCTGGACAATCGCCTGGACGATCGCCAAGCCCAGCCCACACCCGCCACTCTGGCCATTGCGCCAGAACCGCTCGGTCAGGTGCTGCAAGTCGTCGTCGGCAATCCCCGGCCCGTGGTCACGCACCATGAAGCCCACCTGGCCATCAGCCATCTGCACTTCCAGCTCCACCGCGCTTTCGCCACCGTGGCGCAAGGCGTTGTCCAGCAGGTTGCGCAAGGCCGCGACCGCCAGCGGCGCGGGCATGCCCAGGTAGATCTGCGTGGCCTGCTCGGGCAGGCGCAGCACGATCCGCCGGTTGTCGCCGCCACCGGCATCCTGCACCGCCTGCCGGGCGACCTGCTCGGCGCTGCACTGCACGCCATCCTCGAACGACAGGCTGCCCTCGACACGCGCCAGCATCAGCAGTTGCTCGAGCGTGCGGTGCATGCGGTCGGCACCTTGTTCGGCATGCTCCAGCGCCTGCTCGCGCACCGCGCCATCGGTCATGCGCGCCACCTGCAGGTGGGTCTTGATCGCCGTCAGCGGGCTGCGCAATTCATGCGCGGCGTCATCGGTCAGGCGCCGCTCGCGTTCGAGGGTCTGGGCAATGCGCAGGAACAACTGGTTCTGGGTTTCCAGCAGCGGTTGCAGCTCGCTGGGCATGCCGGCCACCTGCAACGGCTCGACACTGTCGGCACGCCGCCGACGCAGGGCGTCGCGCATTCTATTGAGCGGCTCCAGGCCCTTGCCCAGGCCGATCCACAACAGGCCGAGGCTGCCGAGCAACGCCATCAGCACCGGTGCCGAGGCTGCCAGCAGGATCGACTGGTTCAGGGCCTCGCGCTCCATGTGGCGGTCGGCGGTGGTGATGCGCACATCACCGTGGTTGTAGGTAAACGTACGCCACAACGCATCGTCGATGGTCTGGTCACGGAAGCCGCTGCGCTGATCATCCATGGCCCCGTCATGCTTGTGGTTGCTGGCCAGGATCTCGCCCCGCAGTGAACTCACCTGGCAGGCCATGCCGTCCGGCACGCTGAACTGGTCGGCGGAAAAATGCGCATCCTCGCCCTTGGCCGCCAAGGGTTGCGGCAACTGGTCGATCAGCCCGGCAACCATGCGCGCCGAAGCCACCAAGCGCTGGTCGAGGGAAAACATCATCTGCTGGCGCAGGTCGCGCAGCATCCATGCGGCAGCCAGTACCCAGATGATCACGAAGGCACTGCCCAGGATCAGGCTCAGGCGTACCCGCAGGCTCATGGCGCGACCTCCTTCGGTGCCTGCGCAGGGCCAAGCCGGTAGCCCAGGCCACGCACGGTTTCGACGATGCTGTTACCGAGCTTGCGGCGCAAATGGTGAATATGCACATTGAGGGCGTTACTCTCGACCTCGTCACTGAAGCCGTACACGCAATCTTTCAACTGTTCGCTGGACAGCACCCGCCCTGGGTTCTGCAGCAGGGCCTGGAGCAGCGCCTGCTCACGGCGGGAAAGGTCGACCGGCTGGCCGGCCAGGGTCGCTTCGCAGCTGCTGGGGTCATAACGCAGCGGGCCGTGCTCGATGGCATTCACTGCCCGCCCGGCCACACGGCGCAGCAAGGTGTGCAGGCGCGCCGCCAGCTCCCGCAGGTCGAACGGCTTGAGCAGGTAGTCGTCGGCGCCGGCCTGCAGGCCATCGACCCGGTCGGTGACCGCATCGCGTGCCGTGAGCACTAGCACCGGCAGGCTCTCGCCCTGCTGACGCAGGCGCCGCAGCAGCTTGAGGCCGTCTTCATCGGGCAGGCCGAGGTCGAGGATCATCACATCGAACTGCGCCGCCTGGAGCATCGCCCGTGCACCCGCAGCATTGGCGACCCGGTCCACGGTCAAGCCCTGGGCGGTGAGGCCGGCGCAGATGCCGCTGGCGATCAGGTCATCGTCCTCGCAGAGCAGAACGTGCATGGTGGGGCTCCGGGTTGGGTGAGGCAGATACTGCACCACGGGTGGATTAAGTGAAGATTATGGACCTGGCGCGTGCGTTTGGGGGATGTAGGACCGGGTTAACCTTGGGTTAATCGACCCAGGCCAGCATGGCCCACTTCAACGTACTGCCAAGGCGAAGACATGCGTGCCCTCTTTCTGTTCCTGACACTGCTGCTGGCCGGCCCCCTGCAAGCCAATCCGTTCGACGTCAAACCCGACTTCCTGCCGGTCAACCAGGCCTTTGTGCTGAGCCATGACCGCCAGGCCGATGGCCAGATGCGTCTGTTCTTCCAGATCAAGCAAGGCTACTACCTCTACCAGAAGCGCCTGAAGTTCGACGGCCTGCCCGCCGAGCAGCAGCCGCAGTTGCCGCCGGCACTCAACCACCATGACGAATTCTTCGGCGACAGTGCGGTGTACCGCGACCAGCTCGAACTGCTGATCCCTGCCAACGCAAAAGGCCAGTTGCACCTGGGCTGGCAGGGCTGTGCCGACGCCGGCCTGTGCTACCCGCCGCAGACCACCGCCATCGCCCTGGGTGGCAGCGTGGCCCCTGCCGCCGATCAGGCCAGCGACCAGGCCCTGGCCAGCAACCTGCAGCAGGGCAACCTGGCGTGGGGCCTGCTGGCCTTCTTCGGCCTTGGCCTGCTGCTGGCCTTCACCCCCTGCTCGCTGCCGATGCTGCCGATTCTCGCCGGGCTGGTGCTCGGCAATGGCGCCAGCGCCCGACGCGGCTGGTTGCTGGCCGGGGTGTACGTGCTGAGCATGGCCTTGGTATATGCCGCCCTGGGCGTGGTGGCGGCGCTGCTCGGCGCCAGCCTGCAGGCCTGGTTGCAGCAACCCTGGCTGCTGGGCAGCCTGGCGGCATTGTTCGTGGTGCTGGCGCTGCCGATGTTCGGCGCCTTCGAGTTGCAACTGCCCGCCGCCCTGCGCGACCGTCTCGACCGCGCCGGGCAAGGTACCCGTGGCGGCAACCTGTACGGTGCCGCGCTGCTCGGGGCGCTCTCCGGCCTGCTGCTCGGCCCGTGCATGACCGCACCGCTGGCCGGGGCGCTGCTGTACATCGCCCAGAGCGGCGACGTGCTGCAGGGCGCGCTGGTGCTGTTCAGCCTTGGCCTGGGGATGGGCGTGCCGCTGCTGTTGCTGGTCACGCTGGGCAATCGCTACCTGCCGCGCCCAGGTGCGTGGATGAACCTGGTCAAGGGCGTGTTCGGCTTCGTGTTCCTGGCCATGGCCCTGTATACCCTGCGCAGCCTGCTGCCACAGGCCCTGCTGCTGGCCCTGAGCGGCGCCTGGCTGATCGCCTTGGCCTGGGCCGCGTGGCCGGCCCTGCAGCGTATGCCTGCGCTGCGCGCGCTGCCTTTGCTGGGCGCGCTGTGGGGCGGGCTGTTGCTGGTCGGTGCAGCGGCCGGGGGCGATGACCTCTGGCAACCCTTGCGGCCGTTCGCCGGGGGTAGCGGGCCTGCGGCGGTGCAACCGGCAGAGGATGCATTCGTGACCGTCAGCCGCCCCGAAGACCTGCAACGAGAGCTGGACGCCGCCAAGGCCCGTGGCCAATGGGTGATGCTCGACTACTATGCCGACTGGTGCGTGTCGTGCAAGGTCATGGAAAAAAAGGTCTTCGCCCGTGCCGACGTACACGCCAGCCTGGCGGGCGTGCACCTGCTGCGCCTGGACGTCACTGCCAACACCCCGGCCAGCCAGGCACTGCTGCAACGCTACCAGGTACCCGGCCCGCCCAGCATCATCTGGGTCGGCCCGGAAGGCGACGAACGCCGTGCGCGACGCATCACCGGTGAAGTGGATGCTGCCGCGTTCCTGCAACACTGGACCCAGACCAGGAGCCAAGGCTGATGCTGACCGTAACCCTCGGGCCATTGACCATGGCCCTCAACCACCTGCTGATGCTCACTGCCCTGGTGATCGCCAGTGTGGTCGGCTGGTGGGTCGCCCGCCGCGGCGGCGAAAGCCCGGAGTCGGCACTCTTCAACCTGTTTCTGATTGGCGTGCTGTGCGCGCGCCTGGGCTTCGTCGTGGCCTACTGGCCGATGTACCGCGATGACCTGGTGCAAGTCATCGACATCCGCGACGGCGGCTTCCTGTTCTGGTCCGGCCTTGCCGGCATCGTGCTCGGTGCGCTCTGGCAAGGCTGGCGACACCCGGGCCTGCGCCGTCCTCTGGGTTGGGCCTTGTTCAGCGGTGCGCTGTTCTGGGGCCTCAGCAGCCTGGGCGGCCACCTGTACAGCAAAGGCACCGAGCTGCCTGAGCTGAGCCTGCGCAACGCCAGCGGGCAGCCCGTGGCGCTGCACAGCTACCGTGGCAAGCCACTGGTCATCAACATCTGGGCCACCTGGTGCCCGCCCTGCCGGCGCGAAATGCCGGTGCTGCAACAGGCCCAAGGTGACTACCCCCACGTAACCTTCCTCTTCGTCAACCAGGGTGAGACGCCCGAGAACGTCAGCACTTTCCTCGCCACCACCGGCCTGAGCCTGACCCACGTGCTGTTCGACGGCGCCGGCCAACTGGCCCAGCGGGTCGGCTCGATGGCCCTGCCTACCACGCTGTTCTACGACAGTAACGGGCGGCTGATCGGCAGCCACCTAGGCGAGCTGTCACGGGCCAGCCTGCGCCACGCCCTGGAACCTTTCGACCGGGCCGCCGCGCCCACCCCTGCCGCACAAGGAAACTGACATGCGATTGACTGCACTGCTGCCCCTGTCCCTGGCCCTGCTGGCCACCCCGCCGCTGCACGCCGAAGAAGCGCTGCCCAAGGCGATCCAGCAACTGCAAGCCAAGGGGGCCGTGATCAAGGGCAGCTTCGATGCCCCCGATGGCCTGCGCGGTTATGCCGCCGAGTACCAGAACAACGGCATCGCCCTGTACCTGACACCTGACGGCAAGCATGTGCTGGTCGGCAGCCTGTTCGACGAACAAGGCCAGGACCTCAGCGCCGCTCCGTTGGACAAGCTGGTCTACGGGCCGATGAGCAAGGCCATCTGGGCGAAGATGGAAAAAACCGCCTGGATCGCCGATGGCAAGGCCGATGCGCCGCGCATCGTCTACCTGTTCAGCGACCCCAACTGCCCGTACTGCAATATGTTCTGGCAGCAGGCGCGGCCATGGGTGGAATCGGGCAAGGTGCAATTGCGCCATATCATGGTCGGCATCATTCGCGAGGACAGCCCGGGCAAGTCGGCGGCGTTGCTGGCGGCCAAGGACCCGGCCAAGGCGCTGGCACAGCACGAGAAGGCCGGCAAGGCCAGTTCGCTCAAGGCGCTGGAGAAGGTGCCAGAGGCGGTGCAGAAGCAGCTGGAAGGGAACATGGCGTTGATGGAGGAAATGGGGTTGCAAGCAACCCCGGCGATCTTCTATCAGGATGAGCAGGGCAACCTGCAGAGCCAGCAAGGGGCGCCGCGCCCGGAGATGCTTGGGAAGATTCTCGGGAAGCGGTAGTGCATGCCGTGGGTATAAGGTGGCGGCGCAGATCGAGCGCCGCCCAACAAAACTCACGGCCTACCCAAACCCCTACAACCCCTCCAGCTCCGCCATCAGGTCACTAAGCCGGTCAACCTTGTCATCATCCAGCGCACTGCCCTGCAGCCCCTGCACGTACACCGCCAATTCCGCCACGGTGCTGCACTCGAACATCGCCCGCAGCGGCACATTGAGCTGCAATTGCTTCTGCACCCGCGAGGCAATCTGCGTCGCCAGCAATGAATGCCCACCCAACTCGAAGAAGTTGTCGTGCACCCCCACCCGTTCGGCCTTGAGCACGTCGGCCCAGATGCCTGCCAGCACCGTTTCCAGCTCGTCACGCGGCGCCTCATAGGCCTGGCTGTGCTGGCCACCGATGTCAATGGCCGGCAGCGCCTTGCGGTCGAGCTTGCCGTTTGCGTTGTGCGGCAGGCTGTCGAACCAGCCCCAGTGCAAGGGCACCATGTACTCCGGCAGCGCAGCGCGCAGGCGCTGCTTGACCTGTTCGAGTAACGCCGCATCGGCGCTGACGCCCTGATGCGCCACCAGGTAGCCGACCAGGTGCTTGCCGTTGACGCCCTCCTGCACGCCCACCGCGGCATCGCGCAACTCTGCCTGCTCGTGAAGGCGCGCTTCGATCTCGCCCAGCTCGATACGGTAGCCACGGATCTTCACCTGGTGATCGATGCGGCCCACGTATTCCAGCACACCGTCCGGACGTTGCCGCGCCAGGTCGCCAGTGCGGTACAGGCGCTCGCCCGGTGCGCCATGCGGGTGCGGGATGAAGGCCATGGCCGTCCGCACAGGGTCACCGACATAACCACGGCCCACACCGGTGCCGGCGACACACAGCTCGCCGACCGCACCCAATGGCACCAAGGCCTGGTCCTCGCCGAACAGGTACAGGCGGTTGTTGTCGGTCGGCGTACCAATCGGCAGGTAGCTGCCGCGGGTCGACTCGACATCGACGCGGAAGAACGCAACATCGTCCGAACACTCCGCCGGGCCGTAGGCATTGACCAGGCCGATCGCCGGGTAACGCTGCAGCCATTGCGCGGCCAGCTCCGGCGGCATCGCCTCGCCGGTCGGCAGCATCCAGCGCAGGCCATCGAGGCTTTGATGATCGTTGGCCAGCATGCCCTGGATCAGCGACGGGACGCTCTCCAGCACGGTGATGCCGGTGGCCTGCACATGCGCCAGCAGGCCCTGCGGGTCATGGGCGATGGCATTCGGCACGATCTCCAGCCTGGCGCCGAACAAAGGTGCGGCAAGGAACTGCCAGACCGAAATATCGAAGCTCTGCGACGCGGTCTGGGCAATCACGTCTTGTTCGCTCAGGGCCAGGTAAGGCACCTTGCTCAGCTGGTTGTTGAGCATGCCGCGCTGCTCGACCATTACCCCTTTTGGCTGGCCGGTCGAGCCCGAGGTATAGATCACATAGGCAAGGTTGTCCGGGCCACTGTGGATGCCTGGGTTGTGGCTGGCAACCTGGCTGGCCTGGATGTCTTCCCACACCAGCAATTGTGGTCGTGCCGCAACGTCCAACTCACCCAGCAACTGCTGACCTTGCTCGGCACAGGCCGCGCTGCACACAAGCACCGGCGTACGGCTGAGCTGGATGATGCTTTGCAGGCGCGCAGCCGGCAGCGCCGGGTCCAGCGGCAGGTAGCCGGCGCCCGCCTTGAAGCTGCCGACTATCATGCCCAGCAGCGGCAACCCTCGCTCGGCCAGCAGCGCCACCGGCTGGTCCACCTTTACACCGGCCGAAATCAAGGCATGACCCAGGCGGTTAGCCGCCAGGTTCAGCCCGGCGTAGTCGTAGGAGGCCTCCAGGCAGCGGGCCACGGTACGTTCCGGGTGCGCCGCAACCTGTGCTTCGAACTGCGTGACGTAGCTCTGCTGCAGCGGATAAGCCCGCTCGGTACGGTTGCAGTCGTCCAGCAAAAAGCGTTGCTCCTCGGCGCCCAGCAACGGTAGCTCGCTCACCTCCCCTTCAAAGCCTTTTACCAGCGCCAGCAACAGGCGCTTGAACTCGGCCAGCAGACGCTCGACGGTCGGGTAGTCGAAGTAGCGCTGGTCGAACGACAGGTGCAGGCCCAGGTCATCACCCGGATAGCACACCGCCGTCAACGGGAAGTTGGTGTGGGTACGGCCCGAGTCCGAGCTGGCGTTGAGGTGCTGGGCATGGTCGAGCACCGCAGTTTCCACCGGCGCGTTCTCGAACACGAACAGGCTGTTGAACAGCGGCTGGCCCTTGGGCAGCTCGCTGCATTCCTGAATCGCCACCAACGGCAGGTACTCATATTCGCGCACTTGCATGTTGTGCTCGAGCAAGCCTTGCAGCCAGCTGCGTACACTGCGGCGCTCGCCTGCCGCTGGCAGTTGCACGCGCAAGGCGATGCTGTTGATGAACAGCCCGACGGTGCGCTGCATCTGCGGCATGCTCACCGGGCGCCCGGCCACAGTGACCCCGAAGGCCACGTCGCGGTCGCCGCTGTAGCGCGCCAGCACCAGGGCCCAGGCCGCCTGGGCGAAGGTGTTGATGGTCAGCTGATGGGCTTGGGCCAGTTCACGCAAGCGCACCCCGTCACTGACCTGCAGGCGGGTGTAGCAGTCGCCGACGACCATCCCGTCACCGGCGTGGTCGTGGCGCAACGGGCGGTCACTGGGGACAGCGGTGGCCCGCTCGAAGCCGGCCAGGTTGGCCTGCCACCACTGGCGTGCCTCGTCCAGGTCCTGGCGTTGCAGCCAGCCGATGTAGTCGCGGTAACGGGGCGGCACCGGCAGCTGGGCCTGGCGGCCTTCGCCAAGGGCCTGGTAGACCTCGAAGAAGTCGTTCATCAGCAACGAGCGGCACCAGGCATCGATCAGGATGTGGTGATTGCTCATCATGAACCAGTAGCGCGCATCGGCAACCCGCACCAGGCGCAGGTGGAAGGGTGCTTCACAGAGCAGGTCAAAACCGGCCTCGCGCTCCTGTTTGTGCAGGCTTTGCAGGCGCGCTTCCTGGGCGCTGTCGTCGAGGCCGCGCCAGTCCTGATAATCCACGGCAGTCTTGCCTGGCTTGTGGATGATCTGCAGCATCGCCTCGCCGGCGTTCCAGCTGAACGAGGCGCGCAGTGCCTCATGCCGCGCCACCACCGCCTGCCAGGCCTGGGCGAAGCGGTCGGGGTCGAGCGCGCTGTTGATGCGGTAACGGTCCTGCATGTAGTAGATGCCGGTGCCCGGCTCCAGCAGGGTGTGCAGCAGCATGCCTTCCTGCATCGGCGTCAGCGGGTAGACGTCGTCGATCTCGGCGGCGGCGACCGGCAAACTGTCGATCTGCTCCTGGGTCAGGTGCGCCAACGGGAAGTCAGACGGCGTGAAGCTGCCGCTGCCGTCGGCCAGGCAATGGCCGACCAGCGCCAGCAGCTCCCGGCGGTAGCCTTCGGCCAGGGTGGCGATGGTCTGCTCATCGTAGCGTTCGCTGCTGTAGGTCCAGCGCAACTGCAGGGCGCCGGCATAGACTTGGCCGTCGACACTCAGCCAGTTGGGCAGCGCTGCATCGAGGTCATGGGCCAGGCCCGCCGCTGCATCCAGCGGCTGGAACAGCGCGTCGGCGTCAAACTGCTGGTCGAACTGCCCCAGGTAGTTGAAGGTGATGCGTGCCTGCGGCAGCGCGGCCATGCGTTCACGCCCGGCCTCGTCGGCCAGGTAGCGCAGCACGCCATAGCCCTGGCCTTTGTGCGGCACCTGGCGCAGTTGCTCCTTGACCCGTTTGATCGAGCTGGCGCGCGCGGCCTCGTCTTCACCCAGCACCGGGCGCAGGCTCAACGGGTAGGCATTGGTGAACCAGCCCACGCTGCGGGTCAGGTCCATGTCTTCGAACAGCCCGTCGCGGCCGTGGCCTTCAAGCTGCACCAGCACTTCAGCGTCACCACTCCAGCGGCACAAGGTACGGGCCAGGGCCGTCAGCAGCAGGTCGTTGACCTGGGTGTGGTAGGCCGCCGGCGCCTGTTGCAGCAACTGGCGGGTCTGCTCTGCATCGAGGCCGATGGCCAGGGTCCGGGCGTGGCGGTGCAGGTTGCCACCCTGCGGGTGATCACACGGCAGTTCGTGGCGCACAGCGCCAAGCTGGCCGTGCCACCAGTCCAGTTCGTCGCGCAGCGAGTCGCTGCCGGCATAGCTGGCCAGGCGCGCAGCCCAGTCGCCCATGGCATGGGTCTTGGCCGCCAGCGGCTGGCCACGGTACAGCGCCTGCAAGTCTTCGAGCAGCACACGCCAGGACACACCGTCGACCACCAGGTGATGGATGGCCAGCAGCAGGCGTTGGCTGCCCTGCCCGTCCGTCAACAGCAAGGCGCGCAGCAGCGGGCCTTGTTCCAGGTCGAAGCTGCACTGCAGGTCGGTGTACAACGCCTGGCAGTCATCGAAGTCGGCGACTGTCGCGGCCCACAGCAACTGCTGAGGGGCAGGCTGGGCGTACTCGGCCTGCCAGTGGCCACTGGCCTGGCTGAAACGCAGGCGCAGGCTGTCGTGGTGCTGCACCAGCGCGGTCAGGGCCTGCTCCAGTGCCGCAGCGTCCAGTGGCTGGCGCGCCTGCAGCAGCACTGCCTGGTTCCAGTGCTGAGGCTGGGCCACCTCGCTGTCGAAGAACCAGTGCTGGATCGGCGTCAGGCCGCTGTGCCCATGGCGCAGGCCTTGCTCGATGCCAGTTGGCGCGGCGCTCAGGCTGGCCACGGTGGCCAAGGTCTGGATGGTCTGATGCTGGAACAGATCGCGCGGGGTGAACTGCAGGCCCAACTGGCGGGCACGGCTGACCACCTGGATCGACAGGATCGAGTCGCCACCCAGTTCGAAGAAATTGTCCTGCACACCGACGCGGGGAAGGTTGAGCACATCGCACCACACCTGCGCCAGCTGCGCTTCCACCTCATTGCTCGGCGCCTGGTAATGCTGGCGCGCCTGCTCCAGGTCCGGCAACGGCAGTGCGCGGCGGTCGAGTTTGCCGTTGCCCATCAGCGGCAAGCTGTCGAGCAGGACCAGGTGAGCGGGCACCATGTAGTCCGGCAGGTGCTGGCGGGCATCGGCCTTGACCGCTTCGCGCAACACGGCCTGAGCCTCACTGCTGGCACCGGCCTGCTTGCACACCAGGTAGCCAACCAGTTGCTTGCCACCCGGCAGGTCGAGGGCCAGCACCACGGCCTCGTCGACCTCGGCATGCGCCTGCAGGCGGCTTTCGATTTCGCCCAGCTCGATACGGAAGCCGCGAATTTTCACCTGCTGGTCGGCACGGCCGACGTACTCGACCAAGCCATCGGTGCCCAGGCGGACCAGGTCACCGGTGCGGTACAGCCGGCCACCCTCGGCACAGAACGGGTCGGCGACGAAGCGCTCGGCGCTCAGCCCCGGGCGGTCGTGATACCCCTGGGCCAGGCCGGCACCGCCGACATACAGCTCGCCGATACCGCCTTGTGGCAACAGGGCCAGGTCTTCGTCGAGGATGTAGGCGCTGCGGGCGCCAATCACCCGGCCGATCGGCACGCTGCCCATGTCGGCCGACAGCGTTTGCGGGGCCAGGCAGGCCAGCGGCATGACCACGGTTTCGGTCGGGCCGTAGGCATTGAAGAACTGCTGCGGCGCGAACGCCTGGCGAATGCGCTGCAGGTGCTCGCCGGTCAACGCTTCACCGCCGGTGATCACCAGGCGCACCGGCAACTGCTCGCCCTGCCCCGCCAGGTACTGGGCCAACTGGCTGCCGTAGCTTGGGGTGAAGCCAAGGATACTCACCTGCTGCTCACGCACCAGTTGGCAGATCTCTTCAGCGCCCCACTGGCCTTGGGCGCGGATCACCACGCGGGCACCGCACAGCAGCGGCGTCAGCAGGCGCTCGCTGGCGGCGTCGAAGTTGATCGAATAGAAGTGCAGCTCGCAGTCGTCGCTGCGCATGCCGAAGGCCTCGATCACGGCCTGGCAATGCATGGCGATTTCACCGTGGCTGACCACTACGCCCTTGGGCTTGCCGGTCGAGCCCGAGGTGTAGATCAGGTAGGCCTGATGTTGCGGCAGGTTGAGGTTATCCAGCGCGGCATCGCTGAAGGCCGACAAGCTGGACGCATCGTCTTCCAGGCTCCAGCGGGCCACACCTTCAGGTAGCTCGCCGAGGGTTTCGAGCAGCGCGCGCTGGCCGAGCAGCAGGCCAATACGGCTGTCTTCGATCATGTAGCGCAAGCGGTCGAGCGGGTACTCCGGGTCGAGCGGCACATAGGCACCGCCCGCCTTGAGGATGGCCAGCAAGCCGATGACCATTTCCAGCGAACGTTCCAGGGCCAGACCGACGCGCACCTGCGGGCCGACCCCGCGCTCGCGCAGGGCGCGGGCCAGGCGGTTGGCCTGCTGGTCCAGCTCGGCGTAGCTCAGGTGCTGGCCGGCGAAGGTCAGCGCCAGCGCGTGCGGCGTGCGTGAAGCTTGGGCGGCGAACAGGCCGTGCAAGGTCTGGTCGAGCGCGCCATGCTGCGCGCCCTGCAACTGGCCAACCAGCACCTGCTGCTCGCTGGCACTCAGCATCGGCAGCTCGCACAGGCGCTGTTGCGGGTCGTCCAGCAGGCCGGCCAGCAGTTGCTGCCAGTGTTCAGCCATGCGCGCGATGCGCGGCGCGTCGAACAGGTCACGGCTGTAGGTCAGGCAGCAGCCCAGGCGGCCATCGAGGTCAGTGACTTCCAGGTACAGGTCGAACTTGGTGGCGCTGGCGTCGTTGACCAGGTAGTCGACCTGCATGCCGGCCAGCTCCCGGCTTTGCTGGAACGCCCAGCGCTGGACGTTGCACATGACCTGGAACAGCGGGTTGTAGGCGCTGCTGCGCGGCGGTTGCAGGGCTTCGACCAACTGGTCGAACGGCAGGTCCTGGTGCGACTGGCCTTCGATGGCGGCCTGGCGCATCTGCTCCAGCAGTGCGGCGGCGGTCATCTGGCCGTCCAGCTCGCAACGCAGTACCTGGGTGTTGAGGAAGGCGCCGATCAGCCCCTCGCTTTCCGGGCGGATGCGGTTGGCCACCGGGGCACCGATGCGCAGGTCACGCTGGCCGCTGTAGCGGTGCAGCAAGGCCGCCAGGGTGGCCGTCATGGTCATGAACAGGGTCAGCCCACGCTGGCTGTTGAAGGCATGCACACGGGCCACCAGCGCCGGGTCGAGTTCGAAGCGGTACAGCTCGCCACGGTGGCTCTGCACTGCCGGGCGCGGGCGATCGGTGGGCAATGCCAGCACCGGGTGCTCATCGCCCAGGCGGGCTTTCCAGTAGGCCAACTGGCGCGCGCCTTCGCCGCTTTCCAGCCAGTGCCGTTGCCACACGCTGTAGTCCAGGTATTGCACCGGCAGCGGCGCCAGGGGCGACTCGCGATCATCGACGAAGGCTTCGTACAGCTCGCCCAGCTCGCGGGCGAAGATGTCCATGGCCCAGCCTTCGGTGACGATGTGGTGCAAGGTCAGCACAAAGTAGTGCTCACGCTCCTGGGCCTTGACCAGGCAGGCGCGCAGCAGTGGCCCGCGCTCCAGGTCGAACGGCTGGTGCGCCTGGTCGTCTGCCAGCTGTTGCAGGCGTTGCTCGCGGGCCTCGGCGGGCAAGGCGCTGAAGTCGTGCCAGCCAAGTTGCAGGCCGCTGTCTTCGGCCACGCACTGGTACGCTGCGCCGTCGATGCTGGGGAAGGTGGTGCGCAGGGTTTCGTGGCGCACGATCAGGGCCTGCAGCGCCCACTCGAAGGCATCCACGTGCAGGGTGCCACGCAGGCGCGCCATGCCGCCGACGTTGTAGGCGGGGCTGTCTGGCTCCATCTGCCAGAGGAACCACATGCGCTGTTGCGAGTACGACAACGGCACGGCCTGGCGGCGGTCGACGCGGGCGATCTCGCCTTGCAGGTTACGCTCGCCGGCATCACGGATGCGCGTGATCTCGGCGCAGAAGGCGCCCAACTCGCTGGCTTCGAACAGGACTTTGAGCGGCAGCTCGACATCGCACGCCTGGCGGGTTCGCGAAACGATCTGAGTGGCGAGCAGCGAATGGCCGCCGAGGGCGAAGAAGTCGTCCTGCAGGCCGACACGCGGCAGGTTCAAGACCTCACACCAGATCGCCGCCACCTGTTGCTGCAACGCACTCTGCGGCGCCACATGCTCGCGCTGTTGCCACACAGGGGCTGGCAGCGCCTTGCGATCGACCTTGCCGCTCGGGCCCAAAGGCATATGCGCCAGCGCGATCAGTTGCGCCGGCACCATGTAGGCCGGCAGTTGCTCGGCCAGAGCGGCCAACAGGGTGGCAGGCTCGGCCGCGCCGCTGTAGTAGCCGACCAGCTGTGCACCCAGCGCATCCTTGTGGATCAGCACCAGCGCCTGCTCGACACCAGGCTGCGCCAACAGGCACGCCTGGACCTCTTCAGGCTCGACGCGAAAACCGCGAACCTTCACCTGCTGGTCGAGGCGCCCGAGGTATTCCAGCGCCTGGAGCTGGGTTTGCCAGCGGGCACGGTCGCCACTGCGGTACAGGCGCTGGCCGTCACCATCGGCCAGGGGCACGAAGCGCTCGGCGGTGAGGCCCGGGCGGCCCAGGTAGCCACGGGCCAGGCCCGCGCCGCCCAGGTACAACTCACCCGGCACGCCCGAGGCAGTCAGTTCCAGCTCATCGTCCAGCACGCGGCAGAGCACGTTGCCCAGCGGGCGGCCAATCGGCGAACGCTCGCCGTCTTCGGCCTGGCAGTGCCAGTGGGTGACGTTGATGGCGGTTTCGGTCGGGCCGTAGCGGTTGTGCAACTGCACCTGGGGCAGCACTTGCAGCACACGGTCACGCAGGGTCGCGGACAATGCCTCACCCCCGGAGAACAGCCGGCGCAGGCTGGTGCAGGCTGCGGCCTGCGGCTCCTGCACGAACACTTGCAACAACGGCGGCACGAAGTGCAGCGTGGTCACGCCATGCTGCTGCACCAGCGCAGCGATGCGCTGGGGGTCACGGTGTTCGCCGGGGCCAGCCAGCACCAGCTTGCAGCCGGTGATCAGCGGCCAGAAGCACTCCCACACCGAGACGTCGAAGCTGATAGGCGCTTTTTGCATCAGCACATCAGCGTCGTTCAGCGCATAGGTGGCTTGCATCCACTGCAGGCGTTCGGCCAGGGCGGCATGGGTATTACCCACGCCCTTGGGCTGGCCGGTGGAACCCGAGGTGTAGATCACATAGGCCAGGTTGTCGCCGTGCAGGTGCAGGCCTGGGGCATGGCTGGGCCAGCTGTCCAGGTGCAACTGGTCCAGGGCGATGGCGCTGACACCTTCGACCTGCGGCAGCTTGCCCAGCAAGGCGCTGTGGCTCAGCAGCAGGCTGGCGTTGCAGTCGCCGAGCATGTAGGCCAGGCGCTCGGCCGGGTAGTCCACGTCCAGCGGCACGTAGGCGCCGCCGGCCTTGAGGATGGCCAGCAGGCCGACCAGCAACTGCGGCGACCGCTCGACGGCGATGGCCACGCAGGTGTCGGGGCCAACGCCTTTGTCACGCAGGTAATGGGCAAGGCGGTTGGCCTGCTGGTGCAGCTCGGCATAGTCGAGGCTGCCACCCTGCCAGGCCAGCGCAATGCGCTGTGGGGTCAGCCGAGCCTGCTCGTTGAGCTGTTCGACCAGCAGGCGCTCGGGCGCCGCGGCGGCTGCCTGGCCCCAGCCGAGCACCTGCGCACGGCTGTGCTCATCGAGCAGTTGCACCTCGCCCAGCGCCAAGTGCGGCTGGGCGCAGACCTGCTCCAGCAACGCCAGCAGGTGCGCGGCCAGGCGCTTGACGGTACTGGCCTCGAACAGCTCGGCGGCATAGTCGAAGGCCAGCGTCAGGCGGCCTTGATGGTCCTCTTCGCTGTGCAGCTGCAGGTCGAACTTGGCTTCGCGGCTGTGCCAGGGCAGCTCTTCGGCAAGCAGGCCAGGCAAGCGGCGCAAGGCCGAAAGGTCGCGCTGCTGATGGTTGAACATGACCTGGAACAGGCCCTGTTCGCGGGCTTCTGGCAGGGCTTCGAGGAGCTGCTCGAAAGGCAGGTCCTGGTTGGCCTGGGCCTCAAGGGTGGCTTGGCGTGCCTGGGCCAGCAGTTGCTCGAAGGGCAAGCGGCCATGCAGCTGCGCACGCAGCACCTGGCTGTTGATGAAGAAGCCGACCAGGCCCTGGGTTTCCAGGCGCGGGCGGTTGGCATTGGGCACGCCGACACGGATGTCTGCCTGGCCGCTGTAGCGGTGCAGCACCCCTTGCCAGCCGGCCAGCAGCACCATGAACAGGCTCGCCTGCTGCTCGCGGGCCAGGCCCTTGAGCGCCTCGGTCAGTTTGGCCGGCACTTTCAGGTTGTAACGTGCCGCACGTTTGTCACGCTGGCTGGCGCGGGGCTGGTCGGTGCACAGGTCGAGCACCGGCAGCGCATCGCCCAGCTTGGCCTTCCAGTAGCGCAACTGGCGTTCGGCTTCACCGTCGGCCAGCCATTGCCGCTGCCAGGTGCCGTAGTCGGCGTAACCCAGCGGCAGGGCCGCCAGGTCGGCTGCTTGGCCTTGGCAGTGCGCAGCGTACAGCCTGGCGAATTCGTCGAGCAGAATGTTCAGCGACCAACCATCGGCGACGATGTGGTGCAGGGTCACCCACAGCTGATGCTCGTCATCGTCCAGGCGCGCCAGGGTCACGCGCAGCAAGGGGCCTTGGCCAAGGTCGAACGGCTGCTGGGCCTCTTCTTCGCGGCATGCTGCAACCTGCGCGGGCGCCTGGCCTTCGAGGTCCAGGCGATGCAGGCTGAACGGCTGCTGTGCCAGGATCCGCTGCCGGGCCTGGCCGTCCTCTTCGCTGAAGACCGTGCGCAAGGATTCATGGCGCGCGACCAGGGCCTGGAAGGTCGCCTCCAGTGCAACGACGTCCAGCTCACCGCGCAGGTGCAGGCCGGCCGGAATGTTGTAGGCCGCCGATTGCGGCTCGAGTTGCCAGAGCAGCCACAGGCGGTTCTGTGCCAGTGATTGCGGCAGCGACTGGTCACGCTCGAGGGTGGCGATGCCGGCCGATTGTGCCCCGCCTTCGGCAACGATCGCCGCCACAGCGGCGCTGTACTCACCCAGCAGCGGGGCTTCGAACAGGGTGCGCAGGCTCAGGTTGATGCCCAGTTCATCGGCCAGGCGCGCCGTGGCCTGGGTGGCCGCGATGGAGTTGCCGCCCAGCAGCAGGAAGTGATCGTCCGCCGCCACGGCTTCGACCTTGAGCACATCACGCCACACAGCGGCGATGCGCGCCTGCAGGTCGTCGGCCGGCGCGCCGCTTGGGTGCTGCTCGCTGGCCTCCGGGAAGCACGCGTAACAGTCCAGGCTGCCATCGTCCATGCGCTGGCGGCAGGCCGAGCGCTGGAGCTTGCCGCTGGAGGTCTTGGGCAGTGCGCCCGGGTTGAGTAACAGGACCACGGCCGGCGCCTGGCGGCAGGCGTCGGCGATGACCTGGCGCAAGGTCTTGATCAGCGCCTGAGGCTCGACGGCTTTTTGCACATTGCGGCTGACTTCCACCGCCACGCCGATGCCCTCCTCGCCCTGATGGTCCACGGCAAACACCGCTACGCGGCCTTTGCGCAGCACATCGACTTCGCGCTCCAGGGTTTTTTCCAGGTCTTGCGGGTAGAGGTTCTGGCCGCGGACGATGAGCATGTCTTTCAAGCGCCCGGTAACGAACACTTCGCCATCGCGCATGAAACCCAGGTCGCCGGTGCGCAGCCAGGTCTGGCCGTCCATTTCGACGAAAGTGCGGGCGCTGGCCTCGGGGTTGCGCCAGTAGCCCAAGGCGATGCTCGGGCCGCCCGCCCAGACCTCACCAACCAAGTTGTCGCCCAGCACTTCCAGGCGCTGCGGCTCGACAATGCGCACCGCATGCCCTGGCTGCGGGTAGCCACAGCTCATCAGCACACTGCCGCTACCAGGTTCGGCGCGGTTGGCGGCGAAGGCCTCGGCATTCACCTCCAGCGCGCCGATGCCCTGGCCGCGGCGGCTGCCGCTGACGAACAGGGTCGCCTCGGCAAGGCCGTAACTGGCGAAGAAGCTGTGCGGGTCGAAGCCACAGGCCTGGAACTTGTCGGCGAAGGTCGCCAGGCTGTCCTGGCGGATCGGTTCGGAGCCGGAATAGGCCACGCGCCAGCGGCGCAGGTCAAGCCCCGCCAGGGAGGCCTCGCTGACCCGCTCGCTGCACAGGCGGTAGGCGAAGTCGGGGCCGCCGCTGATGGTGCCGCCGTATTCGCTGATTGCCTGCAGCCAGCGCAGTGGCCGGGCGAGGAAGTAGCCAGGCGACATCAGCACGCAGGGCACGCCGCTGAAGATCGGCTGCAGCAGGCCGCCGATCAGGCCCATGTCGTGGTACAGCGGCAGCCAGCTGACGATGACGTCGTCGGGGTTCACATCGATGCCGAAACCGTGACGGATCAACTGCTCGTTGGCCACCAGGTTGCCATGGCTGACCTGCACGCCCTTGGGCAGCGCGGTGGAGCCTGAGGTGTACTGGAGGAAGGCGATGTCATCGCCGGCCAGGGCAGGCTCTTGCCAGGCATCGGCCAGGGCCGGGTCAAGGCCATCCACCGCCAGCAGCGCGGGGGCATTGGCCGCCGCCAGCGCGTCCAAGCCCTGCAAGCTGTCGTGCAGCGCGGCCACGGTCAGCAGCAGGCGCGGCTCGGCATCGTCGATGATCGACAGCAGGCGTTGCTGGTGATGGTGGCGCGTGGACTCTGGGGGATACGCCGGCACGGCGATGACGCCGGCATACAGGCAGCCAAAGAACGCCGCGACATAGTCCGGGCCGCTGGGGAACAACAGCACCGCACGGTCGCCGAACCCTGCGCGGGCCTGCAAGGCAGCGGCGATGGTGCGCGCGCGGCGGTCCAGGTCCCGGTAGCTGAGCACGGCCTGCTCGCCGGGTGCATCGGCCAGAAAGCGCAGGGCTATCTTGTCCGGGGTCTGCGCGGCGCGTTGCGCGAGGGCCTGGACCAGCGAGAGCGGGAGTTCGAAGGCGTCCGTCATGGGGTGTTCCTGCCAGTGTCTGGTGAAGTCGGGCCGGCTGCTCCGCGAACGTCGGCGGGCAGCGCACGGCGGCCGGATGTACACAGGGGAACGGATGGGCAGGGGAAGAAATTAACCGGATTGCGCGGTGGCAGGCACGGCGAAAGGTGAACTGTTTCACGCGGGCTGCTTAGAACCGAAACTTACAGATACTAATTACGTTTCGTATTTGACAATCATTATCATTCTGAATAGCTTGTCGCACGTCTCAGGAAGCTTCCCAACGTTGGGTGCCTCCCCCCCTCTCTGTGACAAGGTGATTTCCATGGCGGAACAACTATCCACAAGTAAGTGCGATTCACCATTACTCCAGGCCTTCGTCGACAATCGCAGCATTCTGGTCAAGATTGCTGCGCGCATCACCGGCTGCCGCTCACGCGCGGAAGACGTGGTGCAGGATGCATTCTTCCGGCTCAGTGCCGCCCCGCAGATCACCTCGTCATTCAAGGCGCAGCTGAGCTACCTGTTCCAGATCGTGCGCAACCTGGCCATCGACCACTACCGCAAACAGGCGATGGAGCTGAAGTATTCCGGCAGCGAAGAGGAAGGCCTGAACGTGGTCATCCAGAACGCCTCGCCCGAAGCCACGCACATCAACCTTGCCGCCCTCGATGACATTGCCGAAGCATTGAACGAGCTGCCACAGCGCACCCGTTACGCGTTCGAGATGTACCGTTTGCACGGCGTGCCGCAGAAGGACATCGCCAAGGAACTGGGCGTGTCGCCGACCTTGGTCAACTTCATGATCCGCGACGCCTTGGTGCATTGCCGCAAGACGGCTAACCGTCAGGTTTGAATTTTTGAGTGTTGGGGGCGCAGTGCCCCCCAGCACTTTCAGACCAGCGTGCACCGAGCGAAAAACCGCTCCCGCCCCAGAATCATCAGCGCCGCGCGCTTGTGCGGGAAATCGAATTCCTTCTCGCAATGGAAGCACTGGTCGTGCATGTAGCCGATCATCTTGCCGTTGTCCGCACGCGGCTCGGCCACCACCCGCTGAGTGCGCGGGTCATCGAGGAACAGGTAGTGCACCAGCGCCGATAACCAGCTGGCCACCTTGTGCGGCCCACGGTGCGCCTCCTCCCCCACCAGCATGTGGATGCCGCGGTCGTAATCATCGGCCGCGTAGAACGGCGC
Source organism: Pseudomonas sp. SWRI77 (assembly GCF_014269105.1). Classification (NCBI taxonomy): domain Bacteria; kingdom Pseudomonadati; phylum Pseudomonadota; class Gammaproteobacteria; order Pseudomonadales; family Pseudomonadaceae; genus Pseudomonas; species Pseudomonas sp. SWRI77. The sequence continues at coordinate 6,729 of NZ_JABWRV010000011.1, read as the reverse complement.
AATGCGATCTTCCTTGGCCCAGTACGCTTCAAAGTAGGCGAACGGCTCGTCGTCGAAACAGCCGATCAAGGTGAGGGTATACGGGTCGGCTTGCAGCTTTGCCAGGTATTCATGGTGCTGCTGCAAGGTGCCGCCCTCCTGCCAGAACTTGTCGACCCGCGGGTTGTTCTGCCAGCGATTGAAGCGTTCCAGGTCCTGATCGATCTCCAGGGTACGCAGCGATACCCAGCTGCCCAGGCGTGCATCGAAACGTCGGTACACTTCGCCACGCGGCTTGGGCGCCCGGCGCGGGTGGCGCTTGCCGTTGCTGATCTGCATCTGCTGGGGGTACACCCCGGCGATCGACTCGCCAAGCCAGGGTTGGGGCAACTGCCAGAACAACGTACGTTCGCACAGGTACACGCCCGCCTGTTCGCCGGGCACCAACAGGCCGCTGACGAGGGCTTCGGACAGCACCTCGGGCAAGTGCCAGGCCAGGCGCTGGCGGGCGACATCGCGTGCCAGCAGCCAATAGCAGGCAGCCCACAACGCCTGGTAAGGGCGCTCTGGGCAAAGGCTTTCAAGGTGCACCTCAAGGGCCGCGCCCTGGGCCAGGCGCAGCTGGATCAACGGGCGACCGGCAAGGGTCAGGCTCAGCCAGCTCTCGCCCTCATCGGCGCTGAGGGTGCGCCAGCGTGGCGCTGACAGTGGCTGCGAAGCGGCATCGAACGGCATGGTCTTGGCTCACGAAAATGAAGAAAAGGCACACTGTTGAAAACGTTGTCGCTGCGCAGGAATTTAGTCGCGCGGTGCCTGTACCGTGATCCGGTAGGGCTGAAAGATACGCGTCAGCTCACCGTTCTCGCGCAGGGCACGCATCAAGGCCGCAAATGATTGTTCACCGATGGGCGCGCCGGGGCGCAGCAAGGCGTAGTGGTGATAGACCTGGTCGATACGCTGCGAGGCAACCAGTTGCGCCTGGCTGCCCGGGTTACGGTCGAGAAAGTCGCTGAGGTAAGAGCGGGTGACCAGGGCGATGTCGGCGCGGCCGGCCTGCACCATCAGCAGGTTGCTGTCGTGGGAATAGGTCAGCGTCGCATTGAAGGCTTTGCGCAGGTAGTCCGGGTCGGCGTTGAAACTGGCGAACGCATAGTGGTAACCGTTGAACAGCGCCAGGCGCTTGCCGCGCAGCTCATCGAAGTAATGCGGGTCGCGGCCATTGGCCTTGGCGGCCACGAACACTTCGGCATCTTCCAGGCCCATGTCCACTGTCTGGTGGGCAATCTGCTGCCAGCCCCACTGTGGGTTCTCGAAGACCGCCATGTCGGTGCGGCCCTGCTGCAAATCACCAAAGCGCCGCTGAATGGAGGTGGGCACCAAGACAAAGTGGTAGCCCTGCTGGGAGCGGTTAAGGGCGTCGATCAATTGTGGCAACAGACCCGTATCGGCCCCCTGTTCGGGGCGAACGGTGTAAGGCGGGAAATGCGCGGCACCAATCTTCACTTCGATCGCGTCGCCAGCCCAGCCTGGTACCGCCAACCAGAAAGCGGCCAGCAACAGCAGAGTGGACAAGGCCTTTGGGCCGGACGCTGAAGTCAAGACGTACACTCATCAAGGTTCGTACCTGGTTGCGCCTAAGCTAGGCGTTTTCCGGGCAGGGCACAACAGCTGGTCGCTGGCCTTTGCGCCAAAGCAGGCGGCAAATTGCCAGGGGGTGCCGTAAGGCCCGACATTGGCTACGCTCTAGCAGGATCTGCAAGGGAGCCTGGTATGGGCCATTGGTTGGTGATCGACCTGGAAGCCACCACCGACGATGGTGGATGGCCGGTCACAGAGATGGAAATCATAGAAATCGGCGCAAGCCTGGTGACCCGCGAAGGCCGCGAAGTCGACCACTTCCAGCGCTTCGTGCGGCCCAGGCGACGGCCGCAACTGACGCCGTTCTGCCGTGAACTGACGCACATCAGCCAGGCCAGCGTCGACAGCGCTGCGGCCTTCCCCGAGGTGTGGGCGCGGTTCGAGCACTGGCTGGGGCACCACCGCGGGCAGTTGCAGGCGTGGGTCAGCTGGGGTGACTACGACCGCCAGCAACTGCTTCAGGAATGGCAGCAGCACGGGCTCGACAGCCTGCTGCGCAGCGTGCCGCACATCAACCTCAAGCAGCGCTTCGCCAAGGCCCGCCACCTGCAGCGGCCGACTGGCCTCAATGGTGCCTTGCAACTGGCTGGCATGCACTTCTGCGGGCAGCAGCACCGGGCCCTGGAAGATGCGCGCAACACGGCGCGGCTGCTGCCCTTGAGCCTGCCGGCAAAGGGCACCTGAAAGCAGATGACGACGGGGATGGCCTTGGGCATACTGGCCAGCGCTTTTTCATCCCCTCTTTTCAGGAGTCGCCCATGTTCCAGGTCAACGAGTACTTCAACGGCACCGTCAAGTCGATCGCATTCGCGGGCGAAGAAGGCCCGGCCACCGTGGGTGTGATGGCACCGGGCGAATACGAGTTCGGCACTGCCAAGCGCGAAATCATGCATGTGGTTTCCGGCGCATTGACCGTCAAGCTGCCGGGTAGCGACAACTGGGAAACCTTCAACGCGGGCGACAAATTCAATGTTGCCGCTGACAGCAAGTTCCAGCTGAAGGTAGTGGTGGACACTGCTTACCTGTGCGAGTACCGCGACTAAGCGATAGCCTGCATCGACCTCTTCGCGGGGCCGCGCCCACAAGTACCCCACTGTACTCAGGCTCAGTCAGGTATCTGTGGGAGCGGGCTTGCCCCGCGAAGAGGCCAGCACTATCTCAACAAGAATTCCGCCACCTGCTCGGCCGCCGCCTGCATATGCTGGGCATGGCTGAACCCCGAAGCCTTCAACGGCTTCAGGTCATGATCCCCCGCCACCCGCCAGCTCACCTCGATCGCTGGTGACAGCGCATACCCCGCCACCGCCTCACGATTACCCAACGCATCGCGCTCGCCCTGCACGATCAAGGTCGGCGTCTTCAGCCTCGCCAGGTGCTCGACCCTGGGTTTCTCCGGTTTGCCCACCGCATAGAACGGATACCCCAGGCAAACCAGTGCGTCCACCCCAAGCTCGTCCGCCACCAGGCTGGCCATGCGCCCGCCCATGGACTTGCCGCCAATGGCCAATGTGCCCGCGACCAAAGGTCGCACCTGCCGGTATACCTCGCGCCAGCACTCCAGCAGAACCTTCTGCGGATTGGGCGGCCGCTTGCCACCGTTCACACGGCGTTCGGCCATGTACGGGAACTCGAAGCGAATCACCCCCACCCCAAGCGCCGCAAGCCTTTGCGCCATCTCGTTCATGAACCCGCTGTCCATCGGCGCACCGGCGCCGTGGGCCAGGATCAGGCAGCCTTTGTAGCCCTCATCCCCTTGAATTTGCGGAGGATCGCAGCGCAAGCCTGGGACATTTCCGACCTTCGCCCATTGATCCCCGTCAATACCGGCACTTTGCCCATTAATCATGCTTGCCTCGCTCTATAGCCTGCCAATAACCGTGGATGGGAACCCATACATGAACACAACCAGCAGTACCGCCTACAACTACAAGGTGGTCCGCCAATTCGCCATCATGACGGTGGTGTGGGGAATCGTCGGGATGGGGCTCGGCGTCTTCATCGCCGCCCAGCTCGCCTGGCCGTCCCTCAACTTCGACCTCCCCTGGACCAGCTTTGGCCGCCTGCGCCCCCTGCATACCAATGCGGTGATCTTCGCCTTCGGCGGCTGTGCGCTGTTCGCCACCTCGTATTATTCGGTGCAACGCACCTGCCAGACCACCCTGTTCTCACCAAAACTGGCCGCGTTCACCTTCTGGGGCTGGCAACTGGTGATCCTGCTCGCGGCCATCAGCCTGCCGCTGGGCTACACCAGCTCCAAGGAATACGCCGAGCTGGAATGGCCGATCGACATCCTGATCACCATCGTCTGGGTCTGCTACGCCATCGTGTTCTTCGGCACGCTGATGAAGCGCAACACCAAGCATATCTACGTCGGCAACTGGTTCTTCGGGGCATTCATCCTGACCGTGGCGATGCTGCACATCATCAACAACCTCGAGCTGCCGGTCAGCCTGACCAAGTCGTACTCGGTCTATGCCGGCGCCACCGATGCCATGGTCCAGTGGTGGTACGGCCACAACGCGGTGGGCTTCTTCCTGACCGCAGGCTTCCTGGGAATGATGTACTACTACGTGCCCAAGCAAGCCGAGCGCCCGGTGTATTCCTATCGCCTGTCGATCGTGCACTTCTGGGCACTGATCACCCTGTACATCTGGGCCGGCCCGCACCACCTGCACTACACCGCGCTGCCCGACTGGGCGCAGTCGCTGGGCATGGTGATGTCGCTGATCCTCCTGGCACCGAGCTGGGGCGGCATGATCAACGGCATGATGACCCTCTCCGGCGCTTGGCATAAATTGCGCAGCGACCCGATCCTGCGCTTCCTGGTGGTGTCGCTGGCGTTCTACGGCATGTCCACCTTCGAAGGCCCGATGATGGCCATCAAGACGGTCAACGCCCTGTCGCACTACACCGACTGGACCATCGGCCACGTCCACGCGGGCGCCCTCGGCTGGGTGGCGATGATCTCGATCGGCGCGCTGTACCACACCATCCCGAAAGTGTTCGGCAAAGAGCAGATGCACAGCATCGGCCTGATCAACGCGCACTTCTGGCTGGCGACCATCGGCACCGTGCTGTACATCGCCTCGATGTGGGTCAACGGCATCGCCCAGGGCCTGATGTGGCGCGCGGTCAACAGCGACGGCACGCTCACCTACTCGTTCGTCGAAACCCTGGTGGCCAGCCACCCTGGCTTCATCGTGCGCTTCGTCGGCGGTGCGATCTTCCTCAGTGGCATGTTCCTGATGGCCTGGAACACCTGGCGCACGGTACGCGCGCCGGCCACTGACGCCGCCCCTGCGAACGCCCAGCTGGCCTGAGGAGACACGCCTGATGAAACACGAAGTCATCGAGAAAAACATCGGCCTGATGGCGCTGCTGATGGTGTTTGCCGTCAGCATCGGCGGGCTGACCCAGATCGTCCCGCTGTTCTTCCAGGACGTTACCAACAAGCCGGTCGAAGGCATGAAGCCCTACACCGCGCTGCAGTTGGAAGGCCGCGATATCTATATCCGCGAAGGCTGCGTGGGCTGCCACTCGCAGATGATCCGCCCGTTCCGTGCCGAGACCGAACGCTATGGCCACTACTCGGTAGCCGGTGAAAGCGTGTGGGACCACCCGTTCCTGTGGGGCTCCAAGCGCACCGGCCCGGACCTGGCCCGCGTGGGCGGGCGCTACTCCGACGACTGGCACCGCGCGCACTTGTACAACCCGCGCAACGTGGTGCCTGAGTCGAAGATGCCGTCCTACCCGTGGCTGGTCGCCGAACAGGTCGACAACAGCCACACCGAAACCAAGATGCGCACCCTGCGCACCCTCGGCGTGCCGTACACCGACGAGGACATCGCCGGTGCCCGTGACGCAGTCAAGGGCAAGACCGAGATGGACGCGCTGGTCGCCTACCTGCAGGTGCTCGGCACCGCGATCAAGAACAAGAGGTAACTGCGATGGACATGGACATCGGCATGATCCGTGGCCTGGGTACCCTGGTGGTGATGATCGCCTTCATCGGCCTCTCACTCTGGGTATTCAACCGCCGCCGCGACCGTGATTTCGCCGAAGCGCGCCTGCTGCCCTTCGTCGACGACCACCTGCCCCCTGCCGGGCAGGCACCTGCTGCCAAGAGGAGTTCCGGGCAATGACCACGTTCTGGAGTACGTACATCAGCGTACTGACCATCGGCAGCTTGATCGGCCTCACCTGGCTGTTGCTGTCGACCCGCAAGGGCCAGGCCAACGACACCACCGACCAGACCATGGGGCACAGCTTCGATGGCATCGAGGAATACGACAACCCGCTGCCCAAGTGGTGGTTCTGGCTGTTCGTCGGCACCCTGGTGTTCTCGGTGGGCTACCTGATCCTCTATCCGGGCCTGGGCAACTGGAAAGGCATCCTGCCGGGCTATGACAACGGCTGGACCGGGGTCAATGAGTGGCAGAAGGAAATGGACAAGGCCGACGCCAGGTTCGGCCCGATCTTCGCCAAGTACGCGGCCATGCCAGTGGAAGAAGTGGCCAAGGACCCGCAAGCATTGAAAATGGGCAGCCGCCTGTTTGCCTCCAACTGCTCGGTGTGCCACGGCTCGGACGCCAAGGGCGCCTATGGCTTCCCCAACCTGACCGACCAGGACTGGCGCTGGGGTGGCGAGCCGGAGACCATCAAGGCCTCGATCATGAACGGCCGGCACGGCGTGATGCCAGCCTGGGCCGAGGTGATTGGCGAGCAGGGCGTGGCCGATGTGGCCGCGTTCGTGCTGACCAACCTCGATGGCCGCAGCCTGCCGGAAGGGGTCAAGGCTGACGCGGCCAAGGGCAAGGAGATCTTCGCCGGCAACTGCGTGGCCTGCCACGGGCCTGAGGCCAAGGGTACCCCCGCCATGGGCGCGCCTGACCTGACCCATCCGCAGGCGTTCATCTACGGGTCGAGTTTTGCCCAGTTGCAGCAGACCATCCGCTATGGTCGCCAGGGTCAGATGCCAGCGCAGGCCGAGATCCAGGGCAATGACAAGGTGCACCTGCTGGCGGCTTACGTGTATAGCCTGTCGCAGGATAGCGCTGCTGAAACCGTGACCTCCAAGTAGTACCCCCGGGGCTGCTCTGCAGCCCCGGGGGT
>NZ_JABWRV010000010.1:0-173273 GCF_014269105.1 Pseudomonas sp. SWRI77 | reverse complement strand
CACTACTACAACCATGACCGCATCAAGCTGAGGCTCAATGGCCTGAGCCCTGTCGAGTACAGGACCCAGGCGGCAGCATAGAACTGTCCAACTTTTTGGGGGCAGTCCAGAACCTGTGGCACTGGGAATTACCTGTTGGGCTGTGAATTATCTGTGGGAGCGGGCTTGCCCCGCGAAGAGGCCAGCACCGGCAACACCAAACCTGCAGGCAAAAAAAAGGGGCGCCGACCAAGCGCCCCATAAGCCGTAAAGCACACAACAAATTCAGTTTCAGTCCAGCAGCGCAATCGCCTCGGCACTGCACGCTTCGATCCGCGCCCAGTCGCCATTCTTGATCCAGCTGCTGTCGAGCATCCAGGTACCCCCCACACACATCACATTGGGCAACGCCATGTAGTTGCGCACATTGGCCGGGTTCACCCCGCCAGTCGGGCAGAAGCGGATGTCGCCGAACGGGCCGCCAAACGCCTTGATCGCTGCTACGCCACCGCTGATTTCCGCCGGGAACAACTTGAACCGACGGTAACCCAGGGCGTAGCCCATCATGATTTCGGACGGCGTACTGATACCCGGCAGCAGCGGGATGTCGCTGTCGACACCCGCCTGGAGAATGTCCTGGGTGATGCCTGGGGTGACCACGAACTGCGCACCAGCCGCTTCGACCGCCGCGAACATGCTGCGGTCAAGTACCGTACCCGCACCAATGCACAGCTCTGGCCGCTGTTCGCGCAGCACCTGGATGGCCTTCAGGCCGTGCTGGGAGCGCAGGGTCACCTCAAGGGTACGAATGCCACCTGCGGCCAGCGCGTCGGCCAGCGGCAGGATGTCTTGCTCACGGGCGATGGTGATCACCGGCAGGATGCGCGCCTTGTCGCAGATCGCGTCGATCCGGGCGGCTTTGTCGGCCATCGAGAGCAGAGTCTGTGGGCGTTCAAGGGTGGTCATGACTGTGGATCCTTGGCTCATGGGCACCAGTAGATGTCCAGGGGGTCGTGGAGAAAAGCGCGTATCGGCATTTCGGTAAGGTCATTGCCCGCCAGCGCGGCGCGCAGGGTAGCGAGTTTGTTCGGGCCTTGCACGGCCAGCGCGATGAAGCCAGCGCTGGCCAGCAACGTGCGGGTCATCGACAGGCGCTGGTGCGGCACACTGGGTGCCAGCATCGGCAGGCAGCGGCGCGGGCTGCTGGCGGCCAGGCCGTCGTCCAGGTTGGGGCTGTTGGGGAACAGCGAGGCGGTATGGCCATCGTCGCCCATGCCCAGCACCAGCACGTCGATGGCCGGCAGGTCTGCCAGTGCCTGATCGGCGTTGGCCGCCGCGAGCTCCAGGTTCTCGGCCTGCTGGTACAGGCCAATGAAGCGGGCCTTGGCCGCCGCGCCCTTGAGCAGGTGACGGGCCAGCAGGCCGGCGTTGCTGTCGGCATGTTCCACCGGCACCCAGCGCTCATCCGCCAGGCTCACGGTCACTTTCGACCAGTCCAGCGCCTCAGCGGCCAAGCGCTCGAGAAACGGCACCGGGCTGCGCCCGCCGGACAACACCACGCAAGCCTGGCCTTTGGCGGCAATCGCCGCCCGCAACCGCTCGGCCACATCGCGGGCCAGCGTTGCCGCCAGGGTCTTGCCATCAGCCAGTTCATGCGCCTTCACCGCCGCCGGCAATTGCAGTTCAGATATCGCCATACCACGCCCTCCCGTCTCGTGTGATCAGTGCGATCGAGCTCATCGGCCCCCAGGACCCCGCCGCGTACGGCTTGGGCGCATCACCTGCGCTTTGCCAGCCAGCGATCAACTGGTCGCACCATTTCCAGGCATATTCGATTTCATCCTTGCGCACGAACAGGTTCTGGTTGCCGCGCATCACCTCGAGCAACAGGCGTTCGTAGGCATCCGGAATCCGCGCGCTGCGCCAGGCGTCGGAAAAATTCAGCTGCAGCGGGCCACTGCGCAGTTGCATGCCCTTGTCCAGGCCTTGCTCCTTGGTCATCACCCGTAAAGAAATGCCTTCGTCCGGTTGCAGACGGATGATCAGCTTGTTACCGACCTGCAAACGTTGTTCCGGGGCGAATATGTAGTGCGGCGTTTCCTTGAAGTGGATGACGATCTGCGACAGCTTCTGCGGCATGCGCTTGCCGGTACGCAGGTAGAACGGCACGCCCGACCAGCGCCAGTTGCGGATATCGGCACGCAGGGCAACGAAGGTCTCGGTGTCGCTCTGGGCGTTGGCGTTGTCTTCTTCCAGGTAGCCGGGCACCGGCTTGCCGTCGCTGTAACCGGCGATGTACTGGCCGCGCACCACACGGGTGCTCAAGCCATCGCCAGTGATCGGCGCCAGCGCCTTGAGTACCTTGACCTTCTCGTCACGAATACTGTCGGCCGAAAGCTCGCTCGGCGGGTCCATGGCAATCAGACACAGCAGCTGCAGCAAGTGGTTCTGGATCATGTCGCGCAGCTGGCCGGCCTTGTCGAAATAGCCCCAGCGGCCTTCGATGCCGACTTTTTCGGCCACGGTGATCTCCACATGGGAGATGGAATTCTGGTTCCACTGGGTTTCGAACAGGCTGTTGGCAAAGCGCAGCGCAATCAGGTTCTGCACCGTCTCCTTGCCCAGGTAGTGGTCGATGCGATAAACCCGGCTCTCGGGGAAGAACCGCGCCACGGCATCGTTGACCCGGCGCGACGACTCCAGGTCATGCCCGATCGGCTTTTCCAGCACCACGCGGGTGCGCGCTGCCAGGCCGGCCCTGTCGAGGTTTTCGCAGATGGCGCCATAGACTGCAGCCGCCGTGGCGAAGTAGGCGATCAAGGGCAACTCGCCTGGCAACTGCTCGGCCAGCGCCTGGTAGCCCTCAGGCTGGAGGAAGTCCAGATGCTGGTAGCTCAGCCGGCCCAGGAAGCGCCCCAGCGCGGCTGGCTCGATGTCGGCATCGGCGACGTGCCGACGCAGGTGCGCTTCGATGGTGTGCAGGTGCTCCTGCGCGCTGCCGCTCTCGCGTGCCAGCGCCAGCAGGCGGGTGTCCGGGTGCAGCAGGTTGGCACGGTCGAGCTGATAGAGCGCTGGAAACAGCTTGCGCAATGCCAGGTCGCCCAGGGCGCCAAACAGGGCAAAGGTGCAAGGTTCGACACTGATCGCAGCCATGATGTTGGTTCTTTCCTAAAGTTGGTCTAGGAATACCGCTTTCACATACGGTTTTCAAGGGTTAATGTAGTAAAACTAACAACATTAGCGACGAATACTACAGACAAGTGGTGCGGCACACGCACCGACAGTACGATAGACGACCGTGCAAAAGGCCCGCTGCTCCGTCAGCCGGCTGTCTTCCCGACCCAAGGACACACCCATGGACCGCGTGCGAAACCTCCTGGAACAGATCCAGGGACGCCTCGACGAGCTGAACAAGGCCGAACGCAAAGTCGCCGAAGTCATCCTGCTCAATCCGCAACAAGCCACCCGTTTCAGCATTGCTGCACTGGCCCAGGCGGCCAAGGTCAGCGAACCGACCGTCAACCGCTTCTGCCGGTCGTTCGGCGTCAGCGGCTACCCCGAGCTCAAGCTGCAGCTAGCGCAGAGCCTGGCCAGTGGCGCTGCCTATGTGAGCCGCGCCGTCGAGGCCGACGACGACCCTGCTGCCTACACCCAGAAGATTTTCGGCAGCGCCATCGCCTCGCTCGACAGCGCCTGCCAGCAACTCGACCCGCAGCAGGTCAGCCGCGCCGTGGACATGATGATCCAGGCCAGGCAGATCCACTTCTTCGGCCTTGGCGCCTCGGCGCCGGTGGCTCTGGATGCCCAGCACAAGTTCTTCCGCTTCAACCTGGCGGTGTCGGCCCACGCCGACGTGCTGATGCAACGCATGCTGGCCTCGGTGGCCCACACCGGCGACCTGTTCGTGATCATCTCCTACACCGGGCGCACCCGCGAGCTGGTCGAGGTGGCGCGCGTGGCCCGTGAAAACGGCGCCTCGGTACTGGGCCTGACCGCTGCCGGCTCGCCGCTGGCCCAGGCCTGCAGCCTGAGCCTGCACATTCCACTGCCGGAAGACACCGACATCTACATGCCGATGACCTCGCGAATCATCCAACTGACCGTGCTCGACGTGCTGGCCACCGGCATGACCCTGCGCCGCGGCGTGGACTTCCAGCCGCACCTGCGCAAGATCAAGGAAAGCCTCAACGCCAGCCGTTACCCGATCGAGGACGACGAACTCAACTGAGCCGGTGCGCCTGCAAACGCAAGTGCGCGCGCTGCCCCGGGGCCAGGCTCAGGCCCTCGCCACTGCCACTGGCGGCTTCGACACAGACGAAGCCCTGGCACTCGCGACCGGTCACGCCCATCAGCGGGCGGTTGCCCGGGTGCCAGACCACGGTGTCATCGCTGTCACCGGTGTCGATGCACAGTTCGCGCTGCCAGGCCGGGTCCTGCAGCTGCACCCGCGGGGTACCCGGATAGACTTTCTGGCAGCCACCCTTGAGCTTCAGCGCACCTTCCTCGCGGCAGGCCTGCCGGCTCAGGCGGTCGTAGCCTTCGATATCCTCAAGCCCAGACAGCGCTATCTCGGACACGTCACTGATACGCCAGTAAGCCAGCAGCGCATGGCTCAACTGGCACGGCTCGCTGTCCTGGTGCTCGGTACTCAGGCGCAGTTCCATGCGGCTGCCAAGCCGTGCATGCAGGTCGACCTGCCAGTCGCACAGGTCCAGGCGCCACTTCAGTGTCACCCCCTCCTCGTCCTCGCGGCTGTCCACCAGCTTCCAGTCCAGCAGGCGCGCCCAGCCATGGGCCGGCCACAGGTCCTCGCTGGGGTGGCGGCCGTACCACGGCCAGCACACCGGCACACCACCCCGAATCGCCCCCACCTGCGGCCATTGCTCGGCGCACCACAACCAGGGCTTTTCGCCAGCGGGTTGAAAGTGCAGCAGCTGCGCGCCCTGCCGGCTGAACACAGCCTGGCAGAGAGGGTGGTCGATGATCAGGACATCGCGCTGCTGGTGACGCTCCCACTCGAATGTCGGCCTGGGCCGCTGTGCGGAAAAGAAGCGATGTAGCGGATGTTCGGGCATGGTTCCAAGCTCTTGTTGTTTGAGATAGCGCTGTCTCGGCCTATCCCCGACAACCACTGCAAGCCAGTGGATGCCGGGAGCCGAAATTGGATTGGCGTAAATTTACAACAAATGTGCTCAGAATGACGACTGAATCTTCAAACCAGCGACCAGCGCGTTGTCCACCTCATCCACCCCGCCCGGGCTCTTGATGTATTGCAGGTTGGGGCGCACGGTCAGCCAGTTGGTGACGTGAAAGCCGTAATACAGCTCGGCGTTGTACTCGGTGCGCTGTAGCGGCACGAAGCCCGGGTTGTCGTAATCATTGATGCCGCTCTGGGCATTGAGCTGCTCGGCACGCTTCTTCACATCGTCGTTGACGTGAATGCGGGCGATCCCAAACCCGATATCGTCCTTGGGCCGGGCATCGAAGGCGCCTTTGTACACCAGCCCGACCTGCTGGTAGTTGTCGACCACGTTGGTGGCCTTGTCGTGCACGGTGAAGTTGGCAAACAGGCTGAGACCACGACTGGCATCGCCGCCCTGGGCGGTCACCTGCTGCTGCGCAACCACCCACCAGCCATGTTTGCTGGAGTGCGACTTGAAGCCCGCGCCGCTGATGCCTTGCGGGTTGCCATTGACGTCTTCGTAGATGTCTTCGGCATCCGCCGTGCTGTAGTAGTAGCCGAGGCGGTACTCGCCCGGCAGGCCGTTGACCTGGGGTGACCAGACCGCCTCCACCGGCAGGATCGCGCCCTTGGTGCCGCTGCCGCTGAGCTTGAAGCCGTTGCCGGTTTCCAGGTTCGAGGGGTTCTGCTCGAACGCGCCGACCTGCACGAAGAACTCAGGCGTGATGTTGTACTTGACCCGCAGCGCCCATTGGCTGACCGGCCAGTTGTACCAGATGCCGCCCACCCAGTTGCCCACCTGCGAGCCGCAGAAGGCCAGGTTCTGGAAGTCGCAGGGGAAGCTGTTGAAGTCTTCGCCCTCGCCGAAGCGGCCGAATTTCACATCCAGGGCACCGTCAAAGTACTTCTGCTTGATCCACATCTGGGTCAGCCGCCAGGTCTGGCCGCGGCCCCACACTTCCTGTACCGAACTGAACTGGCCGGCACGCGGGTCGCTGATGCGGTCGTTGGACAGGTTGCGGCCGCTGCGCTCGGTGATCGCCAGCTTGAACTCGGTGTCATGCCAGCCAAAGATCTTTTCCAGGTCCAGGTGCGCACCCAGGGCAAACTGGTCGCTGTAGCGTGCGGTCTTGTCGTCGTTGTAGCCGCCGTTGAGGTTGCCCGCCACCTCGCCCACGTAGTCGAGGGTGAAGTCATAGCCTTTTTCCAGTAGCTCGGTGCGAGTACCGCCCCAGTCGCCGGTCATCCATTTCGACTCGCTGGAGAAGGCCTCGGCGGCCTGCGCCCCGCTGCTGCCAACCATGGCAAGCAAGGCCAGTGAGCCCAAGGTCCTGATGCGATTGCGCTGTTCCATCCCTTTGCGTCCTCTTTTTTCTTATTGATGGTGTAGACGATTCAACGGCTCTTGAAGTGAGTCACGTTGTCCTTCACTGAAGCGTTGGCGGTGTCCAGGCTCAGGCGTTCACCGCTGGCGGCGTCAAACAGCAGTACCCGTGCCGGGTCGAACTGCAGGTTCAGGCTGTCGCCGACCTTGCACGCCACATCCGGCGCCAGGCGGCAGCAGACCTTGGTCTGGTTGAGGGTGACGAACACCAGCAGGTCCGGCCCGGTGGGCTCGGTAACCTGCACGTCGGCGCGGATGCCGGGCAGGCCATTGCCCTCCCCCGTGCCCAGGGCAATCTGCTCGGGGCGGATGCCGAGGATGATCTCGCGGCCGTCCAGTTCAGCGCCGGCCACACCCAACGGCAGCTCGCAACGCGCCTGGCCGCTGTCGAGCAGGGCCAATAGGCGCCCGTCCTGCCGAGCCAGGCGCACCGGAATGAAGTTCATCGGTGGCGAACCGATGAAACTGGCGACGAACTGGTTGGCCGGGTCGTTGTAGATCTGCTGCGGGGTACCGAACTGCTGGATGATGCCGTCCTTCATCACCGCCACTTTGTCGCCCAGGGTCATGGCCTCGATCTGGTCATGGGTGACGTACACCGTGGTGGTCTTCAGGCGCTGGTGCATCAGTTTCATTTCGGTGCGCATCTCGACCCGCAGCTTGGCGTCGAGGTTGGACAACGGTTCGTCGAACAAGTAGATCTTCGGCCGCCGCGCCAGCGCCCGGCCCATGGCCACGCGCTGCTGCTGGCCGCCGGAGAGCTGGGCAGGCTTGCGTGAAAGCAGGTGCTCGATCTGCAGTAGCTTGGCCACCCGCGCCACCTCCTCGTCGATGGCGGCCTGGGGCATCTTGCGGATCTTCAGGCCGAACTCGATGTTCTCACGCACGCTCATGGTCGGGTACAGCGCGTAGGACTGGAACACCATGGCGATGTCACGGTCCTTGGGGCTCATGCCGCTGACGTCCTGCTCGTCGATCAGGATGGCTCCGCCGGTGATCTGCTCAAGGCCGGCGATGCAGTTCATCAAGGTCGACTTGCCACAGCCCGAGGGGCCGACCAGGATCAGGAACTCGCCGTCCTTGATCGACAGCTGGATGTCCTTGAGGGTGTCCGGCAAGCCGCTGCCGTAGGTCTTGTTCACATTGCGAAGTTCAAGCGTTGCCATGACTTACCCCTTGACGGCGCCGGCCGTGAGGCCGCGGACGAAATACTTGCCTGCCACCACGTAGACCAGCAGGGTTGGCAGGCCGGCGATCATTGCCGCCGCCATATCGACGTTGTATTCCTTGGCCCCGGTGCTGGTGTTGACCAGGTTGTTCAGGGCCACGGTGATCGGTTGCGAGTCACCACTGGCGAACACCACACCGAACAGGAAGTCGTTCCAGATCTGGGTGAATTGCCAGATCAGGCAGACCATGATGATCGGTGTCGACATCGGCAGGATGATGCAGCGGAAGATGGTGAAGAACCCGGCACCGTCCAGGCGCGCAGCCTTGACCAGCGCATCGGGGATGCTCACGTAGAAGTTGCGAAAGAACAGCGTGGTAAAGGCCAGGCCGTAGACCACATGCACTAGCACCAGGCCGCTGGTGGTACTGGCCAGGCCCAGTTTGCCAAGGGTGAACGAAGCCGGCAGCAGCACCGTCTGGAACGGCAGGAAGCAGCCAAACAGCAGCAGGCCGAAGAACAGTTGCGAGCCCCGGAAGCGCCACATCGACAGCACATAGCCGTTGAGCGCACCGATGGCCGTGGAGATCAGCACGGCGGGCACGGTGATCATGATCGAGTTCCAGAAGTACCCGTTGACCGTGCCCCACGCCTTGACCCAGCCGACGCCACTGACCACGGTCGGCCAGCTCAACAGGTTGCCGCTGCTGATGTCTTCGGGGGTCTTGAAGCTGGTCAGCAGCATGACCACCAGCGGCACCAGGTACAGCAGCACGGCAATCAGCAGTACCGCGTGGATGGCGATGCGGCTGATGCTCAACGCCGGTTTTTCGGCAGGGCTATGCATGGCGTTTGCTCCGCAGCTCCGAATACAGGTAAGGCACGAGGATCGCCAGGATCGCCCCGAGCATGAGGATGGCGCTGGCCGAGCCCATGCCCATCTGGCCGCGGCTGAAGGTGAACGAGTACATGAACATCGCCGGCAGGTCGGACGAGTATCCCGGGCCACCGGCGGTCATCGCGGCCACCAGGTCGAAGCTCTTGATGGCGATGTGCGAGAGGATCATCACGGCGCTGAAGAACACCGGTCGCAGGCTTGGCAATACCACGGTCCAGTAGATACGCGGCAGGCTGGCGCCGTCCATCTGTGCGGCGCGGATGATCGACTGGTCGACGCCGCGCAGGCCGGCGAGGAACATTGCCATGATGAAGCCCGAGGCTTGCCACACGGCGGCGATCACCAGGCAGTACACCACCCGGTCGGGGTCGATCAGCCAGTCCAGGCGAAAACCTTCCCAGCCCCAGTCGCGCAGCAGTTTGTCCAGGCCCATGCCGGGGTTGAGCAGCCACTTCCAGGCGGTGCCGGTGACAATCATCGACAGCGCCATGGGGTAGAGATAGATCGTGCGGATGAAGCCCTCGCGGCGGATGCGCTGGTCGAGCAACACCGCCAGCAGTACACCGATGGCCAGGCTGATACCAATGAACAGCCCCCCGAACACCAACAGGTTCTTGCTGGCCACCCACCAGCGGTCGTTGTCGAACAACCGGGCGTATTGCGCCAGGCCCGCCCATTTGTAGGTTGGCAGAAAGGTCGAGGTGGTGAAGGACAGCACGAAGGTCCAGAGGATGTAGCCATAGAAGCCCACCAGGACGATGAACATGCTCGGCGCCAGCACCAGCTTGGGTAGCCAGCGCTGCAGAGCGTCCAGGGGTGAGGCCCGCAGTTGGGCGGTAGTTGTGGTCATGATCTGCTTCCCAAACGATTGAGAGCTCCGCCCCCCATGGGGGCGGGCCTGGTTTACACCTTTGGGATCGGTTACCGGGCCGACTTGATCGCCGCCGCCAGCTTCTTCGCCGCATCGGCCGGGTCGGCCTTGGGGTCGTTGATGTAGTTGGTCACCACATCGAAGAAGGCGCCCTGCACCGCCAGTGTGGTGGCCATGTTGTGCGCCATGCTTGGTTGCAGGCCACCGCTTTTGGCGTCGGCCAGGAAGTCCTTGGCAGACGTCTGCGCGCAGGCGTCGAAGCCATACTTGCCCATATCGGCAAGCATGTCGTTACGCACCGGGATCGACCCTTTGTTGGTACTGAAGACCTTCTGGAAGTCCTCGCCCAACACTTTGCGGGCGATGTCCTGCTGGCCGGCAGCCGTGCCTGCGTCCTTCTGCTTGAACACCACCAGCGAATCGATGTTGTACAGGAACGCTTTGTCGGTACCGGGGAACGCGACGCACTGGTAATCCTTGCCGGCGGTCTTGTGCGCCAGGGTCCACTCGCTCTTGGCCCAGTCGCCCATGATCTGCATGCCGGCCTTGCCATTGATGACCTTGGCCGCTTCCAGGTTCCAGTCCTGGCCTTTGCCGTCTGGGTCCATGTAGGTGGCGACCTTCTTCAGCTCGGTCAGCGACTTGACCATTTGCGGCCCGGTCAGCGTCGCTTCGTCGAGGTCGACCAGGGCTTTCTTGTAGCCGTCCGCGCCCATTACCGACAGCACCACGCTTTCGAACACCGTGCTGTCCTGCCAGGGCTGGCCACCATGGGCGAGCGCAATGAAGCCGGCGGCCTTGAGCTTGTCGGCGGCGGCGTAGAATTCGTCGAGGGTGGTCGGCGCCTTGTCGATGCCGGCTTTCTTGAAGACGTCGGGGTTGATCCATAGCCAGTTGATGCGGTGGATGTTCACCGGTACGGCCACGTAGTCACCGTCGTACTTCACGGTGTCGGCGACTTTCTTGTCGAGCAGCGAGTCCCACTTCTCTTCTTTGGCGACATCCTTGAGCACATCCGTGTCAAGCAGGCCGGTGGCGGCCCACTCCTGAATGTCGGGGCCCTTGATCTGGGCAACGCCGGGCGGGTTGCCGGCCACGGCGCGGCTCTTGAGCACGGTCATGGCGGTGGCGCCGCCACCGCCGGCGACTGCACCATCCTTCCAGGTGAAGCCATCCTTCTCGACCTGGGCCTTGAGCACATCGACAGCCGCTTTTTCACCCCCCGAGGTCCACCAGTGCACCACTTCGACACTGCCTTTGGCGTCGGCGGCGAGGGCACTGAGCGGGAACAACGAGGCGAGGGAGATCGCGGCAGCGAGGCGGAGAGTCGAATTCATCGGAATACCTTTCTTGTTGTTATGCCGGGCAAGTCGATCGCTTGCATTGCATGGAGTCTAATCAGAGCGGTCGCTGCGCCAGGTAACGAAGCGATGCGTGAATGTCATCGTTTGGTTACATTGCGCGCCAGTGCGCTCGCCAGGCTCGGCGCCAACGGCAAGGTGGGCAACAGCACAGCCTGATAGGCGTGATAGAGGTCTGGCTTGCCTGCCCAGATAGCCGCTGCAGGCTGGTTGCCAGGGTCGAGTTCGTGGTGCCAGCTTCCACCGACGCGGTCGATGAAGTGGCTGTCGATGAATGCCCAGAAACAGCCATACCAATCCGCGTACTGCTGCTCACCGGTGCGCCGCAGCAAGGCTGCCGCACTGGCGCACGCTTCGGCATGCACCCAGTGCAGGCGCTCGCGCACCCTGGGCTGGTTGTCCCAGCCCAGGGTGTAGACGATGCCCTCGGCGCCATCGACGTTCCAGGCATGCCGGCAGGCGTTGGCGAACAGCGCTCGCGCACTGGCCAGCAGCCACGCCGGCGTAGACAACCCGGCCAAGTGCCGTGCGGCCTCCAGGTGCAGAAGCAGGCGTGACCATTCGAACGCGTGGCCAGGCGTCGTGCCATAAGGCCGGAAGTGATCGGTGGGGTTGGCCTGATTGTATTCAGGCAGCGGTTGCCAGTGCGCATCGAAATGTTCGACCACGCGGTAGTCGCTGGCAGCCGCATGGCCTTGAATGATGCGCTCGACGATGCGCAGGGCGCGCTGCAGCCAGAGCGCATCGCCGGTCACATCCGCCAGGGCGAGAAAGGCCTCGGTGGCGTGCATGTTGCTGTTGGCACCACGGTAGGCTTCCGGCTGCTGCCAGTCGCTGGCAAAGGACTCGCACAACGCCCCCTCTTCCTCGCTCCAGAAGCGTTCCTCGATGACCCGGATCGCCTCCTCCAGCACACCCTGCGCACCGCTGGCACCGGCTACCACTGCCGAGCTTGCGGCCAGCGCGACGAAGGCATGCAGGTAGGCCGCCTTGCCGTTGCCACCCTGCCCTTGCGGGCGATCGAACCAACCGCCGTGCGTGGCGTCATGCAACGGCCCGCGCAAGGCCTGTACGCCATGCTCCACCAATGCCAGGCAGCCTGGTACACCTTGGAGGTGCGCCAGGGCGAAGCTGTGGGTCATGCGCGCAGTTGTCAGGGTTTCGGCAAGGGCCGAGGGCGGCAACTGGCCACGGGCGTCAAGATTGGCGAAGCCTTCAGGCACTTGCGAGGCCATCGCGAACGCCAGCAGCCGCCACCCTTCGTGGGTGAGCCAGGCGGTATGTTCCAGCGAATCGATAGAGTCCATGCAGCCACGTCTTCCATGCCAGAGGTGTGCAGAGTCTAGCCAGCCGTCCTGGCTGGAATGTCACGAAGGCCTGCCGTTGTGTCACCGGTCAGTGACATGGCCATCAGTCCAGGCTGCGGGGTAGATGAAGGGTCACGCGCAACCCGCCCTCGCGCAAGTTCAGCAGGCTGACCTCCCCGCCATGGCTATGGGCGATGTTGCGCGCAATCCCCAACCCCAACCCGTACCCCTGCTGCTGCCCGGCCAGCCTGAAGTGCGGCACGAACACCTGCTCCTGCTGTTGCTGCGGCACCCCCGGCCCCTGGTCATCCACCTGCAGGACAAAGCCCTCGTTGCTGTCGATGATGCGCAGGCGTGCCCGCTCGCCATACTTGATGGCATTGTCGATCAGGTTGCCGATGCAGCGGCGCAAGGCCAGCGGCTTGCCCGGGTACGGCGCCAGCGCCTGGCCTTCGACGGTGATGCGGCCATCGCCCAGGTAGGGCTCGGCGAGAATCTCCAGTACCTGGTTGAGGTCGACCGGCTCGATGTTCTCGTGAATGTCGGTGTCTTTTACGCACTGCAAGGCGCCTTTGACCAACAGCTCCAGTTCATCCAGGTCTTGGCTGAACTTGGCTTGCAGGCGCTCATCTTCCAACAGTTCGACACGCAGCCGCAGGCGGGTGATCGGCGTGCGCAGGTCGTGGGAAATGGCGCTGAACAACTGGCTGCGCTCGGTCAGGTAGCGGCTGATGCGCTCACGCATGCTGTTGAACGCCCGCCCCACCTCGACCACCTCGCTACCACCGCCCTCGGGCACTGGCGCCACATCGGCACCCAGCGACAGGTCCCGCGCGGCGCGCGCCAAGCGCTTGAGCGGCCAGCTTTGCCAGTGCACCAGCAGGCCGATGAACAGCAGCAGCAAGGCCGTCGTCATCACGATGAAGCCGATTTGCTGACGCGGCAGGCGTTCGGCTTCGAGGCTGGTATACGGCTCGGGCAGCAGCGAGGCGATGTACAGCCACTCGCCTTCGCCCAGGCGAATCTGCGTGACCAGCACCGGGGGGTTGAGTGGCTCCAGGGTCAGCGAATAATGGGCCCAGGAGCGCGGCAGCTCATCGAGCTTAAGGCCGCTGTTGAAGATGCGCAGGTCATCGGGGGCGACGAACTCCACGGAAATCTCCATCTGCGCGCCCAGCCGCTCGTGCAGCACCTGCTGGAACACATTGATGACCGCCTGCTTGCGCGGTGTTATGGGCAATACCGGCATGTCCAGCGGCTTGTCGTTGAGCGACACGAAAAAACGCGTACCGCCCATGCTGCGCAACTGGTCCAGCACCATCGGCCGATAGGCCACTGGCAAAGAACGGAAATAACTGACGCTGGCACTCATCGAATGGGCCAGGCTGCCGGCACTGGCGCGCAAGCCTTGCAACTGGCTGGCACGTAGCTGGGCGACCCAGATGACGCTGGACAAGCCCTGCGCCAGCAGTACCACCAGCAAGGTCAGCAGCAGCATGCGCCCCAGCAGCGAGCGTGGCAGCAGGCGCCAACGCCGCTCAGCAAGCACAGCAGACATGGGCAGCCAGCAGGTAACCACTGCCACGCACAGTGCGGATCAGCCGCGGCGGCTTGTCGGTGTCGCGCAAGCGCTGGCGTAGGCGGCTGACCGCCATGTCGACGATACGGTCCAGCGGCATCGGCTCACGGCCACGGGTGGCATTGCCGATGGTGTCACGGTCGAGGATCTGCTGGGGGTGATCGAGAAAAAGCTTGAGCAAAGCGAAGTCGGCGCCAGACAAGATCACCTCTTCGCCATCGCGGTGGAACAGGCGGTGGCTGACCGTGTCCAGGCGCCAGTCGTCGAAGGCCAGCACGGCACTGCTCGGCGCCACCTGGCCGAACTCGGCACGGCGCAACAAGGCCTTGATCCGTGCCTGCAGCTCACGCGGGCTGAAGGGTTTACCCAGGTAGTCGTCGGCGCCCAGTTCCAGGCCGATGACCCGGTCGGCTTCGTCGGAGCTGGCGGTGAGCATGATGATGGGCACCCGCGCCTGGCGCGGGTGCTGGCGCACCCAGCGGCACAGGCTGAAGCCGTCTTCATCGGGCAGCATCACATCGAGGATGACCAGGTCGCAAGCGGTACTTTCCAGGGCCTGACGAAAGCCCTGCCCGTCGGCCTCGGCGTGAACCTGGAAGCCGGAACGGCTCAGGTAGGTTTGCAACAGCTCACGGATTTCCTGATCGTCGTCGACCATCAGGATGGATTTACCGGCAGTGCTCAAGGTGTCCCGCCCTCTTGTTGTCACAGGTCTTTCGCCTGCTGTTTCGATATTGGGCTGCTTCGCTCTATTGATCCAGCACCTGCTGCAAAGCCACCCCCGCCCCCAGCAACCCGGAAAACTCCGCCGTCACCAGCCACACTGGCACCCCGGCAAAATACCCGCTCATGCAGCCCTTGTCGGCCAAGCTCGCGGCAAACCCGCTACGCAAAAACAGCTCGGCAAACCGCGGGATCACACCGCCGACAATGTAAACCCCACCCCGGGCGCCCAGGGTCAGAACATTGTTGCCCACCACCCGCCCCAGGAAGCGGCAGAACTGCTCGACCACCGCCAACGCCCGCGGTTCGCCGCCCAGGGCGGCATCGGTAATATCGGCTGGGGTCTTGTGTCGCGGTATGTCGCCGTCCAGTGCGCAGATGGCTTGATACAAGCGCACCAGGCCACCGCCACTGAGCACCGTCTCGGCACTGACATGGCCAATCTGGCCATGAATCTGCTGGTGGATCGCCGCCTCACGGGCATTGCCCACCGGCAGGTCGACATGCCCACCCTCACCCGGCAATGCCTGCCAATGCTGTTCACCCAGGCGCAGCAGGCTGCCGACACCAAGGCCGGTACCCGGCCCGATCACCAAAGCAGGCCGCAGCGGGTCCGCCTGGCCAGGGCAGACTTCGCGGAATTCGCCCGCTTGCAGGCGCGTCATGCCCAAGGCCATGGCCGTGAAATCGTTGATCAGCAACAGCTGCTCGACCTGCAAGGTCTTGCAGAACGCACGCCGGCTGAGCCGCCAATGGTTGTTGGTGAAGCGAAACTCATCGCCATCGACCGGCCCGGCGACGGCCAGGCACACCGCCGACAGGCCGCCACGGGCAATGCCCTGATCGTGCAGGTAGGCTTCAATCGCCTGCTCGGGGCTTGTGTAGTCAGCGGTGGCGAAGACCTTCACCTGGTACAGCTGGTTGTCACGCCACAACGCAAAGCGGGCATTGGTGCCACCGATGTCGCCAACCAGCAGGTCCTTCATTTGAGGTTCTCCAGGGCCGAGGTAAAGGCGCTGGCGCCTTGCTCGGCCGAGCTGAACGCCATGCGCATGAAGCCGAACAGCTCGCGCCCGCAACCCAGGTCGTTGCCCTGAGGTGCTGGCGGCAGGTCGCGGCTGGCCAGTTCCTCGGCCGACACCTTGAGCTGCAGCGTGCCTTCGACACCATCGACCCGCACGATATCACCATCGCGCACCCGTGCCAGCGGCCCACCGTCAAAGGCTTCGGGGCAAACGTGGATGGCAGCCGGGATCTTGCCCGACGCGCCCGACATGCGCCCATCGGTGACCAGCGCAACCTTGTAGCCGCGGTCTTGCAGCACACCGAGGAACGGCGTCAGTTTGTGCAGCTCCGGCATGCCGTTGCAACGCGGCCCCTGGAAGCGCACCACGGCCACGAAATCGCACTCCAGCTCGCCGGCCTTGAAGGCGTCGGCCAGCGACTGCTGGTCGTGGAATACCCGCGCCGGGGCTTCAACCACCTGATGCTCGCGAGCGACTGCGGAAACCTTCATCACCCCACGCCCAAGGTTGCCTTCCATCACCCGCAGGCCGCCTTCGGCCGAGAATGGCCGCGCCACCGGGCGCAGGATGGTCTCGTCCAGGCTGTGCAGCGGGCCTTCGCGCCAGACCAGCTTGCCGTTGTCGAGGAATGGCTCCTGGGTGTAGCGGCGCAAGCCGTGGCCCGCGACAGTGTTGACGTCTTCGTGCAGCAACCCGGCATCGAGCAGCTCGCGGATCAGGAAGGCCATGCCGCCAGCGGCCTGGAAGTGGTTGATGTCGGCTTTGCCATTGGGGTAGACATGGGACAGGGTCGGCACCACCTCGGACAGGTCGGCCATGTCCTGCCAGGTGAGCTGAATGCCCGCCGCCTGGGCGATCGCCGGCATGTGCAGGGTGTGGTTGGTCGAGCCGCCTGTGGCATGCAGGGCGACGATCGAGTTGACCAGCGACTTCTCGTCGACGACCTCGCCCAGTGGCATGAAGCTGCCGCTGGCCTTGGTCAGGCGCGTGACCTGCTGCGCGGCCTCGGCAGTGAGCGCATCGCGCAACGGCGTATAGGGGTTCACGAACGAGGCGCCTGGCAGGTGCAACCCCATCACTTCCATCACCAGCTGGTTGGTGTTGGCGGTGCCGTAGAAGGTGCAGGTGCCGGGGCTGTGGTAGGAGTTCATCTCCGACTCCAGCAGCTCCTCGCGGCTGGCCTTGCCCTCGGCATAGCGCTGGCGCACGTCGGCCTTCTGCTTGTTGGAGATGCCCGAGAGCATCGGGCCACCTGGCACGAAAATGGTCGGCAAGTGCCCGAAACGCAGCGCGCCCATCATCAGGCCGGGGACGATCTTGTCGCAGATGCCGAGCATCAGCGCGGCGTCGAACATGTTGTGCGACAGGGCCACGGCGGTGGACATGGCGATCACTTCACGGCTGGCGATGGCCAGCTCCATGCCCGGCTCGCCCTGGGTCACGCCATCGCACATGGCCGGCACGCCGCCGGCGAACTGGCCGACCGAGCCGACTTCTCGCAGGGCCTGTTTGATCTGCTCGGGGAAGTGCTGGTACGGCTGGTGCGCCGAGAGCATGTCGTTGTAGGCCGAGACGATGGCGACGTTGGCCGCATTCATCAGCCGCAGGCTCTGCTTGTCCTGGGCGCCGCAACCGGCCACGCCGTGGGCAAAGTTGGCGCACTGCAGGCTGGCACGCATGGGTCCGTCACTGGCCGCGCCGCGAATCAGCTGCAGGTAGCGTTCACGGGTGGCACGGCTGCGTTCGACCAGCCGTTGGGTGACCTCAAGGATGCGCGGGTGCATGTACTGGACTCCAGGCTAACTGTATGGGCGGCTTACCGGGCATTTCCCCTCCAAACGATTGCGACCTAGGCTCTAGAAAAGGGCCTTGGAGGCATCGCTGAGAGGCCTGCCCGACCACTCGTTGTATGTTTAAACAAAATACTGCCACTAAAAAGGCTTGTTTTCTATCTGATAGTGAATAATCTTGTAATTCCAACAACAAAACCGTTTCAGTGAAGCCCCTTTGTGCCACAGGCCTCACTCGGACCGCCAGAGGTAACGCCATGACCCTTCGCATCGCCATCAATGGATTCGGCCGCATAGGGCGCAATGTCCTTCGCGCACTGTATACCCAAGGCTACCGCCAGGACCTGCAGGTCGTCGCCATCAACGACCTGGGTGACAGCGCCATGAACGCCCACCTGCTCAAGTACGACAGCGTGCACGGCACCTTCGACGCCAGCGTCGAAGCCGATCATGAAAGCCTTACGGTCAATGGTGACCGTATCGCGGTCAGTGCCATCCGCAACCCGGCCGAGCTGCCCTGGAAGGCCGAAGCGATCGACGTGGTATTCGAATGCACCGGGCTGTTCACCGACCGGGCCAAGGCTGCCGCGCACCTGGCTGCAGGGGCTGGCAAGGTGATCGTCTCGGCACCGGCCAAGGGGGCTGACGCCACCGTGGTGTACGGGGTCAACCATGACGTGCTGCGCGCGTCGCACCAGATCATTTCCAATGCCTCCTGTACCACCAACTGCCTGGCGCCGATCGCCCAGGTGCTGCACCGCGAGTTCGGCATCGAACAAGGCCTGATGACGACCATCCATGCCTACACCAACGACCAGGTGCTGACCGACGTCTACCACAGCGACCCCTACCGTGCGCGCTCGGCCACCCAGTCGATGATCCCGAGCAAGACCGGCGCCGCCGAAGCCGTGGGCCTGGTGCTGCCGGAACTGGCCGGCAAGCTGACCGGCATGGCGGTAAGGGTGCCGGTGATCAACGTGTCGCTGGTGGACCTCACCGTCAACCTCAAGCGTGACGCCAGCGCCGACGAGGTCAACCAGCTGTTCCAGGAGGCCAGCCGGCACTCCAAGGTATTGGGCTACAACGCCTTGCCATTGGTTTCGTGCGATTTCAACCACAACCCGCTGTCGGCGATCTTCGATGCCAACCATACCCGGGCCAACGGGCGCATGCTGAAGGTGCTGGCCTGGTACGACAACGAATGGGGCTTCTCCAACCGGATGCTGGATAACTGCCTGGCGTTGTGCAACGCACGCTGAGCCCACTTGGCCCTGTCGCCGGCGTGCCGGCGACAGGGCCGAACGGCAATCTTTACCTTTACTAAACACATCCAGGCTTGACCTTTGGTACAGATGATAAGCATTATCATTAACCTTTCGTCGGCCAGGTCCCCCTGTGAGTCAGTCCCGGTTCAACTCCGTTTTCCTCGTCCAGCGCCTCACCCTGCTGCGTACCCTGCAACGCATGGTGGGCAACCCCAGCACGGCCGAGGACCTGCTGCAGGAAACCTACCTGCGGGTTTCCCGTGCGCTGAGCGAACGGCCCATCGAACATATCGAACCGTTCGTGTTCCAGACCGCGCGCAACCTGGCCCTCGACCATTTGCGCGCACGCCGGGTGCAGTCCCGCATGCTGGTTGACGACGTGCCCGACGAGGTGCTGCACAGTGTCGCTGCGCCCGCCAGCAGCAGCGAGGACGCCGCCCACGCCGAGCAGTTGCTCAAGCACCTGAGCGTCAGCCTCAATCAACTGAGCGAGCGCCAGCAGCGCATCTTCATCCTCAGCCGCCTGCATGGCGCCACCTACCTGGAAATTGCCGAGCAACTGAACGTCTCGGCCAGCACGGTGCAGAAGGAGTTGAAACTGATCATGGCCATCTGCATGGGCGTCGCCGACCGCCTCAAGTGATGCGACCGTCGGCCAGCCGGGCAACGCAAAGCACTTGCCACACCCGGCCTTAGCCTTGATGATTCGTGAACAACCCTTGCAAGGATTCACCGTGACCGACCGCCCTGTCGCTCGCCCGACACCTGCCGGGCCCAACGCCCGTGCCCGTGCCCGTGCCCGTGCCATGGACGAGGCACTGGACTGGCTGGTACGCCTGCAATGCGCCGATGCGCACGACGCCCAGGCCTTCGAAGCCTGGCTCAGCGCCGCACCGGAAAACGCCGAAGCCTATGTTGAAGCAGAAGCGCTGTGGAATGGCACGCCATTGCACCAGGCGGCCGCGCAGCTGCATCAGGGCCAACGTCGATCCCTGCGCGGGCGCCTGCGCAGCCACTGGAAGCCCTTGGCCACCGCCGCGGTGTTGTTGATCGGCCTGTTCACCCTCGGCAACCTGCCCATGCGCCTGCAGGCCGATCACCTGACCGTGGTGGGCGAACGGCAGCGCCTGCAACTGGACGACGGCGCCAAAGTGTTGCTCAACACCAACTCGGCGTTCGCCAGTGACCTGCGAGAAGGGCGCCAGGTCGCGCGCCTGCTGCAGGGCGAGGCCTACTTCCAGGTGCCCGAGGGCGCGCAAGGGCCGCTCGAAGTCCAGGCCGGCCCGCTACGGGCCCAGGTGCGTGACACCGACTTCGCCGTGCGTTACCTCGACGGCGAAGCCCAGGTGCGGGTGCAGCGCGGTGATGTCGACTTGCAGGCCGCCAGCGACCAGCGCATCCGCCTCAGCGCCGGCGACAGCATCAGCGTCGGCCCCCAGGGCTTTGGCCAGCGCCAGCGCGCGGACATGCAAAAGGACCTGGCCTGGATCGACGGCCGCCTGGTGTTCGAGAACTGCCCGTTGAGCCAGGTGCTGGCCGAGGTCAGGCGCTACTACCCGGGCTGGATCATCAACCGCAATGCCGGCCTGGAAGACGTCGCGGTCACGGGCAACTATCGCCTCGACCAACCGCTGGAAACCCTGCGCGCCCTGGCTCACATCACCTCTGCCCAGTTGCACGAATACCCTGCTGTGGTGATTCTCAACTGAGTTGCCACTGCAGGTGCTGCGGCTGCCATAAATTATTTTTACGCAATCGCGCTACCCCGCCCGTCTCGTTATAGCCAATGCAACTGATTCTTGTTTGATAACAAGAACGGTCATCACCTATAACAGTTCGCGCGTCTGGGAGCGCTTTCGATGTCCACAGGTCCAACTCGCCCGTCCACACTTTCCCGCCGCACAGGGCAATTGTCCCTGCTGAGCCTGGCCCTGCTCGCCTGCGGCGCCTGCAGCCTGCCGGCCCTGGCCGCCGAACCTGCCCAGGCCAGCAGCCCGCGCATGGGTGACTATCGCTTCAGCATCGGCCAGCAGCCACTGGTTTCGGCCATCAATGCCTTCAGCCAGGTCACCGGCTGGCAGGTCGGCTTCAGTGCCGAACTGGCCGATGGCGTCGCCTCGCAAGGGGTGCAGGGCTCGCTGCCACCGGAGGCCGCGCTCAAGCGCCTGCTCAAGGGCACCGGCCTTGGCTATCGCAAGATCGGTAACGGCAACGTGGTGCTCGAGCGCCAGACCACGAGCAATGTCATCGCCCTGCAGCAGGTGACCGTCAGCGCCACCCGCAGCGCCCAGGACGTCAGCCAGGTGCCGAGCACCGTCAGCGTGCAGACCCGCGAGCAATTAGACCGGCAGAACGTCAACAACATCCAGGACCTGGTGCGCTACGAGCCAGGTGTTTCGGTGGCCGGTACCGGCCAGCGCAGCGGCCTGAACGGCTACAACATCCGCGGCATCGACGGTGAGCGGATCCTCACCCAGATCGACGGTGTGTCGATCCCCGACAGCTTCTTCTACGGCCCTTACGCCCAGACCCAGCGCAATTACGTCGACCCCGAGATCGTCAAGCGCGTGGAGATACTGCGCGGCCCCGCGTCAGTGCTATATGGCAGCAATGCCATCGGCGGCGCGGTCAGCTATTTCACCCTCGACCCGGACGACATCATCAAGCCCGGCAAGGACGTGGGTGCACGCCTCAAGACCGGTTACAGCTCGGCCGACGAAAGCTGGCTGACCTCCGCCACCGTCGCCGGCCGCCAGGGCGACTTCGACGGCTTGCTCCACCTGAGCCAGCGTAACGGCCACGAGACCGAGTCCTACGGTGGCCACAGCGGTGACGGCCTGGCCCGCACCGAAGCCAACCCGCAAGACGTGCGCAGCACCAACGTGCTGGCCAAACTGGGCTGGAACTACGCTGACGATGCGCGCCTGGGGTTCACCTACGAGCGCTACAAGGACGACCGCGACCAGAATATCCTCAGTGCGGTGGGTGGGCCGTTCATTCCAGGCTTCGGTGGCATGAATTCCTATCGTATGCGCCAGGGCAACGATACGGTGACCCGCGAACGCTTCGGCATCAACCATGAGTTCGGTCTCGATAGCTTGGTCGCCGACCATGTCAAATGGAGCCTCAACTACCAGATTGCCAAAACCGATCAAACCACCGATGAGCTGTATGTCGCCTCGGGTCGGCAGGTACTTCGTGAACGTCAGACCACCTACAAGGATCGCCAATGGGTCTTTGATGCCCAGCTGGACAAAGCCTTCAGCATCGGTGCAACCGATCATTTGCTGACCTACGGCACCACGCTCAAGCATGAAAAGGTCACCGGTTCCCGTAGCGGTTCGGGCACTTGCCTGAACGTTGGCGGCAGCTGCACCGCCATCGGGCAGGACAGCGCTCGCGACGGCCAGGTGCTGGTCAGCGACTTCCCGGACCCGACCATCAACACCTACAGCCTGTTCGTCCAGGACGAGATCCGCTGGAACAACTGGACCTTCATGCCAGGCGCACGCTATGACTACACGCACATGGAGCCCAAGTTTACCGATGCCTTCTTGCGTGGCCTGGAGTCCACCGGCACGGCACCCACCTCGCAGGACGACTCGGACAAGAAGTGGCACCGGGTCTCGCCCAAGTTTGGCCTGACCTACGCGTTCAACGACAACTACACCTGGTACGGCCAGTATGCCGAAGGGTTCCGCACGCCCACGGCCAAGTCCATGTACGGCCGCTTCCAGAACCTGGAGCTAGGCTACCGCGTAGAGGGCAACCCGGGCCTCGAACCTGAAAAGAGCAAAAGCTACGAAACCGGCCTGCGTGGCAACTTCGACGCGGGTAACTTCGATGTGGCGGTGTTCTACAACAAGTACCGCGACTTCATCGATGAAGATGCCGTGCAAAGCGCCAACCTGGAGCAAACCTTCCAGGCCAACAACATCAAGCACGCCACCATCAAAGGCGCCGAGGTCAAGGGCCGCCTGAACCTGGATCACTTCGGCGCGCCGCAAGGCCTGTACACCCAGGGCTCGATTGCCTACGCCTACGGTCGCAACGATGACACCGGCCAGCCGCTGAACACCGTCAACCCGCTCAAGGGTGTGTTCGGCCTGGGTTACGAGCAGCAAAACTACGGTGGCCTGCTGAGCTGGACGCTGGTCAAGCGCAAGACCCGCGTAGACGACACCCACTTCTACGCACCCGATGGCGCCAGCGCCAAGTTCCGCACCCCGGGCTATGGCGTGCTGGACCTGACCGGTTTCTACAAGGTGACCGACGACGTCACCATCAACGCCGGCCTGTACAACCTCACCGACAAGAAGTACTGGCAGTGGGACTCGGTACGCAGCTACGACGGCCAGGGTGAGGCTGCGGTAACCCAGCCAGCCAACATGGACCGCCTGACCATGCCGGGGCGCAACTTTGGCATCAATGTGGTGTGGGATATCTGATCCCTTGGTAGGCCTTGAGCGTTGCAGCGTCTGCCAGATCGAGCGCTGCAACCCTCAAGGCCACCACCCAAAAAACCCAGTTTTTTTTACTGTCCCGCCCCCGCTATTTCGTCTTGTATCTAGACGCCCCTTTTTCCAAGGACTGCCCCCATGACCGAACGCCCAGCCCTGCGCTCCCAGCGCCTCAACCAGATCACCCACGCCCCGCACACCGAGCTGGATGCCCTGGTCAAGGCCCACGCCCCCTTCGACAGCCGTGAAAACTTCGCCCGCTTCGTGGTCGCCCAGTACCTGTTCCAGTCCGAACTCAAGGCCTTGTACAACGACCCGCAACTGATCGCCATCGTCCCCGACCTGGCCGAGCGTTGCCGCGCCGAACAGGCCCGCCTGGACCTCGCCGACCTCGACACCGAAGTGCCCAGCGCAGTCCCTGGCGCGGTACAAAATCCGAGCCTGGGCGAGGCCATGGGCTGGATCTTCGTCTCCGAAGGCTCCAAACTGGGCGCTGCGTTTCTGATCAAGCGTGCCGTGGCCCTTGAGCTGTCCGACAGCTTCGGCGCCCGCCACTTGGGCGAACCGGCCGGCGGCCGTGCCGAAGGCTGGAAACAGTTCACCCGCATCCTCGATGGCCTGGCGCTGTCGGCCGAAGAAGAGGCCGCCGCCGAACGGGGCGCGGTCGCAGCCTTCGAGCGCTTCACCGAGCTGCTCAAGCACGCCTATGCGGCAGATGCCGCGCTGGTTTGACACGCTGTACCCGGCCACCCCACCGGTGGCCGAACCGTTTTTCGCAGTGAGACCATGACCCAACCTGCCCGCTCGAAACTCGCTCGTTTGCTGTATGGAATCCTGGCTTACGTAAGCCTGGGGGTTGGCCTGGTCGCGATCGTCATTCCCGGCCTGCCGACCACCGAGTTCATCCTGCTGGCCGCCTGGGCAGCCACCCGCAGTTCACCGCGCCTTTCTGCCTGGCTGGAGAATCACCGGTTGTTCGGGCCGATTCTGTTCAACTGGCGCAATGGCAAGGTGATCCAGCGCCGGGCCAAGGTCAGCGCCACCATCAGCATGCTGCTGTGCGCAGGCCTGATGCTGGCCTTCCTCGAACACCACTGGCCGGTGTTTCTGGCAATCAGCGGCATGACCCTGGGCAACCTGTGGATCTGGTCGCGCCCAGAACAAGCTTGCGTAGCCGGGTCACAAGCTCAGCAACCCTGAATACAGGGCATACGCCGCCAGCGCAGCGCCCGCCAGCACCGCAGCGAAAATCAGCTTCTCCCACGTGGTGAACAGGGTCTGCCCCTGCTCGTGCTTGGCCCTGGCGAACAGAATCACACCGGGGGCATACAGCAGCGCCGACAGCAGCAGGTACTTGAGCCCACCGGCGTACAGCAACCACACCGCATACAGCAGGGCAACCATCGCCACCAGCAGGTCCTTGCGCCGCAGGCCCGCTTGCCCGGCGTAGGAGTCTCCACGCAGCGCCAGCAACACCGCATACGCCGCCGACCACAGGTAAGGCACCAGAATCATCGACGAAGCCAGGTAGATGAGGCTGGTGTAGGTCCCGGCCGAAACCAGGGTGATCAGCAAGAAGCCCTGGATCATGCAGTTGGTCAGCCACAGGGCATTAGCCGGCACATGGTTGGCGTTTTCCTTGGCCAGAAAGCGCGGCATGGTCTTGTCACGCGCGGTGGCGTACAGGATCTCGGCGCACAGCAATGCCCATGAAAGCAAGGCGCCGAGCAGTGAAACGGCCAGGCCGATACTGATCAACAATGCGCCCCACGGGCCAACGATGTGTTCGAGCACCGATGCCAATGACGGGTTCTGCAGCCCGGCCAGCTCCGGTTGGGTCATCACCCCCAGCGACAGCACGTTGACCAGCACCAGCAGCGCCAGCACGCCCAGAAAGCCGATCACCGTGGCCTTGCCCACATCCGACCGGCGCTGTGCACGCCCGGAATACACGCTGGCGCCTTCGATGCCGATGAACACGAACACGGTGACCAGCATCATGTTGCGCACCTGGTCCAGCACATTGCCGAACTGCGGGTTGCTCAAGCCCCAGATATCACGGGTGAAGATGTCGGCGCGAAAGGCAAACGCCGCGATGACGATGAAAATCAGCAACGGCACCACCTTGGCCACGGTGGTCACCTGGTTGATGAACGCCGCTTCCTTGATGCCGCGCAACACCAGAAAGTGCACAGCCCACAGCAGCAGCGAGGCGCAGCCGATGGCGATAGGCGTGTTGCCCTCGCCAAACACCGGAAAATAGAACCCCAGCGTACTGAACAGCAGCACGAAATAGCCGACGTTGCCGAGCCAGGCGCTGATCCAGTAGCCCCAGGCCGAGGAGAAGCCCATGTAGTCGCCAAAGCCCGCCTTGGCGTAGGCATACACGCCCGAGTCCAGTTCAGGCTTGCGGTTGGCCAGGGTCTGGAACACGAACGCCAGGGCCAGCATGCCAACCGCCGTGATGCCCCAACCGATCAGTACCGCGCCGACATCGGCACGCGCCGCCATGTTCTGCGGCAGCGAGAAGATCCCGCCACCGATCATCGAACCCACCACCAGTGCGATCAGCGCGCCCAGGCGCAGCTTCTGTCCCGGTTCGCTCATGTGCCTCCCTTTTTTTCACCCGCTGTCATTCGTTTGAAACAGCCATGCCGGCCATATTAAGCGCGGTGGCTTATATGGGTTAACGCCATAAAAGCTATAGCACTCATAACTGCTTTGTCTATGCCAACCCTCTGTAAAAATTAGCAGCTGCCCAGCAACTAGGGAAGGCGCTGTTAAAACTCGAAATTCTTGTGAAAAATTTGCGAAAGCCTCAAAAACGGCTAGCTTCAAGCAGCGCAGGCCGAACAGAGCGTTTGCTCTAGTAGGACATGGAGGTGCCAGCCCACAAGGCCTGCGGCAAAGCTGTCGGCACTCTCCAGGAGCCATGTGAAGGATTTTTCCTACTTCACATGACCATGAACTGACCCACGTCAGCGAATGGCCCCGGCGTCGGATTTATTCTGTCGTCAACTTTCTCCTGGCAGGAGTTGTTAAATGTCTGATTCATCCGGAAAATTAAAACTCGGTGCGCTAGTTGCACTTGTAGTGGGTTCAATGATCGGTGGCGGGATCTTCTCGCTGCCCCAAAACATGGCGGCCAGCGCGGGGGTTGGCGCGGTGCTTATCGGTTGGGCCATCACCGCGGTCGGCATGCTGACCCTGGCGTTCGTGTTCCAGACCCTGGCCAACCGCAAACCTGACCTGGACGGCGGGGTTTACGCCTACGCCAAGGCCGGTTTTGGTGACTACATGGGCTTCTCTTCAGCCTGGGGTTACTGGATCAGTGCCTGGTTGGGCAACGTCGGTTACTTCGTGCTGCTGTTCAGCACCCTCGGTTACTTCTTCCCGATCTTCGGTGAGGGCAACACGCCCGCCGCGATCATCGGCGCTTCGATCCTGCTCTGGGCCGTACACTTCCTGGTGCTGCGCGGCATCAAGGAAGCGGCGTTCATCAACCTGGTAACCACCGTGGCCAAGATCGTGCCGCTGGTGCTGTTCACCCTGATCTGCCTGTTCGCCTTCAAACTCGACGTGTTCACCGCCGACATCTGGGGCCTGGGCACACCGGAGCTGGGCAGCGTGATGAATCAGGTGCGCAACATGATGCTAGTCACCGTCTGGGTGTTCATCGGCATCGAGGGCGCGAGCATCTTCTCGTCACGGGCGGAAAAACGCGCTGACGTGGGCAAGGCCACCGTCATCGGCTTCGTCACCGTGCTGCTGTTCCTGGTGCTGGTCAACGTGCTGTCGCTGGGCATCATGACCCAACCGGAACTGGCCAAACTGCAGAACCCGTCGATGGCCGCCGTGCTTGAACATGTGGTCGGCCACTGGGGTGCGGTGCTGATCAGCGTCGGCTTGATCATCTCGCTGCTCGGGGCCCTGCTGTCATGGGTGCTGCTGTGCGCCGAGATCATGTTCGCCGCCGCCAAAGACCACACCATGCCGGAGTTCCTGCGCCGCGAAAACGCCAATCAGGTGCCAGCCAACGCCCTGTGGCTGACCAACGCCATGGTGCAGATCTTCCTGGTCATCACACTGTTCTCCAGCAGTACCTACCTGTCGCTGATCTACCTCGCCACCTCGATGATCCTGGTGCCTTACCTGTGGTCGGCGGCGTATGCATTCCTGTTGGCACTGCGCAACGAAACCTACGAGCAAGCCTTGGCCGAACGCAAGAAGGACCTGTTCATCGGCGCCATCGCTCTGCTGTACGCCATCTGGCTGCTGTACGCCGGCGGCGTGAAATACCTGCTGCTCTCGGCCTTGCTGTATGCCCCGGGGGCCATCCTGTTCGCCAAGGCCAAGCGCGAGGTTGGCCAACCTATCTTCACCAACGTGGAAAAACTGATCTTCGCGGCCGTGGTCGTCGGCGCCCTGGTGGCTGCCTATGGCCTGTACGACGGCTTCCTGACCCTTTGACCCACGTCTTCGCACACATGGAGGAATGAACAATGTCCGCTGAAAAACAGAAGTACGGTGTCCACTCCGAAGCCGGCAAACTGCGCAAAGTGATGGTCTGCTCCCCAGGCCTGGCACACAAGCGCCTGACCCCGAGCAACTGCGATGAACTGCTTTTCGACGATGTAATCTGGGTCGACCAGGCCAAGCGCGACCATTTCGACTTCGTCACCAAGATGCGCGAGCGCGGCGTCGATGTACTGGAAATGCACAACCTGCTGACCGACATCGTGCAAGACAAAGAGGCCCTGAAGTGGATCCTCGACCGCAAGATCACCCCTGACACTGTCGGCGTAGGCCTGACCAACGAAGTGCGCAGCTGGCTCGAAGGCCTTGAGCCACGCCATCTGGCCGAGTTCCTGATCGGCGGCGTGGCAGGTCAGGACCTGCCGCAGAGCGAAGGCGCCGATGTGGTCAAGATGTACAACGACTACCTGGGCCACTCCAGCTTCATCCTGCCACCGCTGCCCAACACCCAGTTCACCCGTGACACCACCTGCTGGATCTACGGCGGCGTTACGCTCAACCCGATGTACTGGCCGGCGCGACGCCAGGAAACCCTGCTGACCACCGCCATCTACAAGTTCCACAAGGAGTTCACCGGTGCCGACTTCCAGGTCTGGTACGGCGACCCGGACAAACAGCACGGCAACGCCACCCTCGAAGGCGGTGACGTGATGCCGATCGGCAAGGGCATCGTGCTGATCGGTATGGGCGAGCGCACCTCGCGCCAGGCCATCGGCCAATTGGCGCAGAACCTGTTCGCCAAAGGCGCGGTGGAAAAAGTCATCGTCGCCGGCCTACCGAAATCGCGCGCCGCGATGCACCTGGACACCGTGTTCAGCTTCTGCGACCGCGACCTGGTCACGGTCTTCCCGGAAGTGGTGAAAGAGATCGTGCCGTTCATCATCCGCCCCGACGAAAGCAAGCCTTATGGCATGGACGTGCGCCGCGAGAACAAGTCGTTCCTCGACGTGGTCGGCGAACAACTGGGCGTCAAGCTGCGCGTGGTCGAAACCGGTGGCAACAGCTTCGCCGCCGAACGCGAGCAGTGGGATGACGGCAACAACGTGGTGGCGGTAGAGCCCGGCGTGGTCATCGGCTACGACCGCAACACCTACACCAACACCCTGCTGCGCAAGGCCGGTATCGAGGTCATCACCATCAGCGCCGGCGAACTTGGCCGGGGCCGTGGCGGCGGCCATTGCATGACCTGCCCGATCGTCCGCGACCCGCTCGACTACTAACGACCATCACACCCGGCCGCCTCCACAAGACTGCGGCCGGGCACCTCACCGAATTCAAGGAGAAACCGTCATGGCGTTCAATATTCACAACCGCAACCTGCTCAGCCTCGAACATCACACCACGCGCGAGCTGCGCTACCTGCTGGACCTGTCCCGCGACCTCAAGCGCGCCAAGTACACCGGTACCGAACAGCAGCACCTGAAGGGCAACAACATTGCCTTGATCTTCGAGAAGACCTCGACCCGCACCCGCTGCGCCTTCGAAGTCGCGGCCTATGACCAGGGCGCCAACGTCACCTACATCGACCCCAACTCCTCGCAGATCGGCCACAAGGAAAGCATGAAGGACACCGCCCGCGTGCTCGGGCGCATGTACGATGCCATCGAGTACCGTGGCTTCAAGCAGGAAATCGTCGAAGAACTGGCGAAGTTCGCCGGCGTGCCGGTGTTCAACGGGTTGACCGACGAATACCACCCGACCCAGATGATCGCCGACGTGCTGACCATGCGCGAGCACAGCGACAAGCCACTTCACGACATCAGCTACGCCTACCTGGGCGATGCCCGCAACAACATGGGCAACTCGCTGCTGCTGATCGGTGCCAAGCTTGGCATGGACGTGCGCATTGCCGCGCCGAAGGCGCTGTGGCCGCATGACGACCTGGTCGAACGCTGCAAAAAGTACGCTGAAGAAAGTGGCGCCCGCATCACCCTGACCGAAGACCCGAAAGCTGCGGTCAAGGGCGTAGACTTCGTGCACACCGACGTGTGGGTATCGATGGGCGAGCCCATCGAAGCCTGGGGCGAACGCATCAAGCAGCTCAAGCCTTACCAGGTGAATGCCGAGCTGATGAAGTCTACCGGCAACCCGCGCACCAAGTTCATGCACTGCCTGCCGGCCTTCCACAACTCCGACACCAAGGTCGGCAAGCAGATTGCCGAACAGTACCCGGACCTGGCCAACGGTATCGAAGTGACCGATGACGTGTTCGAGTCACCGGCCTGCATCGCCTTCGAGCAAGCGGAAAACCGCATGCACACGATCAAGGCGATCCTGGTGTCGACCCTGGCTGACCTCTAAAGGCCACACCGGCCCCGATGGCGCGCGGGCTTGCCCGTGCCCGATCGGGGCTGCGTCGACCGTCAAAATTCCCGATAAAGGACATTCCCCATGCGTATCGTTGTTGCATTGGGCGGCAACGCCCTGCTGCGTCGCGGCGAGCCCATGACCGCTGACAACCAGCGCGCCAATATCCGCACCGCCACCGAGCAGATCGCCAAGATCCACCCCGGCAACGAGCTGGTCATCGCCCACGGCAACGGCCCGCAGGTAGGCCTGCTGTCACTGCAGGCGCTGTCTTACAAGCCCGACGAAGCCTACCCGCTGGACGTGCTCGGTGCCGAGACAGAAGGCATGATCGGCTACATGATCGAACAGGAGCTGGGCAACCTGCTGGCGTTCGAAGTACCGTTCGCCACACTGCTCACCCAGGTTGAAGTGGACGCCAACGACCCCGCTTTCAAAGACCCGACCAAGTTCATCGGCCCGGTCTACAGCAAGGAAGAGGCCGAGCGCCTGGCCAAGGAAAAAGGCTGGGTGGTCAAGCCCGACGGCGACAAGTACCGCCGCGTGGTGGCCAGCCCCAAACCCAAGCGCATCTTCGAGATCCGCCCGATCAAGTGGCTGCTGGAAAAGAGCAGCATCGTGATTTGCGCCGGCGGCGGTGGCATCCCCACCATGTACGATGAAAACCGCAAGCTCAAAGGCATCGAAGCGGTCATCGACAAAGACCTGTGCTCTGCCCTGCTGGCCGAGCAATTGGAAGCCGACCTTCTGATCATCGCCACCGACGTCGATGCGGCCTACATTGACTGGGGCAAGCCCACGCAAAAAGCCATTGCCCAGGCCCACCCCGACGAACTCGAACGCCTAGGCTTCGCCGCCGGCTCCATGGGGCCAAAGGTGCAAGCGGCCAGTGACTTTGCCCGTAACACCGGCAAAGTGGCGGTGATCAGCTCGCTGGAAAACATCGAGGACATCGTCAAAGGCACCGCGGGCACCCGGGTTTCCACCGCCACGCCTGGGATCAGCTACCGTTGAATGCAGTGGGCGGGCGCCTGGCGTCCGCCATTTTCGACCTTCCAAAGGAGCTTGCCATGGCCCAGTACCACCCTGGTCATGTACACATCGAGCGCAGCGCGCTGAACACCAATGACCACAGCTATGACCTGAACATCGAATACGAGGCAGCGTCGGATCCCAAGGAAGGCAGAGGCATTCAGTTCCACATGCATGGCAGCATCGAAGGCAAGACGGTGGACGAAAAGTTCTTCCTGGCCAAGGACCAAGTGCTGCCCAGTTTCCTCATGCTGTTGACCCGCAAGGCCCAGTCCTACCTGGCCCCGCCGAAGAAATTCGAGAACCTGGGGTCGCCGCACAAGATCTATGACTTCATGTTCAGCGATATTCGCGAAAAACTCGAGGTGAAGTCGGGCGACCCGATCAAGCCTGAACATCTGGAGTAACAATGAACTGGGGCTGCTGTGCAGCCCCGGCAGTGTTGGGCCAAGCCCGCCTATCAAGGCATACTACGGCCCTCCCCGGCCATGACCAACCGCCTCCCCATGCGCATCCACGTCAGCTTCATCGACCGCGTCGGCATCACCCAGGAAGTCCTCGCCCTGCTCGGTGCCCGCCACCTCAACCTGGACGCCGTGGAGATGGTCCCGCCGAACGTCTACATCGACGCCCCAACCCTCAGCCCCGCCGTGCTCGAAGAGCTGCACGACGCTTTGTTCGACGTGCAAGGCGTGCAGTCGGTGGATGTGGTCGACATCCTCCCGGGCCAACGCCGCCACCTGCAGCTCGATGCTCTGCTCGCGGCCATGAGCGACCCGGTACTGGCCGTGGACAGCGCAGGCCTGGTGTTGCTGGCCAACCCGGCGCTGATTGCCCTGTGCGGGCGCGAATCGGCCGGGCGCTCGGTGGGCGAACTGTTCGGCGACAACGGCCTGCTGCAGGCCCTGCAGGACAACAACTTCCACCTGCCGATGCGCGAAATGCAGCTCAACGGCCAGAGCCTGTTGCTCGACGCCACGCCCATCACCAACGCCGGCGGCCTGCTGACCCTGTACCCACCGACGCGCATGGGGGAACGCCTTTCGGCGTTGCACCATGACCATGCTGAAGGGTTCGACGCGCTGCTCGGCGAATCACCGGCCATCCGTACCCTCAAGGCCCGCGCATTGCGTGTGGCGGCCCTGGATGCGCCCTTGCTGGTACACGGCGAGACCGGCACGGGCAAAGAGCTGGTGGCCCGTGCCTGCCATGCCATCAGCAGCCGCCACGCTGCGCCGTTTCTGGCCCTGAACTGCGCCGCGCTGCCCGAGAGCCTGGCCGAGAGCGAGCTGTTCGGCTATGCCCCAGGCGCCTTTACCGGCGCGCAACGGGGTGGCAAACCCGGGTTGATGGAACTGGCCAACCAAGGCACGGTATTTCTCGACGAAATCGGCGAAATGTCGCCGTACCTGCAGGCCAAATTGTTGCGTTTTCTCAGCGACGGCAGCTTCCGCCGCGTGGGGGGTGACCGTGAGGTGAAGGTGGATGTGCGGATCATCAGCGCTACCCACCGCGACCTGGAGCACATGGTGGCCGAAGGCACCTTCCGTGAAGATTTGTTCTACCGCCTCAACGTGCTCAACCTGCAAGTGCCGCCCTTGCGTGACCGTGGCCAGGACATCCTGATGCTGGCGCATTTCTTCATGCAGCAGGCCTGTACGCAGATTCAGCGCCCCGCTTGCCGCCTGACCCCGGCCACCCATTCGGCGCTGCTGGCCAACCCTTGGCCAGGTAACGTGCGGCAATTGCAGAACGTGATTTTCCGCGCGGCGGCCATTTGCGAAAGCAACCTGGTGGACATTGGCGACCTGGACATCGCTGGCACCTCGGTGGCCCGTGGCCAGGATGGCGAAGTGGCGAGCCTGGAGCAGGCCGTGGCGAACTTCGAACGGGAGCTGTTGCAGCGCTTGTATGCCAGCTATCCGTCGACACGGCAGCTGGCCGGCAGGCTGCAAACTTCACACACCGCCATTGCACAGCGGCTGCGCAAGTACGGCATACCGGGAAAATCATAAGATTTGTTGAAAAATCAGCGGCATGCGTGCGGCCGAACTGGCACGCACGCTCGGTAACCGGAATAGGCGCGTCAGCCTTGCCGATTCAAGCCTGACGAACCATGGCTTCTTTGTGCCGCAACGGCGGACGCAACAGTGTGCTCAACCCCAGCAGCACGAAGGCGCCGATCATCATCACCGCCCAAGCCCAGTGCAATGAGCTGAGCTGGTCACGCACGATACCGGCGAGCAGTGGCATGCTGGCGGCGATCAGGTACCCACCACCTTGCACGAACGCCAACAGCGCGCCAGCCTTGGCCGGTGAATCCGCGTGGTCCATGGCAACGATCAACGAGAGTGGGAAAAGCGCCCCAATGCCCAGGCCCAGACACACGGTGGCCACGGCCGCCAACGCTACCGGCGCGACCATCAGGCAGGCCAACCCTGCTATCAATAGCAAAATGACCCACACCAAGGGGTATCTGCGATCCGCAAAGCGCTGGATCAAGGATGACACGAGCAAGCCGGCGAGCACTTCGGTGACGGTCAATGCCCCCAGCAGGTAACCCGCCTCGGCTGCTGTCCACCCCAACTCGATGTAGAACGGCGGCAACCAGGCCAGCACCAAGGTGTAGGCACCTGTGCCAATGCCGAAGAACAGCAACAGCAACCAGGCCCGCGGGCTACGGTAGGGCAATGTGGCCGACACCTGTCTGCCAGGGGTCCCACGCGCTAGCAGCAGCCAGACGATCAGGGCGACCAATGCCGGGACGGCAGCGTAGCCCAACGACAGTTGCCAGCCGAAAAGGCCGGCGCCAGGTGCTGCCGTGGCGGCGGCCAACGCGGCGCCCGCCATGATACCGGTGGTGAACAAGCCCATCAGCATGCCAGCACTTTGCGGATGGCTGCCCTTGAGGAACGCCGGCATCAGCGCCTGAATGATCGCAATGCCGATACCACCCAGTGCCGCTGTGGCGATGAGCGCTTCGGCAGTGCTGACGTAGGCGCGTGCAGCGCAGCTCAGCGCAATCAGCACAATGCCTGCAGCCACGCCCTTGGTCTCACCGACCAGACGCAGCAGCCAGGGGCCGGACAACGCGAACACGCCCATCATCATCACCGGCAAGGTCGTCAGCAGGCCGGCTTGGGTGTTGCTCAGCCCCAGGTCGTGCTGCAGCAATTGCAGCAGCGGGCCGATGGCAGCCATGACCGGGCGCAGGTTCAAGCCGATCAGTATCGCCAGCAACCCGACGCAGGCTTTGTTGGGGGTATCAGTCATGATGGAGGGGCTCCTGCAGGAACGCAGCGGTTGCCTGGTTGAATGCCTGTGCGAGCGGTACGTTGAATACGTGCCCCTCGCCCGCGAGGGTGGCCAGGCGAGCGTGACCGATGTTGTTGCAGATGGCTTCGGCTTCGGCGCTCGGGCTGATCGGGTCAAATTCTGCGGCGAGTACCAGTGTGGCGGCCTGAATGCGTTGCAAATCGCCAGTCAGGTCGTACTGCTTCATGCCCTCGCACCAGCGGATCTGGTTGTGCGCCCTTAACTGCGCGGCCTGGGCGTGCCACGCCTGGTAAAGCCGCTGACCACGGGGCGAGGCGGCGAAGTCCGCACCGACCAATGCGGGCCAGCTCGACTTGAAGTGTTTAAGGCAACCATCCTGCTTGCCCAAGGCGGCCGCCCACTCGCTGAGCAGTCCCTTGCGATGTGCAGTGTTCATGCTGGCGAACGTGCCGGCAACGATCAGTTTCTCTACTGCGTGCGGGGCATGACAGGCCATCTCAAGGGCCACCATGCCCCCCAGGGACAAGCCGACCAGCTGGACGCTGTCGAGCCCGAGGTGGTCCAGCAGCGCCAGTATTTCCAAGGCTTGGGCATGGGCGGTGATGCCTTCGGGGGCATCACTGGATGCACCGTGCCCTAGCAGGTCGGGTACGATGACACGGTGCCCGAGGCCAAGCAGCGCGCTGAGCTGCGGCATCCACGCCCTGCCGCTGTTGGCAAAGCCATGCAGCAGGAGTACAGGGCTGCCGGAGCCGGTGTCATGATAATAGTGACGGTGCTGTCCATGTATGAAAAAAGCCATGCTGCCTCCTGATCCTTGAGCTTCATCGCGCCAAGATAACTTAACGTTAAGATTGTTAAAAGGCGCGGGGGTTCAGAAGGTGCGTTGGTTAAACATTTCCAGGTTCAACGATGAGTGCAGCAATGAACGATCATGTCGATTTCGTCGTCGCGCAGTGGGCGCAGGCGATGCCTTCCGTGGATGTTTCCTCCATGGAAATTTTTGGCCGAATGGCGCGTATCAGCAAGCACCTGGAGCGCATGCGTGCAGAAGCCCTGGCGCAGTATGGCTTCAAAGAGGGCGAATTCGACGTCCTGGCAACCTTGCGCCGTGCAGGGGCACCCTACCGCCTGACGCCAACCGAACTGTATCGCTCGTTGCTGATAACGTCCGGCGCGATGACCAACCGCTTGACGAGACTGGAAAGCGCCGGGATGGTCGAGCGCATTGCCGACAATCAAGACAAGCGCAGCTCCCAAGTGGCCCTCACAGCACAGGGCAAGGCATTGATTGATAAGGCAGTCCTTACCCATACTGAGATCCAGGAGCTGGTACTGGCCCCCCTGAGCGCCGAGCAGCGTGAACTATTCGCGCAGGTGTTGAAGCAAATGCTCGCTCATCTGCCAGGTGAGGGTGCGCCCAGGCAATGAACTGGAAAATTCAGGAGGAATTTTCATGCTTCACAGCAATTACCTGAAGCAATTGGATCTGCAGGACATCGTGGTGTTCATCAACCTGCTCGAACTGCGCAGCGCCAAGCGGACTGCCGAATTGATGAATATCAGCCAGCCCACCGTCAGTTATTGCCTGAAGCGCCTGCGCGGGTGCTTCGACGACACCCTGTTCTCGTCTTCGCAAGGGGTGCTGAAACCCACCACCAAAGCGGAAAAGATTGCGCCGTACCTTCGCGTGGTGGTCGAGTCCGTAAACCGCTGCGCCGAGGACGACAGCAGCGCCTCGCCACAAGCACAGCGCAAGATCTGGCGCATCTGCGCGCCCGAGTATTTCGAACTTTCCTTCTTGCCGCAGGCGCTGGCAGTACTGTCACGTACACACGGCAATACCTCGCTGCACCTCGATCGCTTAAGCCGTGACCTGCCGGTGGACCGGCTGATTTCAGGCGACATCGACATTGCCATCGGCTTCGGCCCGGGCTATCACCAGATGCACCCCGAGCTGCAATGGCAACCGGTGCTCAGTGATGATTTCGTGTGCGTGACCAGCCAAGGCATGCTGGCCAGTGAAGAGGCCATGAGCCTGGACGAGTTCTGTGCTTCGCCCCATGTGTTCCCGACACCGTGGATATCGGAAAAGAACATGGTCGACAGCTGGCTGGACAAGGTTGGCCGATCACGCAACGTGCTGGTGCGCGCCAATGGTTACCAGGCCTGCGTGAATATTGTGGCCGCCGTGCCAGCCACGGTGGCACTGCCCGCACGCCTGTTGCCGCACCTGCGCATCGCACCTGGGCTGAAGGTCTGCACACCGCCGCTGGGCTTCCCCAGTTTCACCCTCGACATGATCTGGTCGCGCGATCGCAGCGACAGCAAGGATATTTCCAGCCTGCGCGCACTGGTCGAAGCGGTGGCGCAAACGCTGTTGACGGAACGAT
The DNA here is from genome assembly GCF_014269105.1 of Pseudomonas sp. SWRI77. Lineage (NCBI taxonomy): Bacteria > Pseudomonadati > Pseudomonadota > Gammaproteobacteria > Pseudomonadales > Pseudomonadaceae > Pseudomonas > Pseudomonas sp. SWRI77. Next base: position 136,737 of record NZ_JABWRV010000010.1, on the reverse strand, counting down.
GACCCCGCTTTATTAAATTTTCCCAGGGCGTTTAAATTTCTTAAAACCAGCAGCTTGTTCTTTTCACTTACTGTGAGGTTATCGGGTAGCGATGTTCTACCTGACCCACAGTTCAAGGAGGAATAAGTCATGCTGGCGCACGTACAATCCACGGTGTTTCCGTTCTATCGACAACCGACACCGTGCTACGGTTTCGAATGTATCTATGCCGTCGACCGCGCCCTGCGGGTAGGCGATTCGATCAACAGTGCGACACTCTACGAAGACCTCGCCCACAGTGGCGCCATTATCTACCGCGACTTTGCCGATACACTGCCGGACTTCAACGATTTCGTCAGCGCGCATTCCGCTCGCGTGACATTCGACCCTGCCCGCAAAGCCGCTACGGCCAACACGGCAGAAATCGAGGCCGGTGTGAATGAAATGGGGCTGCACCGTGAGAACGGTAACTTGCCATTCAACCCCGACCTGCAGTGGTTCTACTGCCTGGAGCCTGCAGCAGTGGGCTCTGAAACGACCTTGTGCGACGGCCAACGCGTACTGTTCGACTTGTCTGCGAAAACCCGAAAGTGTTTTGAGAACCGCGAGATTCGTTACAGCCGGCGCATCCCCTGGAACAATGTAAAACGTTTTCTGAGCATTGAACTGCAACTGCCCATCGATGACATCACCGACGAGCACTTGCACCAAGTCAATCAACAGGTCAGTGGCCAAACCTATCGCCGCATCGATCAGAACCTGATTGCGTCCGAACTGATTATCTCGGCGGTTGAGACCAGTTGCTTCAGCGGCAAGCAAGCGTTTTGCAATTCAATGCTCGGCCCCAGCGTCAACTATGAACCGCCGCTTATCACCTGGGCCGATGGCGAGGATATCGCCCTGGATATATGGGACGAGATCAAAGAAGTGACCGCCCGCAATACGTATAGCCACTTCTGGCAGAAGGGCGACCTGGTGGTAATCGACAACACGCGCGTGATGCACGGGCGCCGGCGCCTGGATGACCCCTCTCGGCGCATATTCGGCGCGCAAAGCTATCGCATTGGAGGTATCGGCCAATGATCAGCCAAAAAATGCAGGACTACCTGGCCGCCACCCCAGACCGCGTAGTGATCAAGGAAATGAACGGTCGCGCCTACACCTTGCACGAGTTGCGCCGTGACGTGATGCGACTGGCCAGTGCACTGGAGGGGCGGGTTGGCCGCTGCGAACGCAAAGTGTTTGGCATCGCCATGCGCTCTTGCTACGAGTGGGTGTACACCTTGTTGGCGATCCAAAAAGTAGGCGGTGTGTTGCTGCCGGTGCCCATCGAGTTTTCCGACGACCAGATCGGCAGCCTACTGGGCAAAGCGGCGGCAGTGTTCGTCAGCGATGAGCAAACCGCCGGCCGCCTGCACGCTATTCTGCCGGACAAGGCGTGCTTCATCCCCGCGCAACTCATGCACGACACCATCGGTGACGAGTGGCGCCAGGAGGACGAGCTCATCCCGGACGGGATTGTTTCGATCATCCACACGTCGGGCACCACCTCCAAACCCAAAGGGGTGATGATCCGCGACGAGGCAGTCGGGCTGCTGGTCGATAACGTGATGAAGCGTCTGCCGCAACAGCCGCTGCACTACTTCTCGATCGTCCCCATGAGTTTGCTGATCGAGCAGGTGCTGGGGGTGTTCATCCCGATTCTTTCGGGCGGCACGTTGACCCTCATGCCCGAAGGCATGACCGAATACGGCGCAGCCAGCGGCAACGCACGGCAGTACCTGCAGCTGATTGCGCCCAACCAGCCGAACTTCCTGTACCTGCCGCCCAAGCTGCTGGAAGAGGCCAACCTGCTGCTCGAGCACTGCTCGGTCGAGGAACTGTTCGGGCCACAACGCCCGCACATCATCACCGGCGGCGCGAAAATTCCGGTCACGGTCCTGGAAGCCCTGGAGGCGCACGGCGTACAGGTGTTCGAAGCCTATGGCCTGAGCGAGAACTCCTCGATCATTTCGCTCAACTCACCGGCGCAACGGCGTATCGGGTCGGCAGGCACCTTGCTCGATGGTATCGAACCCAAGCTGGTCGACGGTGAACTGCTGGTCCGCACGCCGACCCTCTGTGCCGGTTACTACAACGCCGACGATACAGCCTGCGACCTGTCCGACGGTTATCTGCATACCGGCGATATCGCCGAATTTCGCGACGGCTTTCTGTACATCACCGGCCGCAAGAAGCACGTGATCATCCTGTCTACCGCACGCAACATCTCGCCCGAGTGGGTCGAGAACGTCTACAAGGAGAGCGCCCTGGTAGACGACATGATCGTCATGGGTGAAGGCAAGGACGAGCCCTGCGCCATTGTCTTGAGCAGCGCCTGCGCAGACTCGGTCCGCCAGGAAATGGCGCGCCTGGAGCACCGGCTCGCCGACTTTGCCAGGGTCAGGCAGATTCGCGTCATCGCTGACATCGCCACCTTCCGTGATCAGTTCTACACGGTCACGGGGCGGCCACGCAGGGCCGAGATCGAAGCCCGGTTCATCGACCAGATGTACGCCTGAGGAAGCCACCATGTACATCGTGCGTAATTTCTACAAAGGCCGACCTGGCTACCGATGCCTGCAGGAAGCGGTACGTGCCCACTACCTCAAGCACTATGGCGCGACGCCAGAGCCACAGCCCGATCTGTTCGTCTGCCTGACCGGCGCCAACGGTGGGGCCCCAGGTTATGCCTGTGCGGGGATCAGCTACGGCGATTCCGGCAAGCTGTTCAGCGAGTACTACCTGGACCAGAGCCTGGATGAGCGCTACCACATCGATCGGGCACGCATTGCCGAAGTTGGCGCGTTCGCCTCGTTTCATAGCGGTAGCGGGGCCGGGAAGTACCTGCTCAACAACGTGATCAAGACACTGGCCCTGCGAAATTTCGGCTTGGTGGTGCTGACCGCCACCGAGCAGGTGCGGCAGTTGCTGATCCCCCTCGTAGACACCCTCGAGGACCTGGGCGGTGCCGACCGCAACAGGCTCAGGGACCCTGGCGTCAATTGGGGCAACTACTACGAACACGGACCACGGGTGGTGGCTTCGCGCCTGTCTGCGCCGAGTACCTGGGGCAATGCCCCCGCCCTGGCGCTGAGCCAGCCGCATTTCACCTGCCAGGCATCCGCCTGACCACATCTGGCTCCGGGCATGGCCGTGCCCGGAGCACTGGAGGTAACCATGAACGCAAACAAGCGTTACGAGAATTTCATCGTGTTCCTTGCTCCCCTGATCAATAGCGTCGGGGGGATCGCCATCGATCTGTATGCGCCCAGCATGCCGTCAATCGGCCATGAGCTGGGCGCCAGCCCGTCGCTCATGCAGAACACCATCACCATCACCTTGCTGTTCTACGCCATCGGCCAGCTGTTTTTCGGCATCATGACCGATGCACGCGGGCGCCGGCCGGCGGTAATCCTGGGCCTGGCGCTGTTCCTCAGCGGCAGCCTGCTGGCCACCTTCTCGACCTCCATCGAAATGCTCTTGGTGGCCCGCGCACTGCAAGGTTTTGCGATTGGTGCATGCCAAGTGGTTGCCCGTGCCTTGCTGGTCGATATCGTCAAGGGCCCGCGCTTCTATGTGGCCATTATCTATCTGAGCCTGGCGTTCGGCCTCGGGCCCGTCATCGCACCGTATGTGGGCGGCATGATCGAGGTCTACCTGGGCTGGCGCTACAATTTCGTCCTGTATGCGGTCTATGCCGTGATCGTGATGGCGTTCGTTTTGGCCGGGCTCAAGGAATCGCTGCCCGCCACTGCCCGTCGCAGTGCCATGCAAACCCTGGTTGGCTACCGGTGCATCCTGGCTGACGGGCGCTTTCGCTCGTCGGTAATTGTACTGGGCGCGAGTTTCTCGGCGTTTTTGCTGTGGAACGTGATCGGCCCGCATATCGTCCAGGAGCGGCTGGGCCACGACGCACAATACTTCGGCACTACGGCACTGGCGGTGGGCAGTTGCTATCTGGTTGGGACGCTGGTCAATCGCGCGTTGATCCGCAGGGTCCAGGCGGCCACGTTGATGTGGACGGGCATGCTGCTGTTCCTGCTCGGCGTGTTGAGCATCGCCGCCATGCCTGCTGGGTTGAACCTGGTCAGCATCCTGGGTGGCATCATGCTTGTCGCGTTCGGCCAGGGCTTTATCTTCTCCAACGCCATGGCCCGCTCCATGTCCCTCTTCCCCGACCGCGCAGGGGTGGCGGCCAGCCTGCAGGGCTGCCTGATGCTGGTATTCGGGTCGCTGGCTTCGGGCATCGTCAGTGCACTGCCCTTGGCGTCGAACCTGGCGATCGCGGGCGTGTTCGCGGTGCTCTGGCTGATCTCGCTGTCGGGGATGCTGACGGTGCGCCTGCAACAGCGTCAAGCGTCGCCAGCCTGAGCCTGGTGTAGCCCGACAGGCTTGGATGATGTGACCGTATTGATTTCAATACATCGTATTGAAATCAATACACCCCTACTCCGTTGTGTATCTGCAAGGGTTTGCCACGACTAGCGATTTGGGCCGTGGATGTTCTGTATCGATTTCATTCCACCTTTTTTTTCAACAGGCTTTCGAATATTTATCAAGCCATTGATTTATAAGCGTTTTATTTTATTGGCCACATTTTTGCTACAGGAAATCCAACAAGTGCGTGGCTAACCACGCCTACCGCCCTGCTTTCGAGGATTTCCCATGAGCGAGTTGCGTTTCACCGAAGATCACGAATGGCTGCGCGTTGAAGCCGACGGCAGCGTCACCGTGGGCATCACCGCCTTCGCCCAGAACGCCCTCGGCGATGTGGTTTTCGTGCAACTGCCGGAGCTGCAGCATTACGAAAAAGCTACCGAAGCCTCCACCGTCGAATCGGTCAAGGCCGCCAGCGGCGTGTACATGCCACTGACCGGTGAAGTAGTCGCCGTCAACCAAGGGCTCGAGGACAGCCCTGAGCAGGTCAACGAAGACCCGATGGGCGAAGGCTGGTTCTTCCGCTTCATCCCGGCCGACATGAGCGAAGTGACCGCCCTGCTCGACCAGGACGCCTACGACCGCCTGATCAAAGCCAACGACGACGCCTGAGGAACCACACCATGACCATCAACCTCGGCACCGCCAACGAATTCATCGCCCGCCACATCGGCCCACGCGCCGCTGACGAACAGGCCATGCTCGCCACCCTGGGCTTCGACTCGCTGGACGCCATGACCGCTGCGGTCATCCCCGACAGCATCAAGGGCACCAGCGTACTCGGCGCAGAAGATGGCCAGAGCGAAGCCGACGCCCTCGCGGCGCTGAAAGCCATCGCCGGCACCAACCAGCTGTTCAAGAGCTACATCGGCCAGGGTTACTACAACACCCACACCCCGGCACCGATCCTGCGCAACCTGCTGGAAAACCCCGCCTGGTACACCGCATACACCCCTTACCAGCCCGAGATTTCCCAAGGCCGCCTGGAAGCGCTGCTGAACTTCCAGACCCTGATCAGCGACCTGACCGGCCTGCCGATCGCCAACGCCTCGCTGCTCGACGAAGCCACCGCCGCTGCCGAGGCCATGACCTTCTGCAAACGCCTGTCGAAGAACAAGGGCAGCCATGCCTTCTTTGCGTCGGTGCACTGCCACCCGCAAACCCTTGACGTGCTGCGCACCCGTGCCGAGCCGCTGGGCATCGACGTGGTGGTCGGCGACGAACGCGAGCTGACCGATGTCAGCGCCTTCTTCGGCGCACTGCTGCAGTACCCGGCCAGCAACGGTGAAGTGTTCGACTACCGCGAACTGGTCCAGCGCCTGCACGCGGCCAACGCCCTGGTGGCCGTGGCGGCCGACCTGCTAGCCCTGACCCTGCTGACCCCGCCGGGCGAGTTCGAGGCCGACGTGGCCATCGGCAGCGCCCAGCGCTTCGGCGTGCCCCTGGGCTTCGGTGGCCCGCACGCGGCCTACTTCGCCACCCGTGATGCCTTCAAGCGCGACATGCCGGGCCGCCTGGTAGGCGTGTCGATCGACCGCTTCGGCAAGACCGCCCTGCGCCTGGCCATGCAAACCCGCGAGCAGCACATCCGCCGCGAAAAGGCCACCAGCAACATCTGCACCGCCCAGGTGCTGCTGGCCAACATCGCCAGCATGTTCGCCGTGTACCACGGCCCGGACGGCCTCAAGCGCATCGCCCAACGCACCCACGCACTGACCGCCATCCTCGCCGCCGGCCTCAAGGCCATGGGCATCCAGGTCGTCGGCCAGAGCGCGTTCGATACCCTGACCCTGGCAACCGGCGAAGCCACCGCCAGCCTGCACGCGAAGGCCCGTGCCCAGCGCATCAACCTGCGCCAGGTCGATGCGGGCCATGTCGGCCTGTCGCTCGACGAAACCACCGCCCAGGCGGACGTTGAAGCGCTGTGGCAACTGCTGGCCGGCGACCAGCCGCAACCCGATTTCGCCACCCTCGCCGCCAGCACCGGCTCGCTGCTGCCTGCCGGCCTGCTGCGCCAGTCGGCGATCCTCGAACACCCGGTGTTCAACCGCTACCACAGCGAAACCGAGCTGATGCGTTACCTGCGCCGCCTGGCCGACAAGGACCTGGCGCTGGACCGCAGCATGATCCCCCTGGGCTCGTGCACCATGAAGCTCAACGCTGCCAGTGAAATGATCCCGGTCACCTGGGCCGAGTTCGGCAACCTGCACCCGTTCGCCCCGGCCGAACAGAGCCAGGGTTACCTGCAGATGACCACCGAGCTGGAAGCCATGCTGTGCGCCGCCACCGGCTACGACGCGGTGTCGCTGCAACCCAACGCCGGCTCCCAGGGCGAGTACGCAGGCCTGCTGGCCATCCGCGCCTACCACCGCAGCCGCGGCGAGGCCCATCGCGACATCTGCCTGATCCCGTCCTCGGCCCACGGCACCAACCCGGCGACCGCCAACATGGCGGGCATGCGTGTGGTAGTCACCGCCTGTGATGCCCGTGGCAACGTCGATGTCGAGGACCTGCGGGCCAAGGCCATCGAACACCGCGAGCGCCTGGCCGCTATCATGATCACCTACCCGTCGACCCACGGCGTGTTCGAGGAAGCGATTGGCGAAATCTGCGCGATCATCCACGACAACGGCGGCCAGGTTTACATCGACGGCGCCAACATGAACGCCATGGTCGGCCTGTGCGCCCCGGGCAAGTTCGGCGGCGACGTTTCGCACCTGAACCTGCACAAGACCTTCTGCATCCCCCACGGCGGTGGCGGCCCGGGCGTCGGCCCGATCGGCGTCAAGTCGCACCTGGCGCCCTTCCTGCCGGGCCATGCGCAGCTGGAGAACCCGCAGGGCGCGGTGTGCGCCGCGCCGTTCGGCAGCGCCAGCATCCTGCCGATCACCTGGATGTACATCCGCATGATGGGCGGTGCCGGCCTCAAGCGCGCCTCGCAAATGGCGATCCTCAACGCCAATTACATCGCCCGCCGCCTGGAAGAGCACTATCCTGTGCTGTACACCGGTGGTAATGGCTTGGTCGCCCACGAATGCATCCTCGACCTGCGCCCGCTCAAGGACACCAGCGGCATCAGCGTCGACGACGTGGCCAAGCGCCTGATCGACTTTGGCTTCCACGCCCCGACCATGTCCTTCCCGGTAGCCGGCACGCTGATGATCGAGCCGACCGAAAGCGAGGCCAAGGAAGAGCTGGACCGCTTCTGCGACGCGATGATCCAGATCCGCGAAGAAATTCGCGCCGTGGAAAACGGCAGCCTGGACAAGGACGACAACCCGCTGAAAAACGCCCCGCACACCGCAGCGGAACTGGTTGGCGATTGGGCCCATGGCTACAGCCGCGAGCAGGCTGTGTACCCGCTGCCGAGCCTGGTGCAAAGCAAGTACTGGCCACCGGTCGGCCGGGTCGACAACGTGTTCGGCGACCGTAACCTGGTCTGCGCCTGCCCGTCGATCGAGAGCTATCAGGACGCCTGAGGCGGTCTGTAGAACTTTGGGGCCGCCGCGCGGCCCCAAAAAGTTCAAAAGGAGGCACCACCATGTCACTGAGCGTCTTCGACCTGTTCAAGATCGGCATCGGCCCCTCCAGCTCCCACACGGTCGGCCCCATGCGCGCCGCTGCACGCTTCGCCGAAGGCCTGCGCCGCGACGGCCTGCTGGCCGACACGGTCAGCGTCAAGGCCGAGCTGTATGGCTCACTCGGCGCCACCGGCAAGGGCCACGGCAGCGACAAGGCGGTATTGCTTGGCCTGGAAGGCGAGCACCCCGATACCGTCGACACCGAATCCATCCCCGCCCGCCTGCAGGCGATCCGTGACAGCGGCCGCCTGCGCCTGCTCGGCGAGCACGAAATCGACTTCATCGAAAAACAGCACCTGGCGATGATCCGCAAGCCACTGGCCTATCACCCCAACGGCATGATCTTCCGCGCCTTGGACAGTGCCGGTTTGCAAATTCGCAGCCGCGAGTACTACTCGGTGGGCGGCGGTTTCGTGGTCGACGAAGAGGCTGCGGGGCACGACCGCATCGTCGAGGACAGCACGGTACTCACCTACCCGTTCACAACCGCCAAGCAATTGCTCGGGCACTGCACTGCACACCATCTGTCGGTGAGCCAGGTGATGCTGGCCAATGAGGCGGCCTGGCGCCCCGAGGCCGAAACCCGCGCCGGCCTGCTGCGGATCTGGCAGGTGATGCAGGATTGCGTCGAGGCCGGTTACCGGCATGAGGGCATTCTGCCAGGCGGGCTCAAGGTCAAGCGCCGGGCCCCGGCGTTGTACCGCCAGCTCAGCCAACACCCGGAAGCCAGCCTGCGCGATGCCCTGTCGGTGCTGGACTGGGTGAACCTCTATGCCCTGGCGGTCAACGAGGAAAATGCCTACGGCGGGCGCGTGGTCACTGCGCCCACCAACGGTGCAGCGGGCATCGTCCCGGCGGTACTGCACTACTACATGCGCTTCGTCCCAGGCGCCAGCGAAGACGGCGTGGTGCGCTTTCTGCTCACGGCGGCGGCAATCGGCATCCTCTACAAGGAAAACGCCTCCATCTCGGGTGCCGAAGTCGGCTGCCAGGGCGAGGTCGGCGTGGCCTGCTCGATGGCTGCCGGGGCCCTGTGCGAAGTCATGGGCGGTACCGTGCAACAGGTGGAGAACGCCGCCGAGATCGGCATGGAACACAACCTGGGCCTGACCTGCGACCCAATCGGCGGGCTGGTCCAGGTGCCCTGCATCGAGCGCAACGCGATGGGCTCGGTGAAGGCGATCAACGCCGTGCGCATGGCCTTGCGCGGCGACGGGCAGCACTTCGTGTCGCTCGACAAGGTCATCCGCACCATGCGCCAGACCGGCGCCGACATGAAAAGCAAATACAAGGAGACCGCCCGCGGCGGTCTGGCCGTCAACATCATCGAATGTTGACCCGATAACAACACCAAGGAGTCACCGATGTCCGAAACACTGCTCAAGACCCCGCTGCACGCCCTGCACCTGGAGCTGGGTGCGCGCATGGTGCCGTTTGCCGGCTATGACATGCCGGTGCAGTACCCGCTGGGCGTGCTCAAAGAGCACCTGCACACCCGTGAGCAGGCCGGCCTGTTCGACGTCTCGCACATGGGCCAGATCATCCTGCGTGGCAGCGATGCGGCCCAGGCACTGGAAAGCCTGGTGCCGGTGGATATCGTCGACCTGCCAGTGGGCACGCAGCGCTATGCCATGTTCATCAACGAGCAAGGCGGCATCCTCGACGACCTGATGGTCGCCAACCTCGGTGACGACGTGCTGTTCCTGGTGGTCAATGCCGCCTGCAAGGACCAGGACCTGGCCCACCTGCAAAAACACATCGGCAGTCGCTGCGAGATTGAGCCGCTGTTCGAGGCCCGCGCCCTGCTGGCCCTGCAAGGGCCGGCTGCGGTCAAGGTGCTGGAGCGCCTGGCCCCGGAAGTGGCCGGCATGACTTTCATGCAGTTCCGCCCGGTGACCTTGCTGGGTGAAGCCTGCTACGTCAGCCGCTCGGGCTATACCGGTGAGGACGGTTACGAGATCTCGGTGCCGGCCAATGCCGCCGATGCGCTGGCCAGACGCCTGCTGGCCGAGCCAGAGGTGCAACCGATCGGCCTGGGGGCGCGTGACTCGCTGCGCCTGGAAGCCGGCCTGTGCCTGTACGGCCACGACATGAACACCGCAACCACGCCGATCGAGGCCAGCCTGCTGTGGGCCATCTCGAAAGTGCGCCGCGCCGACGGTGCCCGCGCCGGTGGTTTCCCGGGTGCCGAGGCGATCTTCGCGCAACAGCAACAGGGCGTGGCACGCAAGCGCGTCGGCCTGCTGCCGCAGGAACGCACGCCGGTACGTGAAGGTGCACCGATCGTCGATGCAGCCGACCAGCCAGTGGGCGAAGTATGCAGCGGTGGCTTTGGCCCAACACTCGGCGCCCCTGTCGCAATGGGCTATATCGACAGCGAACATACCGCACTAGACACACCACTGTTTGCACTTGTACGCGGCAAGAAGGTGGCCTTGAAAGTCAGCAAAATGCCTTTCGTGGCACAACGTTACTACCGCGGCTGAAAGCAAGACGTGAAGTGTTTGAACAGGTTTGTCATATTCGATTGCGAACCTGTTCAATAACGAATGAACATGGCGCCAGCCCAGGCGCCATGCCGTTTCCGACAAATCGTTCGGCTATCGGCGAACGCCCGTTTTTGCAGACGAGCAAGGGCTTGTTTTTTTCTCGGGAGTTGGCGTAGAGTCACTGCACTGTGTTTGCATGGGTCGCAACAGTTCGTGACCTGGGCCAGTAGCCGCGATCTGCTACAACCCGTTCGACGTCTCTTACTTTCCAGCAACCCAGCCCAGTAAGCTTTCATGCCAATACGACATGAAAGTCACTGTTATAAAATTAATAGATTCATAGGAAATAAGAAAATGGCACAGCGTCAGAGCGGTACCGTCAAGTGGTTCAATGACGAGAAAGGTTACGGTTTCATCACCCCAGAGAGCGGTCCGGATCTGTTCGTGCACTTCCGTGCCATTCAGGGCAACGGCTTCAAAAGCCTGAAAGAAGGCCAGAAGGTTACCTTCGTAGCCGTTCAAGGCCAAAAAGGCATGCAGGCTGACGAAGTCCAGCCAGAAGCCTGATAATCCATAAAAAAGAGCCCTTGCGTTGACGCGCAGGGGCTTTTTTTTGCCTGCAGTTCCCTAGAATGAGCCTTTGCCTTCTGGAGCTGCTGCGCAATGTCCAAGCCCCCCCTCATGCCTCAGGGTAACTTTCCACCTGCCGGGCTAGGCCGCCGCCTGGCGGCGATGTTCTATGACTTCCTGCTGTGCACTGCCCTGCTGATCGTGACGGCGGGCGCGTACAAGATGATCCAGATGGCAATCATCGGTGAGGCCCGCATGCGTGCGCTGACCGACGCCGGTGCGCTGGATGGCGACCCGCTGTTGTCGACGATCCTGCTGTTCGCGCTATTCGGTTTCTTTGCCAAGTTCTGGACCCATGGCGGGCAGACACTGGGCATGCAGGTATGGGGCGTGCGCGTGCAGAACGCCGATGGCAGTGCCATCAGCCTGTGGCAGGCGCTGTTGCGCTTCGTGGTCTCGATCGCTTCGTGGCTGTGCCTGGGCCTGGGGTTTTTCTGGGCGTTGATCGACAAGCGCAAACGCGGCTGGCATGACATCTATTCCGAGACCCAGCTGGTGCGGGTACCCAAGCAGAAGAAATGAAAAAGCCGACCCTGAGGTCGGCTTTTGTGCATCGTTCAGGTCATCAACCCGCTCGGCGTAGTAACCACACCCCTGCCAGTGCACACACCGCGGCCGGTATCACCACTGCCAGCAGCGGCGGGAAGCCGAACACCTGGCTTGAAGGGCCAAGCAAGTCCTGGGCGATGCGGAACACGAAGCCCACCAGCACGCCGGTGAACACCCGCTGGCCCAAGGTTACAGAACGCAGTGGGCCGAAGATGAAGGAAATCGCCATCAACACCAGCGCTGCGGTTACCGCAGGCTGCAGCACCTTGGTCCAGAACGCCAGCCAGTAGCGGGCGTTGTTCAAGCCCTGGTCCGACAGGTAGTGGATGTAATCCCAAAGCCCGGTGATCGACAGCGACTCCGGGGCCAGGATCACGGTGTTGAGCAATTGTGGCGTGACCGAAACGTCCCAGCGCTCTTGCGGCGTCGTCACCACTTCGGTGTGGTCGCCACGGAAATACGTGGTGCGCACATCGCTGAGCAGCCAGTGGTCGTCGTTGTACTGCGCCCGACGGGCAAAGCTGGAAGTGACGATCTTGCGCTCGTCGTCGAAGCGGTAGCGGGTCACGCCCAGCAACAGGCCATTGGGTTGCACGGCGTTGATGTGCACGAACTCCTCGCCCTGGCGGTGCCACATACCCCGCTTGGAGCTCTGCGCTTCACCACCGCCCTGAGCCAGCGAACGGTCTGCCTGGGCCTTGTTTTCGGTAACCGGCGCCACGTACTCGCCAATCAGCACACCCACCAGCATCAGCACCAGCATCGGCTTCATCACCGCCCAGACGATGCGGCCGATGGAAACCCCCGCCGCACGCATGATGGTCAGTTCGCTGCTGCTGGCCAGGCTGCCCAGGCCGATCAGGCAACCGATCAGCGCCGCCATCGGCAGCATTTCATACAAGCGCCGGGGTGCGGTCAGCAGCACGAAATTGCCCGCTTCCATGACCGTGTAGGTGTCGCTCAGGTCGCTCATCTCATCGATGAAGGCGAACAGCGAGGCCAGGCCGAGGATGATCCCCAGCACGGCCAGAATGGCCATCAGCACGCTTTGGCCGATGTAACGATCCAGCTTACCCATGGGCCACCTCCGCACGACGTGCGGCGCGCTTCAGGCGCAGCGGCTCCCAGTACATCAGCCCAAGGCCGATCAGCAGGAACAGCCCGTGCACCCACCACATGCCAAGGGCGATCGGCAGTTTGCCCTTCTCGAGGGCGCCGCGTACGGAAATCAGCATTGTCAGGTAGGCCATGTACAGAAGAATCGCCGGCAGCAATTTGAGGAAGCGGCCCTGGCGCGGGTTGACCCGCGACAGCGGCACCGCCAGCAGGGTCACGACGAAGACCAGAATCGGCAACGACAGCCGCCATTGCAGCTCGGCACGTTCGCGCAAGCCCTTCTGGCCGATCAGCTGCGAAGTGGGGATGGCCTCACGCTCGGTCACTTCTTCGCTGACTTCAGGCTTGGGCAGCAGTACACCGTAGGTGTCGTACTTGATCGCACGGTAATCGGCCTGGCCCGGGTTGCCGTCGTAGCGGTAGCCGTTTTCGAGAATCAGGTAGCGGTTGCCGTCGGCCTGGATTTCCTGGTGGCCTTTTTCGGCAACCAGCACGGACGGCGCCCGGTCCTTGGTCTTGTCCTGGTTGAAGCGCTTTTCGGAGATGAACACCCCGGCCAGGTTGACGCGATCGTCCGACAGCTCTTCGGTGTAGGTCACCCGCGAGCCATCGCGCAGGGTCTGGAAGCGCCCCGGCACCAGGGTATCGAACTCGGTCAGGGCATCCTGCTGGCTGATGATCTGCTGCACCTGGGCAACGCCCAGCGGCGCCAGGCTCAGGCTCAGCCAGGCGACCAGCAAGGCGACCAGGGCAGCCGGCGCCATGGTCATGCCAAGCAGGCGCTGCTGGCTCATGCCCGTGGCCGAAAGCACGGTCATTTCGCTTTCCAGGTACAAGCGGCCATACGCCAGGAGGATGCCGAGAAACAGCCCCAACGGCAGGATCAGCTGCAAGAAGCCCGGCAGGCGGAAGCCCATGATCAGGAACAGCACGCTCGGGTCGAGCACGCCCTGGGCGGCCTGGGCCAGGTACTTGATGAAGCGCCCGCTCATGATGATCACCAGCAGCACTGCGCTGACGGCGCTCAAGGTCACCAGGACCTCGCGGGAGAGATAACGAAAGACGATCAAACCAGACACTCCTGGGTTGTCAGGGCGGACTGCCAAACAATGGCGCCAAACAATGACTTAGTACAGCCAAGACCAATGCCGGTTCGCCATAGGCGAACCTCCATGTAAAGTGCGCGCATTATCCTGTGATTGACCGCCCCTGTCACTTGGCCGCGCATGAAGCCGCAAAACAGGGTTGTCAGCAGCCTTGCCGCAGGCTCAAACTGGCAGCTTTTCCACGGGTACGCGACCACGCGGCCTGGCCCGCCCAGAGCGCTGGAACACAAAGCGCCAACTGTATCGATCATTCGGGGACCCTGACATGGAACTGGTTGTAAAAAGCGTAGCTGCTGCATCGGTAAAAACCGCCACTCTGGTCGTACCGGTTGGTGAAGGCCGCAAGCTCGGCGCTGTTGCCAAGGCCGTCGACCAAGCCTGCGAAGGTGCCATCAGCGCCGTGCTCAAGCGTGGCGACCTGGCCGGCAAGCCGGGCCAGACCCTGCTGCTGCAGAGCCTGCCGGGCCTGAAGGCCGAGCGTGTGCTGCTGGTTGGCAGCGGCAAGGACGAAGCCATGGGCGATCGCGCCTGGCGCAAGCTGGTCGGCAGTGTCGCCGGCGTGCTCAAAGGCCTGAACGGTGGTGACGCCGTACTTGCCCTGGACGATGTCGCCGTCAGCAACCGCGACGCCCACTACGGCAAATACCGCCTGCTGGCCGAGACCCTGCTCGACGGCGAGTACGTGTTCGACCGTTTCAAAAGCCAGAAGGCCGAGCCACGTGCCCTGAAAAAGGTCACCCTGCTAGCCGACAAGGCGGGCCTGGCCGAGGTCGAGCGCGCCGTCAAGCACGCCACTGCCATCGCCACCGGCATGGCCTTCACCCGCGACCTGGGCAACCTGCCGCCCAACCTGTGCCACCCAAGCTTCCTCGCCGAGCAGGCCAAGGAACTGGGCAAGGCGCACAAAGGCCTCAAGGTCGAAGTGCTCGACGAGAAGAAGATCAAGGACCTGGGCATGGGCGCGTTCTACGCCGTGGGCCAGGGCAGCGACCAGCCGCCACGCCTGATCGTGCTCAACTACCAGGGCGCCAAGAAGGCTGACAAGCCGTTCGTGCTGGTGGGCAAGGGCATCACCTTCGACACCGGCGGCATCAGCCTCAAGCCAGGCGCCGGCATGGACGAGATGAAGTACGACATGTGCGGCGCCGCCAGTGTGTTCGGCACCCTGCGTGCGGTACTCGAACTGCAACTGCCGATCAACCTGGTGTGCCTGCTGGCCTGCGCCGAAAACATGCCGAGCGGCGGTGCTACCCGCCCAGGTGACATCGTCACCACCATGAGCGGCCAGACCGTCGAAATCCTCAACACCGATGCCGAAGGCCGTCTGGTGCTGTGCGATACCCTGACCTACGCCGAACGCTTCAAGCCCCAGGCGGTGATCGACATCGCCACCCTGACCGGCGCCTGCATCGTTGCCCTGGGCAGCCACACCTCGGGCCTGATGGGCAACAACGACGACCTGGTCGGCCAGTTGCTCGATGCCGGCAAGCGCGCCGACGACCGCGCCTGGCAACTGCCGCTGTTCGACGAGTACCAGGAGCAACTGGACAGCCCGTTCGCCGACATGGGCAACATCGGTGGGCCGAAGGCCGGCACCATCACGGCGGGCTGCTTCCTGTCGCGCTTCGCCAAGGCCTACAACTGGGCGCACATGGACATCGCCGGCACCGCCTGGATCAGCGGTGGCAAGGACAAGGGCGCCACTGGCCGCCCGGTCCCGCTGCTGACCCAGTACCTGCTCGATCGCGCTGGCGCCTGATGCCGTGAGACCGGTGGCGCCATGCGCGCCACCGGCCGGCAGCCCCCACCATGAGCAAAGTCGATTTCTACATCCTGCCCACCGATTCCTTGTCGGCGCGGCTCGATTTCGCCTGCAAGTTGTGCGACAAAGCCTGGCGCCTCGGCCACCGGGTCTACTTGCGTTGCCAGGACGCCGAGCAGCGCAGCGAACTGGACCAACGTCTATGGCACTTCAAAGGTGAGGCTTTCGTGCCCCACGACCTGGCGGAGCTGCACGCTGATGCCACCGTGGCCTTAGGGCTTGGCGAGGATGCCGGGCAACACCGCGACCTGCTGATCAACCTGGGTGATGGCGTACCCGCGTTCGTAGGGCAGTTCGAACGGGTTGCCGAAATCGTCGTCGAGGAACCGAGCATCCGCCAATCGGCCCGTGAGCGGTTCCGTTTCTACCGTGAACAGGGCTATGCTCTGCAAGACCACCGCTTACAGCGACTTTGACGACGATGGACAAGCCCTCCCCTTTGCCCGACTCCGCCCACCTGCTCGATGACCTCGAGTCGATCCGCCAACTGCTGGGCGACGCTGACCTGCAACCGCCGCTGCTGACCGAGACGGTAGAACAAATCCCGTTGTTGCTCGACGAGCCTGGCGGCAATGCCGCACCTGCCGTCGCGCCTGCCGTCGCTGAACCTGAGGAAGATTCGCAAACCCGCCGCCAGGATACCCTGTTGCACCTGGAAAGCGAGTTGCGCGCGGCAGCGCAGGCGATCATGCAAGACGTGATCAATGACTTCACCCCGCACATCGAGAACGAGATCAAGCGTCGGCTGGATGCGCGCATCGAACGATTGATCAAGCGCTCCGAGTAAACCGGCCCCGCGCACGCCCCTCTTCGCGGTTTTACCGCGAAGTAACCACCGCCCGCCTGCAGATGACAGCCGCGTGTCGCCTGCGGCCCCCACCTTGGTTATACTTCCCGGCTTTCCCGAATAAATGCACAGGGTCCCGCCGCGCATGGATAAGACCTACCAGCCGCACGCCATCGAAACTTCCTGGTACAACACCTGGGAGTCCGAGAACTATTTCGCTCCACAAGGTGCAGGCGAGTCCTACACCATCATGATCCCACCGCCGAACGTGACCGGCAGCCTGCACATGGGCCATGGGTTCAACAACGCGATCATGGACGCCCTGATCCGATTCCGCCGCATGCAGGGTCGCGACACCCTGTGGCAGCCGGGTACCGACCACGCCGGTATCGCCACGCAGATGCTGGTCGAGCGTCAGCTCGAAGCCAAAGGCCAGAGCCGTCATGACCTGGGCCGCGAACAGTTCCTGGAAAAAGTCTGGGAATGGAAGGATCAGTCCGGCGGCAACATCAGCCGTCAGATCCGCCGCCTGGGCTCGTCGGTCGATTGGAGCCGTGAGCGCTTCACCATGGACGATGGCCTGTCCGAAGCGGTCAAGGAAGCCTTCGTGCGCCTGCACGAAGACGGCCTGATCTACCGCGGCAAGCGCCTGGTCAACTGGGACACCAAGCTGCACACGGCAATCTCCGACCTCGAAGTGGAAAACCACGACGAGAAGGGCCACCTGTGGAACCTGCGCTACCCGCTGGCCGACGGCGCCAAGACCGCCGAGGGCAAGGACTACCTGGTGGTTGCCACCACGCGTCCGGAAACCCTGCTGGGTGATGCGGCTGTCGCGGTCAACCCGACCGACGAACGCTACCAGGCCCTGATCGGCAAGTTCGTCGAGCTGCCGCTGGTCGGCCGCCGCATCCCGATCATCGCCGACGATTATTGCGACCCTGAATTCGGCACCGGCTGTGTGAAAATCACCCCGGCTCACGACTTCAACGACTACGAAGTCGGCAAGCGCCACAACCTGCCGCTGCTGAATATCTTCGACAAGAACGCGATGGTCCTGGCCAGTGCCCAGGCCTTCAACCTCGACGGCAGCGTCAACGAGCAGGTCGACACCACCCTGCCCGCCCAGTACGCCACCCTCGACCGCTTTGTCGCGCGCAAGCAGATCGTCGCCGACCTGGACGCCCAGGGCCTGTTGGTCAGCATCGACGACCACGCCCTGAAAGTGCCGAAAGGCGACCGTTCGGGCACCGTCATCGAACCGTGGCTGACCGACCAGTGGTACGTCTCCACCAAGCCGCTGGCAGAGCCTGCCATCGCTGCCGTGGAAGATGGCCGCATCCAGTTCGTACCCAAACAGTACGAAAACATGTACTTCTCCTGGATGCGCGACATCCAGGACTGGTGCATCAGCCGCCAGCTGTGGTGGGGCCACCGCATCCCTGCCTGGTACGACGAGGCCGGCCAGGTCTATGTCGGCCGCGACGAGGCTGAAGTACGTGCCAAGCACAACCTGGGCGCCGACGTTGCCCTGCGTCAGGACGATGACGTGCTGGACACCTGGTTCAGCTCGGGCCTGTGGACCTTCTCCACGCTGGGCTGGCCGGAACAGACCGAGTTCCTCAAGAAGTTCCACTCCACCGATGTGCTGGTGACCGGCTTCGACATCATCTTCTTCTGGGTTGCGCGCATGATCATGCTGACCATGCACCTGATCAAGAACGAGGACGGCACCCCGCAGGTTCCGTTCAAGACCGTGTACGTACACGGCCTGGTGCGGGACGGCCAGGGCCAGAAGATGTCCAAGTCCAAGGGCAACGTCCTTGACCCGCTGGACATCGTCGACGGTATCACCCTCGACGCCCTGCTGGAAAAACGCACCAGCGGCATGATGCAGCCCAAGCTTGCCGAGAAGATCGCCAAGCAGACCAAGGCCGAGTTCCCTGAAGGCATCGCCAGCTACGGTACCGACGCCCTGCGCTTCACCTTCTGCTCGCTGGCCTCCACCGGCCGTGACATCAAGTTCGACATGGGCCGCGTCGAAGGCTACCGCAACTTCTGCAACAAGATCTGGAACGCCGCCCGCTACGTGCTGGACAAGGGCGAGGACTGCGGCCAGAACGGCGAAGCCTGCGAGCTTTCGCTGGCCGACCGCTGGATCATCTCGCAGTTGCAGCGTACCGAAGCCGAAGTGACCCGCCAGCTCGAGCAGTTCCGCTTCGACCTGGCCAGCCAGGCCCTGTACGAATTCATCTGGAACCAGTACTGCGACTGGTACCTGGAGCTGTCCAAGCCGGTGCTGTGGGACGAGAACGCCCCCGTCGAGCGCGCCCGCGGCACCCGTCGCACCCTGGTGCGTGTGCTGGAAGTGGCACTGCGCCTGGCACACCCGTTCATGCCGTTCATCACCGAAGAAATCTGGCAGCGCATCGCGCCGCTGGCCGGCGTCCAGGGCAAGACCATCATGCTGCAGCCGTGGCCGGTGGCCAACGAAAGCCGCATCGATGCTGCCGCCGAAGGCGACATCGAGTGGCTCAAGGAACTGATGGTCGGCCTGCGCAACATCCGCGCCGAAATGAACATCGGCCCGGGCAAGCCGCTGCCACTGTTCCTGAAGAACGCCAATGCCGATGACCAGCGTCGTCTGCAGGAAAACGAAGCCCTGCTGAAGAAACTGGCCAAGGTCGAGTCGTTCACCGTGCTCGGCGATGCCGACGAAGCGCCACTGTCGGCCACCGCGCTGGTGGGCGATCTGCAGGTGCTGGTGCCCATGGCCGGCCTGATCGACAAGGACGCCGAACTGGCTCGCCTGAACAAGGAGATCCAGCGTCTGCAGGGTGAAGTCCAGCGCGTCGGCGGCAAGCTGTCCAACGCGGCGTTCGTCGACAAGGCACCGCCTGCGGTGATCGAAAAGGAACGCGCCAAGCTGGCCGAGTCCGAACAGGCCCTGGCCAACTTCACCGAGCAGCATGCGCGTATTGCTGCGCTGTAACAATCTGATAGACCGCTGGGGCCGCTTTGCGGCCCTTTCGCGACACAAGGCCGCTCCTACAGGGACGGCGCCGGTTTGAAGGGCGCCGCTATCCTGTAGGAGCGGCCTTGTGTCGCGAAAGGGCTGTAAAGCAGCCCCACGGCCTGCAACACCGGATCCGACCATGACCGAAAAACCCACCCTGCACCCGCGCAACCGCCACCAGGGTCGCTACGACTTCCCCAGCCTGATCAAGGCCCACCCCGACCTGGCCCGCTTCACCATCACCAACCCGCACGGCAAGCCCAGCATCGACTTTGCCAACCCCGAAGCGGTACGGGTGTTCAACCGCGCTCTGCTCAAGGCCCAATACGGCATCCAGCACTGGGACATCCCCGCCGACTACCTGTGCCCACCCATCCCCGGGCGCGCCGACTACATCCACGTGCTCGCCGACCTGCTGGGCGATGACAACGCCGGCGAGATCCCCAAAGGCGCCCAGATACGCGTATTGGATATCGGCGTGGGGGCCAACTGCATCTACCCGCTGATCGGCCACAGCGACTACCGCTGGCGCTTCCTGGGCTCGGACATCGACCCCGTGGCATTGGCTTCGGCCAAGGCCATCGTCCAGGCCAACGGCCTGAACAAAGCCATCAGCTTGCGCCAACAGGCCAACCGCACGCACATCCTCAGCGGCTTGCTGCAGGACGACGAGCGCTTCGACCTGACCCTGTGCAACCCGCCCTTCCATGCTTCACGCGAGGAGGCCACCCGCGGCAGCCAGCGCAAGTGGAAGAACCTGGGCAAGCAGGACCCCAAGCGCAAACTGCCCGTGCTCAATTTCGGCGGCCAGAACAACGAACTGTGGTGCGAGGGCGGCGAGATCCGCTTCGTGACCCAATTGGTCGGGGAAAGCGCGCAGTACGGCGCAAGCGTGCTGTGGTTCACCAGCCTGGTGTCCAAGGCCAGCAACCTGCCAGGCATCGAAGCGGCGCTGAAAAAGGCCGGCGCCAAGGCTGTGCGCATTGTCGATATGGGCCAAGGGCAAAAGCAGAGCCGCATGGTCGCCTGGAGCTTCCAGGACGACAACGCTCGCCAGGCCTGGCACGCGCGACGCAAAACGCAAGGGTGAAAAAAAACCGCGTTCGGGCAAGCCGGACGCGGTTTGGTCAACGCTTCAACAATTACTTGTTGATGGCATCGGTCAGCACTTTGGCTGGGACGAACTTGACGACTTTCTTGGCAGCGATTTCGATGGCAGCGCCAGTCGAAGGGTTGCGGCCGGTACGGGCAGGACGCTCGGAGACTTTCAGCTTGCCGATGCCTGGCAGGGTGATTTCAGCGCCGTTTTCCAGTTGGTCAGCAACGATCTGGCCCAGTTGCTCCAGTGCGTTCTTGGCGGTGGCTTTTGGCGCGGCGATCGACTCGGCGATGTCGGCAATCAGTTGGTCTTTGGTCAATGCCATGGTGATGTTCCTTCCCTATCAAATTCAGTAGTTATGCAGCGAGCTACGACGTGATCGGGCCAGCCCCTGAATTCTGGAGGGCCGCGCCAATTCGGGTATGTAGATACGTAAATCGGCGTTTGGTTCGACACGACGCTAGCGTGCTGCCAGCAATGCGCCACACGAGGGGCGCAAGACCGCGCAAAGCTACCACAGGAATAGATAAATATCCGCTGCGCACATCGATTTAATGCAGGTTTTTCAGGGGTTTTGGCTTAAAACGCAAAAAACTGAACAAAAAACGAACAACCGGCATTTCTGCCAACATCCGGCCACTGCATCGCCTTGTCTCTGGGGTAAACTGGACGACTTTTGCAGCGCGGCCGTGCACCGCCCCAGACTCGCCGAGGACTTCATGCCAATTCGTCATTGCATCGTTCACCTGATCGACAAGAAGCCCGATGGCAGCCCCGCCGTGCTGCATGCACGCGACACCGAGCTTGGCGCCTCCGATGCCATCGAAAACCTGCTGGCCGACCTCAACGACAGTTACAACGCCAAGCAAGGCAAAGCGTGGGGCTTCTTCCACAGTGAGTCGGGCGCCTACCCACTCAGTGGCTGGCTGAAGCAGTACCTGGATGCGGAAAAAGACTTCGCCGCGTTCAGCCGTGTTGCCGTCGAACACCTGCAAAAGCTGATGGAAGAGTCCAACCTCTCCACCGGTGGGCACATCCTGTTTGCCCATTATCAGCAAGGCATGACCGACTACCTGGCCATCGCCCTGCTGCATCACAGCGAAGGCGTGGCAGTGAACGCCGAACTCGATGTGACGCCCTCGCGCCACCTGGACCTCGGCCAGTTGCACCTGGCAGCGCGCATCAACCTGTCCGAGTGGAAGAACAACCAGAATTCCAAGCAGTACATCTCGTTCATCAAGGGCAAGAACGGCAAGAAAGTCTCCGACTACTTCCGTGACTTCATCGGCTGCCAGGAAGGCGTCGACGGCCCCGGCGAAACCCGCACCCTGCTCAAGGCGTTCAGCGACTTTGTCGAGAGCGAGGACCTGCCCGAAGCGTCGGCCCGCGAGAAGACCCAGACCCTGGTCGACTACGCCACCAGCCAGACCAAGCTGGGCGAGCCGGTTGCCCTGGACGAGCTGTCCAGCCTGATCGATGAGGACCGCCCCAAGGCGTTCTACGATCACATTCGCAACAAGGACTACGGCCTGTCGCCGGAAATCCCTGCGGATAAACGCACCCTTAACCAGTTCCGCCGCTTCACCGGGCGTGCCGAAGGGCTGTCGATCAGCTTCGAGGCGCATTTGCTGGGGGACAAGGTGGAGTATGACGAAGTGGCGGGCACCTTGATCATCAAGGGGCTGCCGACGCAGTTGGTGGACCAGTTGAAGCGGCGTAAAGATTGATATCGCCGGGGGCGCACTCTAAACCTGATAAGACGCCACCAGCGCCTCCTTGGCCGACTTGCGCAGCCGCTTCACCAGGCGCTCCTGGCGCAACGCTTCGCCTTTGTCCGGCCACTGCTCGACATACACCAGCGCCTGCGCCGGGCTGGTCTTGAAGTAACGCGCGCCCTGCCCCTTCTGATGCGCCAGAAAGCGCCGCTGCGGGTCGTCACTGATCCCGCAGTACAGCGACCCATTGGCCGCACGCACCAGGTAGACATACCAGGGTTTGACGGCCTGATTCGGTACTTCTTCGCTCACGACAGCTGCTCTTTGCGTCACGGAGTGGGTACGTTGCCCTGCTGGTGCTGGTAGGCCCGCAGCCCCTTGAACGCCTGCTGGCGTACCTTGTTCTGCAACAGCGGCGTCCAGCCGAGCAGCACACCTGGCGCGCCCAGTGCCTGACGCGACCAGCGCCAGAGGTCGAAACTGTCGTCATGCTGACAGATCAACCCGTCACGGATGACAAACCGCGCCTGGATATCGTTGACCACGCTGCGGCCGGTCTGGCTGAACAGGTAGCTCGCGACCCAGTGCGCGCTACCACTGTGCGCATCCGCGCGAACGTTGTCGAACTTCAGGCTGAAGCCCTTGGCGCGCGTGGTCAGCATCCGCCACATGTCGCCGGCATCCTGACCGCGCAGGGTGCCGAAGACCGGGTCGCTGAACACGATGTCGTCGCTGTAGCAGGCCACCATAGCCTCGGCGTCCAGGCGCTGGAAGGCCTGGTAGAAGCGGGTGATCAGGTCGCGGTTGGCATCGCTCATGAGGGCAGGTCCATCCTGGGAATAGAAGGATGCAAGATAATCTGCCCGCTGCGCTTGCGCCAGTGCTGGCCCTTTCGCGGGGCAAGCATGGACAGAATCAGCATCAGACTTTTTCGCTGGTCACCTGCACATGCAACGCGCGCCCTGCGCCAAGCCCGAAACCAATAGCACCTATGCCCAGCACGGCAAAAATCCACCCCACTGCCGCCCAGCCACCGGTCATATCGTGCACCAGGCCCACTGCAAACGGCCCCATCGACGCCAAGGTGTACCCTACCCCCTGGGCCATGCTCGACAGGTTCGCCGCCACATGCGCATCCTTCGAACGCAGCACGATCAACGTCAGCGCCAGGGCAAAGGTGCCGCCCTGCCCCAGGCCCAGCAGTACAGCCCAGCCCCAAAGCCCTGAAATAGGCGCATACAGGCAACCGAACAGGCCGGCCAAGGTAACCAGCATGACGATCACGATAGCCAGGCGCTGATCCTTGCCGCGCGTTGCCAGCCAAGGCGCACTGAGCGAGCTGACCAATTGCACGATTACCGACCCCGACAACACCAGCCCCGCCTCGGTCGGGCTCAGGCCGCGGCCAATCAGAATCGACGGCAACCAGCCGAAGACGATATAGGCCAGCGATGACTGAAGGCCCATGTACAAAGTCACCTGCCAGGCCAAGGGGTCGCGCCAAAGGCCACGCACCCGATAAGCAACCTTGTGCAGGCCGTGCCCCTGGCGCGCCTGCGGTATCCAGACGAGCATGGCCAGCAGTGCCGGCACCGCCCAGAAGCCTAGCCCCAGCGCCCAACTGCCCTCGTAGCGTTGAGCCAGGGGCACCGTGGCGCCGGCTGCCATGGCTGCGCCCAGGCACAGGGCCATGGTGTACACGCCGGTCAACGTCCCGGCGTGCTGCGGGAAATCGCGCTTGACGATGCCCGGCAACAGCACGCCGATGATGCCAATACTGGCGCCGGCCATGAGGCTGCCCAGGAATACCCCGGCCGTCCCAAACGCGCTGCGCACCACAATGCCCAAGGCCAAGGTGAGGAGAATGCCGAAAATCACCCGCTCACTGCCAAAACGCCGCGCCAGGACCGGCGCCAGCGGCGCAAACAAGCCCAGACACAGCACCGGCAAGGTGGTCAGCAGGCCCGCCTGCGACGCGCTCAGGCCCAAGCCCTCGGAAACCAGGCCGAGTACCGGGGCCATGCTCGACAACGCCGGGCGCAGGTTCAGCGCCACCAGCACCAGGCCCAGCAACAACAGCCAGGGCCTGCGCAGTAGCACAGGCTGCTGCTGAACCTGCTCGTCATCGGCTTCGGCGTCGATCAACAGTTCGTCGAGTTCCCGCTCGCCGGTGGGGGTGCTACGGGTGATGGATTCAGCCATGGCCTTCTCTGGGTCAAGATTCGATGAGGGTGCGGCTCAGGCGCTTGGCCCGCTCCGCATCACGTTGCTCGATGGCATTGAGGATTTCCCCGTGCAGATCGAACGTGGACTGGCAGCGTGGGACGTTGGTCATGTTGTGTTGCAGCGCTGCCGCCACCACACCGGAGAAATACCGGTACAACTCACTCAATGCAGGGTTGTGGGCGGCATCGACCAGGCGCTGGTGGAACACCAGGTCGCAGGTCACGTAGGCATCGATGTCGCCGTGAAAGTGCCCGGCACTGCCTTCAAGGGCTTCACGCAGCGCCTTCAGGTCTGCGTCGGTGCGGCGCAACGCCGCCAGGCCGATGGCCTCGGTCTCGAGGATATGGCGGGTTTCCCGCGCCTGTTCAGGCGTGCAACGCGACATCGCCTGCACAGCCAACAGCGGGTCCTGCACAGCACGCAGATAGCTGCCATCGCCCTGCCTGATCTCAACCAGGCCACTGAACGCCAGCACGCGCATGGCCTCACGCACGGTGTTGCGGCTGATGCCCAGCGCCTGGGCCAGCTCAGGCTCGGTCGGCAGTCGCTGCCCTACCTGCCAGTCGCCCTGAAGGATGCGCTCACGCATGCGCTCCACGGCGAGTTCGACCAGGGAACGCTTGGTCAACGCTACGCTCATCACATTCAACCAATCATCCGATGAATTACCGAAGCTTAATGGATGGCGCTCCGGACGGCAAATCACCTGGTATTTCTGCCAGTTGTGAGCAGCGCACTTTATTGCAACGCTCGCTGTAACCTTCCAAGGATGCCTCTCCATGCGACTATCAGCCTTGCTTCTGCTGACGTTGGCCTTGCTGGCAGGTTGCGGCCCGGCGCAAAAAGGGCCTGAACCGAAAACCCTGATCGTCGGCATCCAAGGTGTGCAATTCGAACAGTACGAGGCACTGGGCGATGCCACCCACCTCAAGCAACGTCTGTATTACGCGTACACCTATACCGGCGGCATCACCGGCAAGGCCAGCGAGCAGCCCACCCTCAGCGGCCCAGGCTGGGTCACCTTGCTCACTGGGGTCTGGAGCAACAAGCATGGCGTTGACTCCAATGCCGAGTCGTTGCGGGTCGACCCGGCATTTCCCAGCTTGTTCAAACGGCTGCGTGAGGCACTGCCGACGGCCTACCTCGCCAGTGTGGTGCACAGGTCGCCCATCAACACCGCATTTTTGCTCGAAGATGCCCATGGCAACGATGTGCGCGAAAGCGGCTTGTCCGATGAACAGGTCACCCTGCGAGCACTGCAGATTCTCGGCAGCACGCCTGCCGACTTCACCTTCATTGAGCTGGGCGAACCTGATGAAGCCGGCCACGCTACAGGCTTCGGCGAGCGCTACCAACAGGCACTGCGCAATGCCGATAACCGGCTGGGGAGACTGCTGGACAAGGTCGACGAACGGCGCCGCAATCACCCGCAAGAAGACTGGCTGGTGATTGTCAGTACCGACCATGGCCGCGACTATCGGGGCAAGGGCCATGGTGGCGTCACCGAGCAGGAAAAGACCACCTTCATCGCCAGCAACAAACCGATGAACGAAGAGCTGACCGAGCCCATCCTCCCAGAAGAAAACCCCGGGCCAAACAACCTGTATTGCCTTGCCGCGCAGACCTCGGTGGCGCCCACCGTCCTGCGCCACATGGGCCAGGCGCTGCAAGCCCAGTGGCTACTGGACGCCCCCCCCCTGCTGGGTAAGGCAGGTGCGCGCAAGGCCAGGGCCGATGAAGCCAATGCGCGTCTACGCTGGCACAGCAGCGCCAAGGGCTACCTGACCATCCTCAAGAACGGGCATGTGGTTGCACAAGTACCGGCCGCGGCCGGCCAATGGACCGACCCGGACGGCATGGATACCGTCAACGACTACGTGCTGGTACTTGATGCCACCCCGGTGGCGGTGCGCAACAGGCCTGCCGGCCAACCCTACAACATCGAGGAAGTGGCCTACTGAACGTTGCGCCCTGAATGAAAAACCCCGCCTGGCAGCCAGTGCCAGGCGGGGTTCGATCAAAGCGGACGGCTGCTTGAGCCGGCCTGATCAGTTCAGCGCATCGAGCAATGCCTGGTTCATTTCCGGGGTACCGATGGTAATGCGCAGGAACTGGGCAATCCGCGCCTGCTTGAAGTGCCGCACGATCACCCCCTGCTCACGCAGGCGCGCCGCCAATTCGGCCGCATCCTGTTGCGGGTGACGGGCGAAGATGAAGTTGGCCGCCGACGGCAGCACCTCGAAGCCCTTGGCAGTCAGTTGCTCGACCAGCACTTCCCGGCTGTCGATCACCTTGCGGCAGGTTTCTTCGAAGTAGGCACGGTCTTCGAACGCTACGGCCGCACCGACGATCGCGGCACGGTCCAGCGGGTAGGAGTTGAAGCTGTTCTTGATCCGCTCCAGCGCCTCGATCAGGTCCGGGTGGCCGACCGCCAGGCCAACGCGCAAACCCGCCAGCGAGCGCGACTTGGACAGGGTCTGGGTGACCAGCAGGTTGTCATAGCGGTCCACCAGGCTGATGGCCGTCTCGCCACCAAAGTCGATGTAGGCTTCATCCACCACCACCACCGAATCACGGTTGGCTTGCAGCAGTTGCTCGACCGCCTGCAGTGGCATCAGGCAGCCGGTGGGCGCGTTCGGGTTGGGGAAGATAATGCCAGCGTTAGGCTTGTTGTAGTCCTCGACACGGATCTGGAACTGCTCGTCCAGCGCCACCTGCTCGAAGGCGATGCCATACAGGCCGCAGTAGACCGGGTAGAAGCTGTAGCTGATGTCCGGGAACAACAGCGGCGCGTCGTGCTGGAACAGGCCGTGGAAGATGTGCGCCAGCACTTCGTCCGAACCGTTGCCGACGAACACCTGGCCAGGGGTTACCCCGTAGTACTCGGCCACCGCCTGCTTGAGCCGGTCACCGTTCGGGTCCGGGTACAGGCGCAGGTTGTCGTTCAGCTCGCCACGCATGGCTTCCAGCGCCTTGGGCGACGGGCCATAAGGGTTTTCATTGGTGTTGAGCTTGACCAGGCGGGCCAGCTTGGGTTGCTCGCCCGGCACGTAAGGCACCAGGTCCTTGACGAAGGGGCTCCAGAATCGACTCATGCTCAGTTCCCCTTGGCTTGGGTCAGGATACGGTATTCGGCGCTGCGGGCGTGGGCCGTCAGCGACTCGCCACGGGCCAGGACCGAGGCGGTGTGGCCCAGCTCGGACGCGCCCTGCTCGGAGCAAAAGATGATCGACGAACGTTTCTGGAAGTCATACACCCCCAGTGGCGAAGAAAAGCGCGCAGTGCCGGACGTCGGCAGCACATGGTTGGGGCCTGCGCAGTAGTCACCCAGCGCTTCGCTGGTGTGGCGGCCCATGAAGATCGCGCCGGCGTGGCGGATCTGCGGCAGCCAGGCTTGCGGGTCTGCAACCGACAGCTCAAGGTGCTCGGGGGCGATCCGGTTGGCCACTTCGATGGCCTGCTGCATGTCACGCACCTGGATCAGCGCGCCGCGGCCATTGACCGACTTCTCGATGATCTCGGCGCGCTCCATGGTCGGCAGCAGCTTGTCGATGCTGGCGGCGACGCGGTCGAGGAACTCGGCATCCGGGCTGACCAGGATGGCCTGGGCGTCTTCATCGTGCTCGGCCTGGGAGAACAGGTCCATGGCGATCCAGTCCGGGTCAGTCTGGCCGTCACACACCACGAGAATTTCCGAAGGGCCGGCGATCATGTCGATACCGACCTGGCCGAACACGTGGCGCTTGGCAGTCGCCACATAAATGTTGCCGGGGCCGACGATCTTGTCCACCTGCGGCACGCTCTCGGTGCCATATGCCAGGGCGGCGACGGCTTGGGCACCGCCGACGGTGAACACGCGGTCGACACCGGCAATGCAGGCTGCAGCCAGCACCAGTTCGTTGACCTCGCCACGCGGGGTCGGTACCACCATCACCACCTCGGTCACACCTGCGACCTTGGCCGGGATGGCGTTCATCAGCACCGAGGACGGGTACGACGCCTTGCCGCCGGGCACATACAGGCCGGCGCGGTCCAGCGGCGTGACCTTCTGGCCCAGCACGGTGCCGTCGGCTTCGGTGTACTGCCACGAGTCCTGCTTCTGCCGCTCGTGGTAGATACGCACGCGGTTGGCGGCCTTTTCCAGGGCCTCACGCTGCGCCGGGGTGATGCGGGTCAGCGCCAGCTCAAGGCGCTCACGGCCCAGGATCAGGTCTTCGATGCGGGTGGCCTGAACACCATCGAAACGCTGGGTGAACTCCACCAGCGCCGCATCGCCACGCTCGCGCACGGCCTTGATGATGTCGAGCACGCGCTGGTTGACCGCGTCATCAGACACACTTTCCCAGCTCAGCAGATGATCCAGATGTCGGGCGAAATCCGGATCAGCGGCGTTGAGACGGGCAATTGCAGTGGACACGGTCATGGCGAGGGCCTCGATTATTAGCGAATGCTCAGGCGCCCTAGGCTACCAGTCCATCCGCGCGGGCACCTGAGAAAAGTGGCTATGACGCGGATAGACGGGCGCGACAGCGGAGGTCGCGCGCAGGAGGTAGAGCGTCTTAGCCGCGGTGTCGCGATTCGACAGCTTTGCGCAGGGTGTCGATCAGGCTCTGGATCCGGGCATGCTGCATCTTCATGGAGGCTTTGTTGACCACCAGGCGCGAACTGATCGTGGCGATCATCTCCTGTGGCTCCAGGCCATTGGCGCGCAGGGTGTTGCCGGTGTCGACCACGTCGATGATCTTGTCGGCGAGGTTGATCAGCGGGGCCAGCTCCATCGAGCCATACAGCTTGATGATATCGACCTGACGGCCTTGCTCGGCGTAGTAACGCTTGGCAACGTTGACGAACTTGGTGGCTACGCGCAGGCGGCCCTTGGGCTCGGGTGCACCAACCACGCCAGCGGTCATCAACTTGCAGCAGGCGATCTGCAGGTCCAGCGGCTCGTACAGGCCCTGGCCGCCGTACTCCATCAGCACGTCCTTGCCAGCCACACCCAGGTCGGCGGCACCATGCTCGACATAGGTCGGCACGTCGGTGGCACGCACGATCAGCAGGCGCACGTCGTCCTGCGTAGTGGGGATGATCAGTTTACGGCTCTTGTCCGGGTTCTCGGTCGGCACGATACCGGCCTCGGCCAGCAATGGCAGGGTATCGTCGAGAATTCGGCCTTTGGATAGCGCGATGGTCAACATGGGAAACGTCGGTCCTTAAGCGGCTACTGCCGACCGGGCGTTAAGCCCGGTCGCATACAATTCGTGTGTGGGAGCGGGCTCGCCCCGCGAACACCGGCAAAGCCGGTGCCATAACCGCGGTGGCTGCTTCGCGGGGCAAGCCCGCTCCCACACCCTGCCCCTGCAGACTCTTAACCCGGTACGCGACGGATCTTCGCGCCCAGCATCTGCAGTTTTTCTTCGATGCACTCGTAACCACGGTCGATGTGGTAGATGCGATCGATCAGGGTATCGCCATCGGCAACCAGTGCCGACAGCACCAAGCTGGCCGAAGCACGCAGGTCGGTGGCCATTACCGGTGCACCTTTGAGCGCCTTGACGCCCGTGACGATGGCCGTGTTGCCTTCGACCTGGATCTGCGCGCCCATGCGGTGCATTTCGTAGACGTGCATGAAGCGGTTTTCGAAGATCGTCTCGATCACCGCGCCAGTGCCTTCGGCGATGGCGTTGAGCGAGATGAACTGCGCCTGCATGTCGGTCGGGAACGCCGGGTAAGGCGCGGTACGCAGGTTCACAGCCTTGGGCCGCTTGCCGTGCATGTCCAGCTCGATCCAGTCTTCGCCGGTGTTGATGTCGGCGCCCGCTTCCTTGAGTTTTTCCAGTACTGCTTCAAGGATGGTCGGGTCGGTGTCCTTGACCTTGACGCGGCCACCGGTGACGGCGGCGGCGACCAGGTAGGTACCGGTCTCGATACGGTCTGGCATGACCCGGTAGGTGGCCGAGTGCAGGCGCTCGACGCCATCGATGGTGATGGTGTCGGTGCCGGCGCCCTGAATCTTGCCACCCATGGCGTTGATGAAGTTGGCCAGGTCGACCACTTCAGGCTCGCGCGCAGCGTTTTGCAGTACGCTGCGACCCTTGGCCAGGGCTGCGGCCATCATGATGTTCTCGGTACCGGTCACACTGACGGTATCGAAGAAGAAGTGCGCACCGCGCAAGCCACCTTCAGGGGCCTTGGCCTTGATGTAGCCGGCTTCGACTTCGATCTTCGCACCCATGGCTTCCAGGCCACGGATGTGCAGGTCGACAGGGCGCGAACCGATGGCGCAACCGCCAGGCAGAGCCACTTCGGCCTCGCCGAAGCGCGCGACCATAGGGCCCAGCACCAGGATCGAGGCGCGCATGGTCTTGACCAGTTCGTACGGCGCGACCAGCGTCTTGATGGTACGCGGGTCGATTTCCACCGACAGCTTCTCGTCGATCACAGGCTCGATGCCCATGCGCCCGAACAGCTCGATCATAGTGGTGATGTCGTGCAGGTGCGGCAGGTTGCCCACGGTGACCGGGCCGTCAGCCAGCAGGGTCGCCGCCAGAATCGGCAGGGCCGCGTTCTTCGCGCCCGAAATGCGGATCTCGCCGTCAAGGCGAGCGCCGCCAGTAATAATCAGTTTGTCCATTGGAGTCTCGCCGCCAAGTTGGCTCAGGTGCGCTCAGCCCAGGCTGCGCTGCTGAAAAATTTCATGGTTACCGCATGGATGCTGCCATTGGCGATCCAGGGATTAAGGTGAGCATAGATCGCCTGTTGACGCTTGACCGGGCTCAGGCCAGCCAACTCGTCGCTGATCACGTTCAACTGGAAGTTGCAGCCTTCGCCTTCAACTTCGACCCGGGATCCCGGCAATTTTTCTTCAAGGAAGCTTTTAACTTCTACGGCCTGCATGCTCAACCTCAATCGGCGCCCGATGCGCACGGGTCGGCCATCATACAAAAAAGCCCCTCGCCTGCGAAGCCCACTGAAGGTTTGCGCTGACCGAGGGGCCATCCATCCGTGTCAGGCCATCAGCTGGCCAGCACTTCATCGAGGTCGTAGACCTCGGCAATCTCCCGCATGTCTTCGGGCATTCCACGCACTTCGCAGACCTTGCCAGTGGCCTGGCCATCGCGGATGAACGCCAGCAGCAGCGACAGGCCGACGCTCGACGACTTGTCCACCGCCGAGCAATCGAGGATCAGGCGCGGCTCTTTGGAAGCCTCGACCAGCGCCTTGCCTTGCTTGCGCAAGGCCGGGCCACTGCGATAGTCCAGCACGCCTGCCAGGCGCAGTACGCCCGGCTCGGCCATGCTTACGCCGGTTTCACTCATTTCACGACCTTATCGGACGATTGATCGGCTTCCTGCTTGGCCTTGGCCACTTCGCCTGCCCAGCCGTCGATAGTCTTGTCCAGGTTGTTGCCGTTGCGCTGCATGGCGTCGGAGAACTGGTCACGGAACAGCTTGCCGATGTTGATGCCGTTGACGATGACGTTACGCACCTTCCACTCGCCGGCGATGTTCTCCAGGGTGTACTGCACCGGATACACGGCACCGTTGTTGCCCGTCACCTTCATGCCGACGCTGGCACGCTTGCCGTCATCGACCTTGGCAGGATCGACGACGATGCCCTGGTTGTTGTATTCCAGCAGGGCGTTGCCATAGAACTGCATCAGGCTGCGCTTGAAGTTTTCCTGGAAGCGCTGCATCTGCTCAGGCGTGGCCTTGCGCGAGTACTTGACGGTCATGATGCTGCGCGAAATACCGTCAGCGTCCACCACCGGGCCGAGGATGCGGTTGAGCGCATCGTAGAAGGCGCTGGGGTTGGACTTGTACTGCTCCTTGTTGGCCTTGAGGTCACCCAGCAGTTCGTTGGTCGTGCCTTGAACCACCTCGTGGGGCGTCTGTGCCGCCAGGGTCAGCAGGGGGAAGGCCGCCAGCAGGACCAGCAGGCCACGTCGCAGTATCGAAATCATGGAAACTCCTTAATTAGCCGGTTGCGCTTCTTTCGGTTCCTTGCCAACGGAGTTGAGCAGGAACTTGCCAATCAGATCTTCCAGCACCAGGGCCGACTGGGTGTCGTGGATGGTCGCGCCATCCTTGAGCACCTGATCTTCGCCGCCCACGCTGATGCCGATGTACTTCTCGCCCAGCAACCCGGCGGTCAGGATCGAGGCAGTGGAGTCGGTCGGCAGGTTGTCGACGGTCTTGTCCAGCTGCAGCGTCACCCGACCGGTGTAGGAATCACGGTCCAGATCGATGGCGGTGACCTTGCCGATCGTCACACCGGCCATGGTCACTTTAGCTCTGACCGTCAAACCGGCGATATTGTCGAAGTACGCATAAACTTTGTAGGTATCACTGCTCGGGCTGGCCGACAGCCCGCTGACACGCAGGGCCAGCAGCAGCAGCGCCAGGATCCCGGCCAGGAGGAACAGGCCGACACCGATTTCCAGGGTGCGGTTTTGCATCAGAAATCTCCAAACATCAAGGCGGTCAGAATAAAGTCCAGACCCAGGACTGCCAACGAGGCATAGACCACGGTCTTGGTGGTGGCGCGGCTGATCCCTTCTGAGGTGGGCTCACAGTCGTACCCCTGGAACACGGCAATCCAGGTGGTGACGAAGGCGAACACCAGGCTCTTGATCAAGCCGTTCAACACGTCGTCGGTAAAGGAAACACTGTTCTGCATGTTGGCCCAGAACGAGCCCTCGTACACGCCCAGCCAGTCGACTGCGACCCACGAACCACCCCAGATGCCGACCACGCTGAAAATCAGCGCCAGCAGCGGCAGCGAGATGAAACCGGCCCACAATCGCGGCGCGATGATGTACTTGAGCGGGTCGACGCCAATCATCTCGAGGCTAGACAACTGCTCGGTGGACTTCATGTTGCCGATCTCGGCGGTCAGCGCGGAGCCCGCACGGCCAGCGAACAGCAAGGCGGTCACCACCGGCCCGAGCTCACGCAGCAGGGTCAAGGCAACCATCTGCCCGACCGCCTGCTCCGAACCGTACTTGGTCAGGATGCTGTA
The DNA here is from genome assembly GCF_014269105.1 of Pseudomonas sp. SWRI77. Classification (NCBI taxonomy): domain Bacteria; kingdom Pseudomonadati; phylum Pseudomonadota; class Gammaproteobacteria; order Pseudomonadales; family Pseudomonadaceae; genus Pseudomonas; species Pseudomonas sp. SWRI77. The sequence continues at coordinate 103,125 of NZ_JABWRV010000010.1, read as the reverse complement.
ACCCTGCAGCGCCAGGACCATGCCGATGAACACGCCGGACACGGCAACGATCGCCAGCGACAGCACGCCCACCGAATACAGCTGCTTGGTCAGCAGCTGGAAACCACCGCCAATGCCGCCACGCCCGACCAGCGCGTGAAACAGGAACAGGCAGGAACGCCCGAGCACCGCCACCACGTCGATCGCCGAGCGACCGAACAGGCGAACACGTTCGAGTAAGGATTTTCTGCGCATCAACGCGCCCCCAGCAGGTCGGCGCGGTAATCAGGCGCGGGAAAGTGGAAGGGTACCGGACCGTCCGGATCGCCCTTCATGAACTGGCGAATACGCGGGTTGTCCGAGCCCATCAGTTCGTCGGGCGTGCCCTGCCCCAGCACCTGACCATCACCGACCACGTAGATATAGTCGGCAATGCTGGCGGTTTCGGCCAGGTCGTGGGAAACGACAATGCTGGTGATGCCCAGTGCATCGTTGAGCAGGCGGATCAGGCGCACCAATACGCCCATGGCGATCGGGTCCTGGCCGACGAACGGCTCGTCATACATGAGAATCTGCGGGTCCAGGGCAATCGCACGGGCCAACGCCACCCGGCGCTTCATGCCACCGGACAGCTCGTCGGGCATCAGGTCGATGGCTCCGCGCAGGCCCACGGCCTGCAGCTTCATCAGCACGATGTCACGGATCATTTCTTCCGACAGCTGGGTATGCACGCGCAGCGGGAAGGCGACGTTCTCGAACACATCGAGGTCAGTGAACAGCGCGCCACTCTGAAACAGCACGCCCATCTGCTTGCGCGCGTCGAACAGGTCGCTGCGCGACAGCGTCGGCAGATTCTGCCCCGCTACCCACACCTCACCACCGGACGGGCGCAACTGCGCGCCCATCAGGCGTAGCAACGTGGTCTTGCCGCAACCCGATGGCCCCATGATGCCGGTGACCTTGCCGCGCGGGATGCGGATGTCGACATTGCTGAAAATGCTGCGCGAACCGCGCTTGAAGGATACCCCCTTCAACTCGACCGCGTAGGCGCTATCCACACTCATCTAGACTCCTTGCTAGTGCAGCCTCGTCCTAATGGACGCCGGCCCTCTTCTTGAAGGCACACGCGCCCGTGGCAGGCCGAATAGCGGCGAACTATAGCACCGCTGACAGCGCCGCCCCAAGGCCGGGGAGCGAGTCGTTCAGCCCTGAGACAGGCTTTGATGACATTCGTCACAGCAATCGAAAGGGTGAGGGTTTCTTTCATTGCGGCTATAATCGCCGCCTTTTCATCAGGCATTGCTTTTTCGACATGAGCCAATCCAGCGAGCTGATCCAATCCGCCCAACGCACCTTGCGCCTGGAACTCGAGGCCGTAGAGGCCCTGTTGGCGCGCATCGACGACAATTTCGTCAAGGCCTGCGAACTGATCCTGGCAAGCACGGGCCGGGTCGTCGTGGTCGGCATGGGCAAGTCCGGGCACATCGGCAACAAGATCGCCGCCACCCTGGCCAGCACTGGCACGCCTGCGTTTTTCGTGCATCCGGCCGAGGCCAGCCATGGCGACATGGGCATGATCACCCGCGACGATGTCATCCTGGCCCTGTCGAACTCCGGCAGCACCGCCGAAATCGTCACGCTGCTGCCCTTGATCAAGCGCCTGGGTATCAAGCTGATCAGCCTCACCGGCAACCCTGATTCGCCCCTGGCCCAGGCCGCCGAGGTCAACCTCGACGCCCGTGTTGCCCAGGAGGCCTGCCCGCTGAACCTGGCGCCGACCTCCTCCACCACGGCATCGCTGGTACTGGGCGATGCCCTGGCGATCGCCCTGCTCGAAGCCCGCGGCTTCACTGCCGAGGACTTCGCCTTCTCGCACCCCGGTGGCGCGCTGGGCCGTCGCCTGCTGCTCAAGGTCGAGAATGTCATGCACACCGGCGACGAACTGCCCCAGGTGGCACGCGGCACCCTGCTCAAGGACGCACTCCTTGAAATGTCCCGCAAAGGCCTGGGCATGACCGTGATCGTCGAAGCCAATGGCACCCTGGCCGGGGTGTTCACCGACGGCGACCTGCGCCGCAGCCTCGATCGCAATATCGACGTGCACACCACGCTGATCGACGACGTGATGACCGTGCACGGCAAGACTGCCCGCGCCGAGATGCTCGCTGCCGAAGCCCTGAAGATCATGGAAGACCACAAGATCGGCGCCCTGGTGGTCGTGGACCGCGACGACCGGCCGACCGGTGCCCTCAACATGCACGATCTGCTGCGCGCCGGAGTGATGTAAATGAACCAGAACCTCATGCAACGGGGCAAGGCCATCAAGCTGGCGGTGTTCGACGTCGACGGCGTGCTCACCGACGGTCGCCTGTATTTCCTCGAAGATGGCAGCGAATTCAAGACCTTCAACACCCTCGATGGCCAGGGCATCAAGATGCTCATGGCCTCGGGCGTAACCACCGCAATCATCAGCGGGCGCAAGACCCCGGTGGTCGAGCGCCGCGCGAAGAACCTCGGTATTCCTCACCTTTTCCAGGGCCGCGAGGACAAATTGGTGGTTCTTGACGGCCTGCTCGCCGAACTGGGCCTAAGCTATGATCAGGTCGCCTATCTGGGCGACGACCTGCCAGACTTGCCGGTGATTCGCCGCGTGGGCCTGGGCATGGCGGTAGCCAACGCCGCGCCGTTCGTTCGCCAGCACGCCCAGGGCGTGACCCAGGCGCGCGGCGGCGAAGGGGCCGCCCGTGAATTCTGCGAACTGATCATGCAGGCCCAGGGCACCCTGGACGCTGCCAACGCCAACTACCTGTAAGGCTGCCCATGTTCAGCAAGAAAGTCCGCAACTTTGCGCTGCTCGGGGTCATCGCCGCCCTGCTGGTGGCGATCGGCTACTGGAACGTCAGCCCGGAAAGCTTCCTCGACAAGCCGGTGAGCCAGGTCGACGATAGCGCTATCGACTACTACGCGACCAACGCCCACAGCCTGCAATTCTTGCCCGACGGCAAACTGCAGTATGAAATGACCGCTGACAAGGTCGAGCACCTCAAGGCCAGCGAAATCACCCTGCTGACCACGCCCGACCTGCATATGTACCGCGGCACCGAGTACCCGTGGCACGTGCAGAGCGCCCGCGCCGAGGTCAACCCGGACGGTACCGAGGTCGAGCTGATCGACCAGGTACGCGTTGCCCGCACCGACGAAAAGCAGCGTGAGACCATCATTACCAGCTCACGCATGACCGTGTTCCCGCAGAAGCAATATGCGCAGACCGAGCAAGCCGTTAGAATCGACGGCGCCGGTGGCACAACTACGGGCAAAGGAATGAAAGCGTATTTGAAAGAAGGCAGGATGGACCTGCTCTCTAACGTAAGAGGACAGTATGAGGCTCGTTAAAACCCTCCCCCTTTTGCTCAGCCTGAGCGCAGCACTGGGAAGCGCGAGCGCCTTCGCACTGCCGAACGACCGTGATCAGCCGATCCGCATCCAGGCCGACAATGCCCATCTGGACGACAAGCAGGGTGTGGCCACCTACACCGGCGATGTGATCATCACCCAGGGCTCGATGAAAATCACTGGCAACACCGTGACCATCACCCGCTCCGCCACCGGCGATATCGACGTGGTGACCTCGGTGGGCAACCTGGCCTACTTCGAGCAGCAACAGAGCGCCGCCAAGCCGGACAAGATGAAAGGCTGGGGTGTGACTATCCAGTACCAGTCGCAGAAGGACCTGGTGATCCTCACCGACCGCGCCAAGGTCGAAAACGAAGGCAACACCACCGAAGGCGAGAAAATCGTCTACAACACCCAGACCCAGGTGGCGACCGCCGGTCGTGGTGGCAACGTGACTACACCGCGTCAGCGTATCGACATGGTGATCCAGCCCAAGAAGAAGGCCGAGTAAATGGCAACCCTTAAAGCCCAGCACCTGGCCAAGAGCTACAAGGGTCGGCAGGTCGTGCGCGATGTCAGCCTGTCGATCGACAGTGGCCAGATCGTCGGCCTGCTCGGCCCCAACGGCGCCGGCAAGACCACCTGCTTCTACATGATCGTCGGCCTGGTCCAGGCTGAGCAAGGGCGCGTGCTGATCGACAACCTCGATGTCAGCCACCAGCCCATGCACGGTCGCGCCCGCGCCGGTATCGGCTACCTGCCGCAGGAAGCTTCGATCTTCCGCAAGCTGTCGGTGGCCGACAACATCATGGCGATCCTCGAGACCCGCAAGGAACTCGACCGCGACGGCCGCCGCAAGGAGCTGGAAAGCCTGCTGCAGGAGTTCCATATCAGCCACATCCGCGACAACCTCGGCATGAGCCTCTCGGGTGGCGAACGCCGCCGCGTCGAGATCGCCCGGGCCTTGGCAACCGCACCGAAGTTCATCCTGCTGGACGAACCCTTCGCGGGTGTCGACCCGATTTCGGTCGGCGACATCAAGCAGATCATCCACCATCTCAAGGCCAAGGGCATCGGTGTACTGATCACCGACCACAACGTGCGCGAGACCTTGGATATCTGCGAAACCGCTTATATCGTCAATGATGGCCGACTGATCGCCGAAGGCGATGCCGAGACCATCCTGGCCAACGACCTGGTCAAAGAGGTTTACCTGGGTCACGAGTTCCGACTCTGACCCCGGGACGCACCTGGAGCACCGGCAAATAACCCTTGACGGGGTTTAAGTTGTTACGGTGCTCTAGGCAAACGCTACAATTTAAGGCATAAAACTTGCTTGAATTTGGCGCTCCGGCGCCCTCGTGTAGTGGATGGCGCATGCGCGCCGGCGAACAAGGTATTAAGCCCCTGCCATGAAACCATCGCTCGTCCTAAAAATGGGCCAGCAACTGACGATGACTCCTCAGTTGCAACAGGCCATCCGCCTCCTCCAGCTGTCCACCCTGGACCTCCAACAGGAAATCCAGGAAGCGCTGGAGTCGAACCCGATGCTCGAACGTCAGGAAGACGGCGAGGACTTCGACAATAGCGACCCGATGGCCGATAACGCCGAGAGCAAACCGGCCGCCGAAGCCCAGGACAACAGCTTCCAGGAAAGCACCGCCAGTGCCGAAAACCTGGAAGACGGTGAGTGGAGCGAGCGCATCCCCAACGAGCTGCCGGTCGACACCGCCTGGGAAGACATCTACCAGACCAGCGCCAGCAGCCTGCCAAGCAACGATGACGACGAGTGGGACTTCACCACCCGCACATCGGCCGGCGAGAGCCTGCAAAGCCACCTGCTGTGGCAGCTGAACCTGGCGCCGATGTCCGATACCGATCGCCTGATCGCCGTCACTCTGATCGACAGCATCAATGGCCAGGGCTACCTGGAAGACACCCTGGAGGAGATCTGCGCCGGTTTCGACCCTGAACTGGATATCGAGCTGGACGAGGTCGAAGCGGTCTTGCACCGCATCCAGCAGTTCGAGCCTGCCGGCGTCGGTGCACGCAACCTCGGCGAATGCCTGCTGTTGCAACTGCGTCAGCTGCCAGTCAGCACCCCTTGGATGGCCGAGGCCAAGCGCCTGGTCACCGACTTCATCGACCTGCTGGGTGGCCGCGACTACAGCCAGCTGATGCGGCGCATGAAGATCAAGGAAGACGAACTGCGCCAGGTCATCGAACTGGTGCAAAGCCTCAACCCGCGCCCCGGTTCACAGATCGAATCGAGCGAGCCCGAGTACGTCGTGCCCGACGTCATCGTGCGCAAGGACAGTGAGCGCTGGCTGGTCGAGCTGAACCAGGAGGCGATCCCGCGGCTGCGCGTCAACCCGCAGTACGCAGGCTTTGTCAGACGCGCCGACACCAGCGCCGACAACACCTTCATGCGCAACCAGCTGCAGGAAGCGCGCTGGTTCATCAAGAGCCTGCAGAGCCGCAACGAAACGCTGATGAAGGTCGCCACGCAGATCGTCGAGCATCAGCGCGGTTTTCTCGACCATGGCGACGAAGCGATGAAGCCCTTGGTGCTGCATGACATTGCCGAAGCGGTGGGCATGCACGAGTCGACCATTTCGCGGGTCACCACGCAGAAATACATGCACACGCCCCGCGGTATCTACGAACTGAAATACTTTTTCTCAAGCCATGTGAGCACCGCCGAAGGCGGAGAATGCTCGTCCACGGCGATCCGCGCGATCATCAAGAAACTGGTTGCGGCGGAAAATCAGAAAAAGCCATTGAGTGACAGCAAGATCGCTGGTTTACTGGAGGCACAAGGCATCCAGGTAGCCCGTCGCACCGTCGCCAAGTACCGCGAGTCTCTCGGCATCGCACCGTCGAGCGAGCGCAAGCGACTGATGTAGCCCCTGGTATGTGCCACAGCATTTGCGGGGCAGGTGCAAGACCTGCCTCTTTATGATGCACGGGCAACAAAGGAGAAGCTGTATGCAAGTCAACATCAGTGGACACCATGTAGAAGTCACCCCGCCGCTGCGCGACTATATCGAGCAGAAACTCAAGCGCCTGGAGGGTCACTTCGACAAGATTACCAACGTGCAGGTCATCATGAAGGTCGAGAAGCTGCAGCAGAAGGTCGAAGCGACCCTGCAGATTCCTGGCGGTGAAGTGGTCGCCAACGCGGAACACGAAGACATGTATGCAGCGATCGACGCCTTGGCCGACAAGCTCGACCGCCAACTGAAAAAACACAAGGAAAAACAGCAAAGCCTGCTGCAAGGCACGGCTGCCCGCTGATCCCCCTCATCCATGATCCGACTTGAAACCATCCTGACCCCCGGCCGTTCCCTCGTGAACGTGCCGGGCGGCAGTAAGAAGCGCGCCCTCGAAAAGGTCGCCACTGTCATCGCCGACCAAGTGCCAGAACTGGAGATGCAAGACGTCTTCGAGAAACTGGTCGCCCGTGAAAAACTCGGCTCGACCGGGTTCGGCAACGGCATCGCCATCCCCCACTGCCGGCTCGAAGGATGCACCGCCCCCGTCAGCGCCTTGCTGCACCTGGAGGCACCGATCGACTACGACGCCATCGATGGCGCACCCGTGGACCTGCTGTTCGTCCTGCTGGTGCCCGAAGCTGCCACCGATGCGCACCTGGAACTGCTGCGCCAGATTGCCAGCATGCTCGATCGCAAAGAGGTTCGTGATCGTCTGCGTGCAGCCAGCAGTAACGAGGCCCTTTACCAGGTTGTCCTGGACGTCCAGAGCGAGCCCTGAACATGCGTCTGATCATCGTTAGCGGCCGGTCCGGCTCCGGCAAGAGCACCGCCCTCGATGTGCTGGAAGACAACGGTTTCTATTGCATCGACAACCTGCCCGCCGGCCTGCTACCGCAGCTGGCGGAAAACGCGTTGATCAATACCGAGTTGCTGCAACCCAAGGTCGCCGTGTCGATTGACGCGCGCAACCTGCCCAGCCACCTGTCGCGTTTCCCCGAACTGCTCGAAGAGGCCCGAGCGCGGCACATCCAATGCGACGTGCTGTACCTGGACGCCGACGAAGATACGCTGCTCAAACGCTTCTCCGAGACGCGCCGGCGCCACCCGCTGACCAATGCCAACCGTTCCCTGGCAGAGGCAATACGGGTCGAGAGCGACATGCTGGGGCCGATCTCCGATCTGGCTGACCTGAAAATCGACACTACCAGCCTAAACCTTTACCAACTGCGCGACTCGATCAAGCTGCGCCTGCTCAACCAGCCAGAGCCTGGCACTGCGTTTCTGGTCGAATCGTTCGGCTTCAAGCGCGGCATGCCGGTCGATGCCGACCTGGTGTTCGATGTGCGCTGCCTGCCCAACCCCTATTGGAAGCCCGAGCTGCGTGAGCACTCCGGCCTCGATCAGCCGGTGATCGACTACCTCGCCGCCCAGCCGGATGTCGAAGAGATGTTCAACGACATTTCCAGCTACCTGCTCAAATGGCTGCCCCGCTTCGCCGCCAGCAACCGCGCCTACGTCACTATCGCCATCGGCTGCACCGGCGGCCATCACCGCTCGGTGTACCTGACCGAACGCCTCGGCGAGTTGCTGCAGCAATCACTGAAAAACGTCCAGGTCCGCCACCGCGACCTCTAGCCCACAGGATCCACCCCACGATGCCCGCCTGCGAAATCACCATCATCAACAAGCTGGGCCTGCATGCCCGGGCGGCAGCCAAGTTCGTCGGCGTGGCCGGGCGCTTCCCCTGCCAGGTGCGCGTGGGCCGCGCGCCCGACAAGCTGGTGGACGGCAAAAGCATCATGGCAGTGATGATGCTCGCGGCAGGCAAAGGCACCCAGGTGCACCTGCTGACCGAAGGCGAACAGGACAACGAAGCGCTGGAAGCCTTGATCGAGCTGATCAACAACTACTTCGACGAAGGCGAGTAAACCGCTCAGGACATCGCGGTGTCCATCACCATCATCAAGCAGAAACCGATACACAGCCCCAGGCTGGCCAAGCGGTGATGCCCATTGCTGCGCGACTCAGGGATGATTTCCTGGGTCACCACCAACAGCATCGCTCCCGCCGCACACGCCAACCCCAACGGCAGCAGCAGTTCGGCTACGTTGACCAGCCAGGCACAGATCACCGCAGCCACGGGTTCGACCAGGCCTGAAGCGGCTCCGATCAGAAACGCCTTGAACCGCGGCATGCCCGCCCCCGCCAGCACCAGCGCTATCACCAGGCCCTCAGGCACATCCTGCAAGGCGATGCCCATGGCCAGGCTGTCGGCATCCGCCATACCGCCACCCGCCGACACGCCGATGGCCATGCCTTCAGGAATGTTGTGGGCAATGATGGCAATCACGAACAGCCAGATTCGCGCGGCGATCACTGGCTGGTTATCCGTGCCGACCAAGGCTTCCGGCGAGGCCCCGGAAACCTTGAGGTCGACCAGAAACAGGCACAAGGCGCCGAACATCAAGCCAAAGCTGATCAGGCCGCCCGCGCCCCAGGGGCTGAAGCCGATACCTTGAGCCGCTTCCAACCCCGGAATGATCAGGGAAAACGCGGTGGCCGCCAGCATCACGCCGGCGCCGAAGCCCAGCAGTGTGTCGGCCAGGGCCACCGGCATATTACGTATCACCAACACCGGTACCGCGCCCAGCGCCGTCCCCAACGCGCACAGTGCGCCCCCCTCGAGGGCGCGCAGCATGCGCGGTTCCAGGCCCAGCCAGGCAATGCCCTGCGCCAGCAACAGCGCAGTGCCGACCAGCAACAGCAAGGTTCCTATCGCCAGGCGAAACAGACGCACGCTGCTGACGGACAACACCTGTGAACGCATACCGGATCGACTCACTTCAAGGCTTCGAGATAACGACGTTCTACTTCCGCCCAGTCGACGACGTTGTAGAAGGCACCGATGTATTCAGGGCGACGGTTCTGGTACTTGAGGTAGTAAGCGTGTTCCCACACGTCCAACCCCAGGATCGGCGTATTACCGTGCATCAGCGGGCTGTCCTGGTTGCCGCTGCTTTCAACCACCAGCTTGTTTTCCGGGGTGACGCTGAGCCAGGCCCAACCACTGCCGAAGCGGCTCAGTGCCGCTTTGGTGAACGCGTCCTTGAAGGCGTCGAAACCACCCAGCTCGGCTTCGATTGCCTTGGCCACCTGACCGTGCGGCTGGCCGCCACCCTGTGGCGCCATCACGGTCCAGAACAGCGTGTGGTTGGCGTGGCCACCCCCTTGGTTGATCACCGCAGCCTGCAGCTTCTCTGGCAACTGCTTGACCGCGCCGACCAACTGCTCCACCGGCCACTCGGCCCATTCGGTGCCTTCGATAGCGGCGTTGAGGTTGTTGATATAGGTCTGGTGATGCTTGCTGTGGTGAATCTCCATGGTCTGGGCATCGATGTGCGGTTCCAGCGCATCGTAGGCATAGGGCAACGCAGGCAAGGTGTGTGGCATGTCAGTGGATTCCGTAAGCGTGGGGTCTGGGTGTCACGTCGGCCTTCGCGGCCAGCGCGCTGGCAGCGGGTGCGTGACGGTTGAGCAGGCGCTCGGTGCGCGGGTACTGGCCGTACTCGGCGATGAAATTCAGCAACTCGGTGTAGGTGCGCCCACTGTGGCGCAGCGCGGCATCGCGCAGCGCCTGGGGCAAGCGGGCCTCCTGGCTGGCCTGCAGCAGGCGCTGATGCGCAGAGCACAGGTAGTCGGCGCTCTCGTGCGGCTGGTTCAACTGCAGGTGCAGGTCGGCCAGGTTGTGGTGAGCGATGACGAACACCGCCACCGCTTCGTCGACGTCATGCCAGCGCTCGAACAGCACCTGGGCCAGCGCCAGGGCTTGCAGGTAGTGTTCCCGTGCATCGACCCACTCACCTTGCTCGAACAGGTGGTTGGCCATTTCGGTGGTGCGTTTCCAGTGCTGCATGGCGTGTCTCCTGCGCCGGGGTCAGATCCCGCCGGCGGTGAGTTTTTCCGGGTCGAGCAGCGCTTCCAGCTGGTCGCGCGACAAGTCGGTATGCTCCAGCGCCACATCGATGATCGGGCGGCCTTGCTGGTAGGCGGTCTTGGCGATTTCGGCGGCCTTGAGATAGCCGATGATCGGGTTCAGCGCCGTGACCAGGATCGGGTTGCGCGCCAGCGCCTCCTTGAGCTTGCCTTCATTGACCTTGAACGTGGCGATGGCCTTGTCGGCCAGCAAGCGGCTGACGTTGGCCATCAGTTCGATGCTTTCCAGCAGGTTGCGGGCGATCACCGGCAGCATCACGTTCAGCTCGAAGTTGCCCGACTGCCCGGCGATGGCGATGGTCGCGTCATTGCCGATGACCTGCGCAGCCACCATGGCAGTGGCTTCCGGGATCACTGGGTTGACCTTGCCCGGCATGATCGAAGAGCCAGGCTGCAGGCCTTGCAGTTCAATCTCGCCAAGGCCGGCCAACGGGCCGGAGTTCATCCAGCGCAGGTCGTTGGCGATTTTCATCAGCGCCACCGCAGCAGTCTTGAGCTGCCCGGAAAGAGCTACGGCGGTGTCCTGCGAGCCGATCAGGGCAAACAGGTTCTGCCCAGGGGTGAACTCGACCTGGGTCAGGGCACTGAGCTGGCGCGCGAAGCCGGCAGCGAACTGTGGGTGGGCGTTGATACCCGTTCCCACCGCCGTGCCGCCCTGGGCCAGCGCCTGCAGGCTCGGCAGGGTCGCCTCGATGTGCGCCTGCGCGCCTTTGATTTGTGCTGCCCAGCCGTCGAGCACCTGGCTCATGCGCACGGGCATGGCGTCCATCAGGTGGGTACGGCCGGTTTTGACGAATGGGTGTACCTGCTGCGATTTGGCCTCGATCACCTGTACCAGGTGACGCAACGCTGGCAGCAGTTGCTCGTGCAGCGCCAGGGCGGCACTGACATGGATGGTAGTCGGGATGATGTCGTTGCTGCTCTGGCCGCAGTTCACATGGTCGTTGGCATTGACCGCATTACCCAGCACGCGAGTCGCCAGGGTGGCGATCACCTCGTTGGCGTTCATATTCGAACTGGTGCCGGAACCGGTCTGGAACACATCCACCGGGAAATGCTGGATGAAATCTTCCGCCAGCAGTTGTTCGACTGCCTTGACGATGGCCTGACCTTGCTCGGCGCTCACCTGCTCCAGCTCGATGTTGGCCTTGGCCGCTGCGGCCTTGGCCAGCAGCAATGCGCGAATGAACTGGGCCGGCATGCGCTGGCCGCTGACCGGGAAGTTGTCGACCGCGCGCTGGGTCTGGGCGCCATACAGGGCCTCGGCAGGCACCTGCAGCTCACCCATGCTGTCACGCTCGATACGGGTATTACTCATCGTCTAATCCTTGCATCAGTTCATCGGGAGAAATCGAAGGCAGCAGCACGCAATTGGCCAATTGCAGGGCGTAGGGCTGCCAGCGCTGGTTCTGTTCGCGGCGGTCGAGGTTGCGCAGGTCGAGCAAGGGTCGCCAGGCCTGGTCCAGGCACAGGCAGCGCCAATGCCAGGGCAGCATGCGGTCGCAAGCGGTATCCAGGAGCAGGCGAAAGGAGGTCAGGGCCACCGTCCATGGCAAGGTTTCGGTGCAGCACACCAGGTAGCGGCCTTCGGCCAGGTAGTGCTCGATCAGGCGCGGCTCATCGGGCTCGAGCGCGCAGCGAATGCGCCGGCTGAGCCAGCGCCAGTTTTCCAGGTAGGGCAACTCGTGGAGGACGGATTTCATGAACACCATCGCCAAGCAACTAGGTAATGATATTCATTATTAAGTGATAACTAGAATCACTTCAAGAGGGCATCGACCAAAGCAGGGAGTAAGCAGGTATAAAAAAACCCGGCGCGCAGGCCGGGTTTTGTAGATCAGGCGGCCACTCAGCTGCCGGCAACGGTCATCCGTTCGATCAGCACCGAGCCCGTGTGAATATTGCTGCGGGTCTCAAGATCGCTACCGATCGCCACGATTTGCTGGAACATGTCCTTCATGTTCCCGGCGATGGTCACTTCCTGGACCGCATGCTGGATCTCGCCGTTCTCGACCCAGAAGCCTGCAGCCCCACGCGAATAGTCGCCCGTGACCATGTTCAGGCCATGCCCCATCAACTCGGTCACCAGCAAGCCACGCCCCATGCGGCGGATCAGGGCCGCCTGGTCCTCGACGCCGTGGGTCACATACAGGTTGTGCACACCACCGGAGTTGGCCGTGCTGGGCAGGCCGAGCTTGCGCCCGGAATAGGTCCCCAGCAGGTACGACACCAGCTCACCCTTGTCGACAAACGGTTTGGCGTAGGTCGCCAGGCCGTCACCGTCGAACGCAGCACTGCCCAAGGCCCGGGGAATATGCGGGCGCTCATCGAGAGTCAGCCAGCTTGGGAACAGCCGCTGCCCGATAGTGCCTTCAAGGAACGACGACTTGCGGTACAGGTTGCCGCCGGAAATGGCCGACAGGAAGCTGCCAAACAGGCCGCCAGCGAGCTCTGCCGAGAACAGCACCGGCACTTCGCACGTCGGCACCGGGCGCGCGCCGAGGCGGCTGGCCGCACGCTGGGCCGCACGCTGGCCGATGCTGCGCGGGTCGGCCAACAAATTGCCCTGGCGGTTTACGTCATACCAGTAGTCACGCTGCATCTGGCCATCACCCTCGGCGATCATCACGCAGCTCAGGCTGTGTCGGGTCGAGGCGTAGCTGCCGATGAAGCCGTGGCTGTTGCCATACACTCGGCACCCTTGGTGAGTGTTGAGCGTGGTGCCATCGGCGTTGAGAATGCGTGAATCGGCGTCGAACGCCGCGGCCTCGCAAGCCAGGGCCATCTCGATCGCCTTCTCGGGTTCGATGTCCCAGTCGTGGTAAAGGTCCAGGTCCGGGATATCGCGGGCCATCAGGGCGGCGTCGGCCAAGCCGGAGCATTCGTCTTCGGACGTATGCTTGGCGATCGCCAGCGCGGCGGCTACGGTTTCGCGGATCGCCTCGGGGCCACTTGCCGAGGTACTGGCCGAACCTTTGCGCTGGCCGACATAGAGGGTGATGCCAAAGCCCTGGTCACGGTTGAACTCGACCGTTTCGACCTCGCGCTGACGCACCGTGGTGGACAGGCCTTGCTCCAGCGAGACCGCCACTTCGCAGGCACTGGCGCCCTGGCGACGCGCTTCGGCGATGATCGCTTCGACCTGCTCCTGCAAGGCTGGCAGGTCTTTCGGACCTACGCTCTGGACTGCACTCATGGTTCTCTCCACTCAAATTCTGCGTTCGGCGAGGGTCATTCTACGACCGGGCCGGACAAGCGGCCCCCGACTGGTTATCATGGCGGCGATTTCTAGCGGACTGCCACCATGGTTGATTCAAACGACGACGCCTTCGACGGCGAAAAAAGCAAAACCCAGATCAAGCGCGAACTGCATGCACTGGTCGAACTCGGCGAGCGCCTCACTACGCTCAAGGCCGACACCCTGGCACGCCTGCCGTTGACCGACGAGCTGCGCAAGGCGCTGGCCGAGGCCAGCAAGCACACCGCTCATGGTGCCCGCAAACGCCACATGTCGTTTGTCGGCAAGCTTATGCGTGTGCAGGACCTGGATGCCATCCATGCCTTGCTCGAACAGATGGACAGCTCGACCCGCCAGTACAACGAGCGTTTCCACGGCCTGGAGCGCTGGCGCGACCGGTTGATCGACGGCAATGACGAAGACCTCGAACGCTTCGTCAACGAGTACCCCGATACCGATCGCCAGCAAATGCGCTCGCTGATCCGCCATGCCCAGCACGAGAAGGCGCGTAACAAACCGCCTGCCGCCGCGCGCAAGGTGTTCAAGTACATCCGCGACCTCGACGAGCTGCAGCGCGGATTGCGCTGATTGCCCAGGGGCTGCTGCGCAGCCCCCACACCTGTCACGCCCCGGTCCCGCCGACGGTAATCGCGTCGAGTTTCAACGTCGGCTGCCCGACCCCTACCGGCACCGACTGCCCATCCTTGCCGCACGTGCCGACGCCACTGTCCAGCGCCAGGTCATTGCCGACCATCGACACCCGGCTCATCGCCTCCGGCCCGTTGCCAATCAGCGTTGCCCCCTTGACCGGCGCGGTGATCTTGCCGTCTTCGATCAGGTAAGCCTCACTGGTGGAGAAGACGAACTTGCCGCTGGTGATATCCACCTGGCCACCGCCCAGGTTGGCGCAATAGATGCCTCTCTTCACCGAAGCGATGATTTCCTGCGGGTCGCTTTCGCCCGCGCGCATGTAGGTGTTGGTCATGCGCGGCATCGGCAGATGGGCGTAGGATTCGCGGCGGCCATTGCCGGTCACGGCCATGCCCATCAGGCGGGCGTTCAGTTTGTCCTGCATGTAGCCTTTGAGCACACCGTTCTCGATCAGCGTGGTGCACTCGGTCGGGGTGCCTTCGTCATCCACGCTCAACGAACCGCGGCGGCCTTCAAGGGTGCCATCGTCGACGATGGTGCACAGTTTCGACGCCACCTGCTCACCGATCCGGCCGCTGAACGCCGAGCTGCCCTTGCGGTTGAAGTCGCCTTCCAGGCCATGGCCCACCGCTTCATGCAACAGTACGCCCGACCAGCCCGGCCCCAGCACCACGGGCAAGGTGCCCGCCGGGGCAGGAATCGCCTCCAGGTTCACCAGGGCCTGACGCAACGCCTCACGGGCATAACCCATGACTTTCTCTTCGGTGAAGAAGCGGTAGTCGGTACGCCCGCCGCCACCCTGGCCACCGCGCTCGCGGCGGCCATTGTGTTCGACGATGACGCTGACGTTGAAGCGCACCAGCGGGCGCACGTCGGCGGCCAGGCTGCCATCGGCCGCCGCGATGAGAATGCGCTCCCAGACCCCGGCCATGCTCACGCTGACCTGCTGGATACGCGGGTCCAGCGCCCGGGTGGCGGCATCGACACGCTTGAGCAGGTCGACCTTTTCGGCGCGACTGAGCACATCCAGGGGGTTGTCCGGCGCATACAGGGCCGTCACATCCTGGCTGCGGAAAGCCTGGACCGTACCATTCTGCCCGGCACGGGAGATCGAACGCGCGGCACGGGCCGCCGAGGTCAGTGCCTCCAGGTTGATGGCGTTGCTGTAGGCGAAGCCGGTCTTTTCACCGGACTGGGCACGCACGCCCACGCCTTGGTCGAGGTTGAAGCTGCCCTCTTTGACGATGCCGTCCTCCAGCGCCCAGGTTTCCGAGATCTGGCCCTGGAAATACAAGTCGGCGGCATCGATGCCCGGGCCGGCCAACTCACCCAGCACAGCCTGCAGGCTGTCCAGGGTCAACCCGCCTGGGGCCAGGAGCTGCTCGCTGACGGTGGATAACATCTGGCTCATAGTCACTCCGAGGTGTGCGCAGGCCGCAAGGCGTCCTGCGAGAAAAAGCGCCGGTGCGAAACCACCGGCATGCGCGCCCGAATGGACGCTTGTTCATCAGTGTCGCGCTCGGCGAGCAATACCGCTTCGCCCTGCGCCTGCTGCGCAACGATCCGCCCCCAAGGGTCGACGATCGCTGCATGCCCATGGGTTTCCCGTGGGCCTGGATGGGTGCCGCCCTGCGCTGCGGCCAACAGGTAGCATTGGGTCTCGATGGCACGCGCGCGAATCAGCACGTCCCAGTGCGCCGCGCCCGTCACCGCAGTGAAGGCGGCTGGCGCGCAGATCAGCTCGGCCCCGGCAGCGCGCAAGGCACTGTACAACTCGGGGAAGCGCAGGTCATAGCATACGCTCAGGCCCAGGCGCCCCACCGGGGTATCGGCCACCACCACCTGCGCGCCATGGGCATAGTCGTCGGACTCACGGTAACGGCCGCGGTTGTCGGCGACGTCCACGTCGAACAGGTGCAACTTGTCGTAGCGTGCCGCCACTTCACCGTGCTCGTCGATCAGCAGTGAGCAGGCATGGGCCTTGGCATCACGCTGGCCGACCGGTGGCAACGGCAAGGTGCCGGCAACAATCCATAACTTGAGGTCGCGCGCGGTGCGTTTCAACCATGGCAGGATCGGCCCTTCGTTCAAGGCTTCGGCGCGGCCGATCACTGCAGCATCCTTGCGCCCCATGGCGGCGAAGTTTTCTGGCAGCACGGCCAGGCGTGCGCCACCGAGCGCGGCCTGTTCAAGCAGGGCGCCGGCACGCTGCAGGTTGGCCAGCACGTCGTCCTGACTGACCATCTGGATCACCGCTGCCTTCATGAAGACTCCTAGCGCGATTTCTCGAAAGGTTTCACAAATGTGATTCTAGGCTCTTTCCACGGCCCCTCGACGCGGTAATGCACGCTGGCAAAGCGTGATACCCGGTCGCCGATCAAGCGATCGACCAGGAACAGCGCGCCCCCCACCGCAGGTGCCCCGATAATCAGGGCAGCCAGCGGCAGGTTGTTGGTCACCGGCAGGCTCACCTGCAGGTTGGCATCCACCCGGTCACGGACCAGGTCGAGGGTACCGTCAAGCTCGAAGTTGCTCGACGGGCCGGTAACGGTAATCGGCTCGCGGGTCACGTAGACGCCATTGCTGGCCACCAGCAGGCCCTTGACCCGATCATAGGCCAGGCCTTTGTCGAACAGGTCGGAAAAGTCCAGGCGCAAGCGGCGGCCGATGGAGTTGAAGTTGAGCAGGCCGAACACGCGCAGGGCCTGGGCACTGCCTTCGACTTCGACGAACTGGCCGGTGCGCAGGGCGGCATCCATGCTCCCGGAGAAACGGTTCAAGCCCACCCAGGCAGGTGAGCCCGGCCAGCGGCCGTCGACATCCAGGCGGAAATCGCGGCTGGTCACGGTGGGGGCAAACCCCCACGCCTTGAGCACATCGGCCAGGTTCTTGCCGTCCAGGCGCCCTTTGTACCAGCTACTGCTGCTGCCCGGCGGGCCTTCCCAGCCACCGCCGCCATCTATGCGCAGGCCCTTGAAGTCAAGGTCGATATCGTCTGCCGATACGCCACGCGCGGTCGGGCGCAACTTGATCGATGCGCTGCCGTAGAGGTCGTCGCCACGGTAGAGCTTGTCGATGCTCAGGTCCAGGGCAGGCACCTTGCGCGGGTCGAATGAGGCCAACGGGTCGGGCCCCTCCTCGGCCTGCGCCTGGGCCGGGTCCGCCGCTGGCAGGCGCAAGGTCTGCAGGCGCACCGACATGGGCGCGGCCTTGGCGTCGGGTACGCGCGCGTTGCCGATGACTTCCTTGCTGTCCAGGCGCAGGTCCCACGCCGGGCCACCACGGGCCAGACGCACCACCGCCTGATTCAGGTCCATGCCGAAGGCTTTGAGCTGGCCGATGCTCAGGTCGACGCTTTGCAGGCTCTGCCGGGCACTGCCACCGGGGTCGTCACCGCCCAGGCTAGCCATCTGCGCTTGCCACGGCGCCAGGTCCAGTGCTTCCAGGTGCCCGCGTACTCGCAGCCCCTGGCCGCTTGGCACTTGCGCCTGGCCTGTGCCCAGCAGCAGCTCACCGCGGCCCTGGGCCAGTTTGTCGCCGGGCGCGGCATAGGCAAAGCGTGCAAGGTCGGCATAGCTGGCGTCGAAGCGCCGCTCCTGGCCCTGCAGGTTCATGCTGAAGCGGCTGTCGCGGGTATCCGCCGCTGCCTTGCCGAAGGGGGCCGGCAAATTGATCGCCAACCCCTTGAGCGACGAGTTGACGTTCAGGCTGTTGTCCCGGCTACCCAGGTTGACCTGCAACTGGTAGGGCAGCTCGCCCGAGGCTGGCAGCGCCTGGTTGAACTGCAGCCACTCGGTCAGCGCTTTCAGCGAAACCTGGCCGCTGGCGTTGATGCGGGTCTGCATCTGCCCTGGCTCGCCCTCGGCGACGATCTGCGCAGTCACCGGTTTGCCGAATGCCTGCAGGCTGATGTCCTTGCCGCTCAGGCCCTTGTCGAAGTCGAAACTGAAGTCGCCCTTCAGGCGGTTCAGCTCCAGGCTTGGCGGGGCCACCTTGAGGCGGGCATCAGCGGTGGCGAAGTCCACCTTGACCTTGGGCCGCTGCCCATGTGCCAGGGGGATATCGAGCTTGACCTTGCCCTTGAGCGGGCCCTCGCCTTCCCACCCGGCGAAGATCTCACCCGTGCCGATCGGGGCTTCCTTGAGAATTTTCAGGCCGTCACCCAGGCTGCCGTCGAAATCGCCATCCAGGTACAGATGGCTGTGCTGGTCGCCTTCGACGTGGGGGATGTCGACACTGACGTCACTGACCTTGGTATCGAGCAGCAGGCCATGGTGGGCCTTGATGCGCACACCACTGTCTTCGATCAGCACGTCACCATCGACCTGCTGCACTTGAGGCCAGCCGGGCTGGAAGTCCAGCGCCGCGTCACGCACCTTGAAGAACAGGCTGATACTGCGAGCCTCCGGGGCGGCGCCGTGGTTCAGCGATCCCTGGTACTGGAAGTAGCCCTCATCCACGGTGCCCTTGACGATCGCACTGCGCAGCCATTCGTCGAGGGCCGGGCTGAGCACTTCCGGCAAGTATTTGGCGGTGTATCGGCCATCGCCCTCGGTCAACCCGACCCGCAGGTCCATGTAGTCCTCGCGGCCCTCTTCGAACAGCAGGCGGATCAAGAAGTCACCGGCGATCTTGCCCTCCTCGCCCAGCACCTTGAGGTACGGCGCGACGAGGGTGAAGCCTTGCTTGTCGAGGGCCCAGGTCAGGCGGGCATTGGCCTGCTGGTAATGCCAAGGTTTGGCGAAGATCGGGTACAAGTGCAGCATGAAGGCCTCAGTGTCGAGCCGCAGCTCGCCATGGCCCAGGTCGCCGCTGATGCTGCCACTGACGTTGCCGGCCGCCGGGGCACCGTGGTAGGCGTTGAAACCGACCTGCTCCAGGTTGGCGGCAAATTGCAGCCGCTGGTCGCCCTCAGCCTTGGGCCGCGCCTCCAGGCGCAGGTTGCGCAGCGCGCCGGTGACCTTCAGGCCATCGACCACGGCCATGAGGTTATCCGGCAGCGGTGCCAAGGCATCGATCAATGGGGTCAGCGGAGTGAGGTCAAGGCGGTCGGCCTGCACTTCCCAGCGCTCGTCGGCGGGTGCCTGCCCAGGGCGCTGGCGTAACTGCAGATGGGTTTCCCAACGGGTCTTGCCGATGCTCATGGCCAGGGAATCGACACTCACATCGAAGCCTTGCGGGCTGCGCTGGAACCAGGCGGCGAGCGCCAGGTTGTCCAGGGTTGCGGCCTTGCGCCCGGCATACGCACCTTGCAGCGTTGGCGCATTGAGACGGACCACCGCGTCTTGCAACTGGCCTTGGCGCCAGTCGACCCAGAACTCGCCCCCGGCGCGCAATGCGTCAGCCTGCCACTGGCCCAGCAGACGCGGCGGCAACCAGCGCGCCCAATCGCTCTGCGGCAGGCTCAGGTATGCCGTAACCTCAGCGTCTTGCCAGGCTTTGGCCGACGCGCGGCTGCGCAGGTTCAGCGCCAGGGGCTGGCCGTCCGGCAGGGTTGCGCGCACGTCGAGGGCCTGGCGCGAGGCACCGGCCTGCAGGCCGGCACTCACATACGTCAAGGTCAGGGGGTCGCGCTGCCAGGGCTGCAAGGTAACCTGGCTGTCGAATACATCGATACGCCCCAGTTGGCGCAAGCGCTGCAGCAATTCGGCGGGGTCGAGGGCGGCATCGTCTTTTTTCGGCAGCCCTTCGAGGTTCCAGGCGCCTTGCTCATCTTCGCGCAGGATCAGTTGCAAGCCGCCTAACTGAATACGCGCCAGGCGTACCTCGCGGGAGGTCAGGCTGGCCCACAAGTCCGGCACCAGCTTGACGTCGTCCAGGCGCAACGCGGTGGCGCCTTCGCCCAATTGCAGGTCGCGAACGCGCAGCACAGGCGCCAGCCCGCTCCAGCGCCCCTCAAGGGCGCCGACATGCACTGGCAGGCCCAACGCCTGTTCGGCCTTGCTCTCGACATCGGCTCGGTACTCGGCCACCAACGGCACCAATTGCCGGCCGAGGCTGACATACAACGCCACCAGCACCGCCAGCAGCGCACACAAGCCCAGCCCCCAGCGAGTCAAGGCGACAAGAACGCGGTTCAGACGTCCCATGGCCATGGCCCTCCAGGTCGTTTATCCATGATGGCCCCAAGTACCGGTTTTGCCAGCCCGGCCATCCTGTGCTGCGTTTTGGTAAGCCTCAGAGCAGCACCACATCGTATTGTTCCTGCGAGTACATCGACTCGACCTGGAAGCGAATAGTTCTGCCGATGAAGGTTTCAAGCTCCGCCACGTTGCCCGACTCTTCGTCCAGCAGGCGGTCGACCACTTTCTGGTTGGCCAGTACGCGGTAGCCCTCGGCCTGGTAGGCACGGGCTTCGCGAAGGATCTCACGGAAGATCTCGTAACAAATGGTCTCGGGGGTTTTCAGCTTGCCACGGCCCTGGCACGCCAGGCAGGGTTCGCAAAGCACCTGCTCGAGGCTCTCACGCGTGCGCTTGCGGGTCATCTGCACCAGGCCCAGCTCGGTAATGCCGATGATGTTGGTCTTGGCGTGATCACGCTCGAGCTGCTTTTCCAGGGTGCGCAGCACTTGGCGCTGATGCTCTTCATCCTCCATGTCGATGAAGTCGATGATGATGATGCCGCCGATGTTGCGCAGGCGCAGTTGCCGGGCAATGGCGGTAGCGGCTTCAAGGTTGGTCTTGAAGATAGTTTCTTCAAGGTTGCGATGGCCGACGAAGGCGCCGGTGTTGACGTCGATGGTGGTCATTGCCTCAGCAGGGTCGACCACCAGATAGCCACCGGACTTGAGCGGCACCTTGCGCTCCAGGGCACGCTGAATCTCGTCTTCGACACCGTACAGGTCAAAGATCGGCCGCTCGCCAGGGTAATGCTCGAGCCGATCGGCAATCTCAGGCATCAATTCGCCGACGAACTGCGTGGTTTTCTGGAACGTTTCCCGCGAGTCGATGCGGATTTTCTCGATCTTCGGGTTGACCAGGTCGCGCAGGGTACGCAGGGCCAGGCCGAGGTCTTCGTAGATTACCGTGGGCGCGCCGCAGGTCTGGATCTGGCTGCCGATCTGTTCCCACAGGCGGCGCAGGTAGCGAATGTCCTGCAGGATCTCTTCGGCGCGGGCGCCTTCGGCGGCAGTGCGCAGGATGAAGCCGCCGGCGTCCTTGATGTTCTCGCTGTCCATGCAGCTGCTGACCACCTGCTTGAGGCGATCACGCTCGGCTTCGT
This sequence comes from Pseudomonas sp. SWRI77, assembly GCF_014269105.1. Classification (NCBI taxonomy): domain Bacteria; kingdom Pseudomonadati; phylum Pseudomonadota; class Gammaproteobacteria; order Pseudomonadales; family Pseudomonadaceae; genus Pseudomonas; species Pseudomonas sp. SWRI77. Next base: position 81,652 of record NZ_JABWRV010000010.1, on the reverse strand, counting down.
CTTCGATCTTGAGGGAAATACCAACATGGCTGCTGCGCGGCATGTACACCAGGTAGCGCGAAGGGATCGACAACTGCGTGGTCAGGCGGGCGCCCTTGGTGCCGATCGGGTCCTTGGTCACCTGTACCACCAGCGCCTGGCCTTCATGCACCAGCGCGGTGATGTTTTCTACCGCCGAGCCTTCGCGCTGGGAAATTTCCGAGGCATGGATGAAGGCAGCCCGCTCCAGGCCGATGTCGACGAACGCCGCCTGCATGCCGGGCAGCACGCGTACCACCTTGCCCTTGTAGATATTGCCGACGATGCCGCGGCGCTGGGTGCGCTCGACGTGCACTTCCTGCAGCACCCCGTTTTCCACCACCGCCACACGTGACTCCATCGGGGTGATGTTGATCAGGATCTCTTCACTCATGGCAGGCTCTCGTCAAAGGTCTTGGATAATGATGGATCGCGCAGGCAGCGCTGGCTACTGCGGCTTTGTTACCTCTGGAGAAAGCGCAGGCAGTTGCCAGCAGGCGATGCCGAACCCGGCGAGCAGCTCGGCGGTCTCGCTCAGCGGCAAACCCACCACCGCAGAGTAACTGCCTGCAAGGCCGGTGACGAACACTGCGCCCAGCCCCTGGATGGCATAACCGCCGGCTTTGTCGGCAGGCTCACCGCTGGCCCAGTAGCGCGCTGCTTCATCGGCGCTGATGGCACGAAAGCGCACATTGCTGGTGACGCACAGGCTCAGGGTGCGTGCGCCATCGCTCAGGGCGACAGCGGTCAATACCTGATGTTCGCGGCCAGACAAGTCGGCCAGCATGGCCAAGGCATGTTCACGGTTTTCCGGTTTGCCGAGAATACGCCCATCGAGGACCACTGCGGTGTCTGCGCCCAGCACCACCGCCGGGCCCTTCAGGCTGGCAAGGCCAGCTTCGGCCTTGGCCCGGGCGAGGCGCTCGACATAGGCCTGGGCACCTTCATTGGCCAGCGGGGTTTCATCGATGGGGGCGCTTACTGTAGTGAACGGTACGCCGATCTGGGTCAGCAGTTCACGACGACGGGGCGAGCCAGAGGCCAGGTAAAACGGGTTCATGTAGACATCTCCCTGTCAGTCGCGGCAACGCCGTCAATTTATGTGCAAGCGTCGGCGCAGGTCGCGCAGGGCAAAGCTGATCCATGGCCAGAGCAAGGCGCTGATGACCGCCGACCACACCAGAGCCAGGGTCGGCAGGCGGTTGCCGGTCAGCGCGCTGAGCCATAGCTGTATCAGCTGGGCGATGCCGAAGATCACCAGGATCACCAGGCTCTGCTGCCACATGGGGAACATGCGCAAGCGCTGCTGCAGCGACAGCACCAGGAAGGTGATCAGGGTCAGGATCAGCGCGTTCTGCCCAAGCAACGTGCCATACAGCACATCCTCGGCCAGGCCCAGCACGAAGGCCGTGGTCATGCCGACCTTGCTCGGCACGGCAAGGGTCCAGAACGATACCAGCAGCGCCAGCCACATGGGCCGGAACACTTCCATGAACTGAGGCATGGGCGAGACGCTGAGCAGCAAGCCAACGGCGAATGTCAGCCAGATGACCCAGCCGTTGTTGCGGCGTGATGCAGCCATCATTGCCTCCGGGGTTGAGCGGGCGCTACAGGCGCAGCGGCGGGCTGCGTGGCAGGGGCTGCCGGGGTTGCGGGCGCGACGGGCGCGGTTGCGGTACCGGCAGGTGCGGCCTGCTCGCCATTGGCGCCAGGCTGAACACCCACCGCGGTGCCCTTGCGGTCGGCCTCTTCCTGCGCAATCGCCGCGTCAGTGGCGCGCTGTTCCGGGGTACGCCGGTCACTGAACACCAGCAGCATGTAGCGGCTGCGGTTGAGTGCGGCGGTAGGGATGGCGCGGACAATGGCAAACGGCTGGCCGGAGTCGTGAATCACTTCGTTGACCGTGGCCACCGGGTAGCCGGCCGGGAAGCGCTGGCCCATACCGGAGCTGACCAACAGGTCGCCTTCCTTGATGTCGGCGGTATCGGCCACATGGCGCAGCTCCAGGCGCTCCGGGTTGCCGGTACCGCTGGCGATGGCGCGCAGGCCATTGCGGTTGACCTGCACCGGAATGCTATGGGTGGTATCGGTCAGCAACAGCACCCGCGAGGTGTAAGGCATCAATTCGACCACCTGGCCCATCAGGCCGCGGGCGTCGAGCACCGGCTGGCCGAGGAACACACCATCGCGCTCACCCTTGTTGATCAGGATGCGGTGGGTGAACGGGTTGGGGTCGACGCCGATCAGCTCGGCCACTTCGACCTTTTCGTTGACCAGGGCCGAAGAATTGAGCAACTCACGCAAGCGCACGTTCTGCTCGGTCAGGGCCGCCAGCTTCTGCAGGCGCCCCTGCAACAGCAGGGCCTCGGTCTTGAGCTTTTCGTTTTCCGCGATAAGTTCGGTACGGCTGCCGAACTGGCCCGCCACGCCTTGCCACAAGCGCTGCGGCAAATCGGTGATCCAGTACGATTCCATCAACACCATGCCCATCTGGCTGCGCACAGGCTTGAGCACGGCAAAGCGCGCATCGACCACCATCAACGCGATCGACAGCACCACCAATACGAGCAGACGAACGCCCAGCGAAGGGCCCTTGGAGAAAAGCGGTTTAATGGGCCGTTCCTCGTGGACGACTCAGGAGGTCATTGGACATGGGACAACGCACCAGCCTGGTTGCGGGTTGACGGAAACGACGCCCAAACGGACGCCAGCCCAGCGCATACAGGTAGCACTGTGCGTGCTACCTGTAAACCGGGCGCTCATGAGCCGCGAGCAGGATCACTCGCTGGAGAGCAGGTCCATCGCGTGCTTGTCCATCATCTCCAGGGCGCGACCGCCGCCACGGGCGACACAGGTCAGCGGGTCCTCGGCGACGATCACCGGCAGGCCGGTTTCCTGGGCCAGCAGCTTGTCGAGGTCGCGCAGCAGTGCGCCACCACCGGTCAACACCAGGCCGCGCTCGGCGATGTCGGAGGCCAGCTCCGGCGGCGACTGCTCCAGGGCGCTCTTGACCGCCTGAACGATGGTCGCCAGCGACTCCTGCAGCGCTTCGAGCACTTCGTTGGAGTTCAGGGTGAAGGCACGCGGTACGCCCTCGGCCAGGTTACGACCACGGACATCGACTTCGCGCACTTCGCCGCCCGGGTAGGCGGTGCCGATTTCCTGTTTGATACGCTCGGCGGTGGACTCGCCAATCAGGCTGCCGTAGTTGCGGCGCACGTAGGTGACGATGGCTTCGTCGAAGCGATCGCCGCCAACCCGCACGGATTCGGCATAGACCACACCGTTGAGGGAGATCAGCGCGATTTCGGTGGTACCACCGCCGATATCGACGACCATCGAGCCACGGGCCTCTTCAACCGGCAGGCCGGCACCGATGGCGGCGGCCATGGGCTCTTCGATCAGGAAGACTTCGCGGGCACCGGCACCCAGGGCCGACTCGCGAATCGCGCGGCGCTCTACCTGGGTCGACTTGCACGGCACGCAGATCAGCACGCGAGGGCTGGGCTGCAGGAAGCTGTTCTCGTGAACCTTGTTGATGAAATACTGCAACATTTTTTCACAAACGCTGAAGTCGGCGATGACGCCGTCCTTCATCGGACGAATGGCAGCAATGTTGCCGGGCGTACGGCCCAGCATGCGTTTGGCTTCGGTACCGACGGCGACGACGCTTTTCTGATTGCCATGGGTACGGATGGCAACAACCGAGGGCTCATTCAGGACGATACCGCGCTCACGCACGTAAATAAGGGTGTTGGCAGTACCCAGGTCGATGGAAAGATCGCTGGAAAACATGCCACGCAGTTTCTTGAACATGGGAAAGTGACCCTGGGGAAAGCGTGGGTAAAAAAGTGCGGCAAACTCTAACAATGGCAGGGATTTTGGGCAAGGAGCCAATATGTTAAATTGGTCGTTTTTCCGAGCACGCCAGCAGATGATCGCGGCCGTATGACCGCCAGAATGCCGACATGTTCCTCATCACGGACCTTATTCCGTTCTTTGTTCCCCTTGGAGATCCCCATGGCGCTTGAACGCTGCGACGTGGAAAAGATCGCCCATCTGGCCCGTCTGGGGCTGAATGATGGCGAACTGCCACGTATTACCGATGCACTGAACAGCATTCTCGGGCTGGTCGACCAGATGCAAGCGGTCGACACCACGGGCATCGAGCCCCTGGCCCACCCCCTGGAGGCCAGCCAGCGACTGCGTCCCGACCAGGTCACCGAAAGCAACCAGCGCGAGGCCTACCAGGCCATCGCACCCTCGACCGAAAGCGGTCTGTACCTGGTTCCCAAAGTCATCGAGTAAGGGATAGAGCCTGCCATGCATCAATTGACCCTGGCCGAGATCGCCCGCGGACTCGCCGACAAGTCGTTTTCCTCCGAAGAGCTGACGGGCGCCCTGCTGGCGCGCATCAAGCAACTCGACCCGCAAATCAACAGCTTCATCAGCGTCACCGAAGAGCTGGCCCTGGGCCAGGCCCGTGCCGCCGACGCCCGCCGCGCCGCTGGCGAGGCCGGGGCACTGCTGGGCGCGCCGATCGCCCACAAGGACCTGTTCTGCACCAACGGTGTACGCACCAGCTGCGGCTCGAAGATGCTCGACAACTTCAAGGCGCCGTACGATGCCACCGTGGTCGCCAAGCTGGCCGAAGCCGGCATGGTCACCCTGGGCAAGACCAACATGGACGAATTCGCCATGGGTTCGGCCAACGAATCCAGCCACTATGGCCCGGTGAAAAACCCGTGGAACCTCGAGCACGTGCCTGGCGGCTCGTCCGGTGGCTCGGCTGCTGCCGTCGCCGCGCGCCTGCTGCCAGCCTCCACTGGCACCGACACCGGCGGCTCGATCCGACAGCCGGCAGCGCTGACCAACCTGACCGGCCTGAAACCGACGTACGGTCGTGTTTCGCGCTGGGGCATGATCGCTTACGCCTCCAGCCTCGACCAGGGCGGCCCACTGGCCCGTACCGCCGAAGACTGCGCGCTGCTGCTGCAAGGCATGGCCGGTTTCGACGCCAAGGACTCCACCAGCATCGAAGAACCGGTGCCGGACTACAGCGCCAAACTCAACGCCTCGCTGCAAGGCCTGCGCATTGGCCTGCCGAAGGAATACTTCAGCGCCGGCCTCGACCCGCGCATCGCCGAACGCGTGCAAGCCAGCGTCAAGGAGCTGGAAAAGCTCGGCGCCGTGGTCAAGGAAATCAGCCTGCCGAACATGCAGCATGCCATCCCGGCGTACTACGTGATCGCGCCCGCTGAAGCGTCCTCCAACCTGTCGCGTTTCGATGGCGTGCGTTTCGGCTACCGCTGCGAAGCCCCCAAAGACCTGACCGACCTGTACAAGCGTTCGCGTGGCGAAGGCTTCGGCGCCGAAGTGCAGCGCCGCATCATGGTCGGCACCTACGCCCTGTCGGCCGGCTATTACGACGCCTACTACGTCAAGGCGCAGCAGATCCGCCGCCTGATCAAGAACGACTTCATGGCCGCGTTCAACGACGTCGACCTGATCCTTGGCCCGACCACGCCGAACCCGGCCTGGAAGCTCGGCGCCAAGAGCAGCGACCCAGTCGCCGCCTACCTTGAAGACGTCTACACCATCACCGCCAACCTGGCAGGCCTGCCCGGCCTGTCGATGCCGGCCGGCTTCGTCGATGGCCTGCCCGTTGGCGTGCAGTTGCTGGCGCCGTACTTCCAGGAAGGCCGCCTGCTCAACGTCGCGCACCGCTACCAGCAAGTGACCGACTGGCACACCCGTGCCCCCAACGGCTTCTGAGGAGTTCACACATGCAATGGGAAGTTGTGATCGGGCTGGAAATTCATACCCAGCTCGCTACCCAGTCGAAGATCTTCTCCGGCAGCGCCACCACCTTCGGCTCCGAGCCGAATACCCAGGCCAGCCTGGTTGACCTGGGGATGCCCGGCGTACTGCCGGTGCTGAACCAGGAAGCCGTGCGCATGGCCTGCATGTTCGGCCTGGCGATCGACGCCGAGATCGGCAAGCGCAACGTGTTCGCGCGCAAGAACTACTTCTACCCCGACCTGCCCAAGGGCTACCAGATCAGCCAGATGGAGCTGCCGATCGTCGGCAAGGGCCACCTGGATATCGCCCTGGAAGACGGCACCATCAAGCGCATCGGGGTTACCCGTGCGCACCTGGAAGAAGACGCCGGCAAGAGCCTGCACGAAGACTTCAGCGGCTCTACCGGCATCGACCTGAACCGTGCCGGCACGCCGCTGCTGGAAATCGTCTCCGAGCCGGACATGCGCAGCGCCAAGGAGGCCGTGGCCTACGTCAAGGCCATCCACGCCCTGGTGCGCTACCTGGGCATCTGCGACGGCAACATGGCCGAAGGCTCGCTGCGCTGCGACTGCAACGTGTCGATCCGCCCCAAGGGCCAGGCCGAGTTCGGCACCCGCTGCGAGATCAAGAACGTCAACTCGTTCCGCTTCATCGAGCGTGCGATCAACAGCGAGATCCAGCGCCAGATCGACCTGATCGAAGACGGTGGCAGGGTCATCCAGGAAACCCGCCTGTACGACCCGAACAAGGACGAGACCCGCTCCATGCGCAGCAAGGAGGAAGCCAACGACTACCGTTACTTCCCCGACCCGGACCTGCTGCCGGTGGTCATCGAGGACAGCTTCCTCGACACCATCCGTGCCGGCTTGCCCGAGCTGCCACCGCAAAAGGTCGAGCGCTTCCAGAGCCAGTACGGCCTGTCGGCCTACGACGCCAACGTGCTGGCCTCCAGCCGTGAACAGGCGGACTACTTCGAAGAAGTGGTGAAGATTGGCGGCGACGCCAAGCTGGCCGCCAACTGGGTCATGGTCGAGCTGGGCAGCCTGCTGAACAAGCTGGGCATCGAGATCGACCAGGCGCCGGTCAGTGCCGAGCAGCTCGGTGGCATGTTGCTGCGGATTCGCGACAACACCATCAGCGGCAAGATTGCCAAGACCGTGTTCGAAGCCATGGCCGCCGGTGAAGGCGATGCCGACAGCATCATCGAAAGCCGTGGCCTGAAGCAGGTTACCGACACCGGTGCAATCGAGACGATGCTCGACGAGATGCTGGCTGCCAACGCCGAACAGGTCGAACAGTACCGCGCCGCCGACGAGGCCAAGCGTGGCAAGATGTTCGGCTTCTTCGTCGGCCAGGCGATGAAAGCGTCGAAGGGCAAGGCCAACCCTGGGCAAGTGAACCAATTGCTCAAAGCCAAGCTCGAAGGCTGAGCTGAAAAATGCGGCGAGGGCTTTGCCCTCGTTCGCGGGGCCAGTCGGATCGCCGCACCGCCGCTCCCACAGGTATTGCGCAGCCCAGTACCTGTGGGAGCGGCGGTGCGGCGATCCGACTGGCCCCGCGAAGTGCCGCACAGCAGCCCCAACGGCAGCACCGGAGCTTTCGACTTGCTAAAACGATCCCTCGGCACCCTCGCACTCTTCTCCCTGCTGGCCGGCTGCGCCAGCCACGACATCGACCCTCGCGGCTACAACCAGACCGGTACCGCCTCTTATTACGGCGCCCGCCACCACGGCAAACGCACGGCCAGTGGCGAGCCTTTCAACCAGCATGCCCTCACCGCCGCTCACCGCAGCCTGCCCTTCGGCAGCAAGGTGCTGGTCACCAACCTTGCCAACCAACGCAGCGTGGTGGTGCGCATCAACGACCGCGGCCCGCACACACGTGGCCGGCTGATCGACCTGTCACGCGCCGCAGCAGAAAAAATTGGCATGCTCCGTAGCGGAACGGCGCGCGTCCGGGTACAAGGTCTGAGCGACTGACCGACTGGAGCCCGACCATTTTCGACCTCGCCACCCTTCCCACCTTCAGCCTCCTGCAACTGGGCGTCGCCCTCGTGCTGCTGGCCTGCGGTGCAGAGCTACTGGTACGTGTGGCCCTGCGCCTGGCCCTGCGCCTGCACGTGCGGCCATTGATCATCGGCCTGAGCCTGGTGGCCTTCGGCAGCACCGCGCCGCAGCTCACCGTCAGCCTGCAGGCTGCCTACCAAGGCGCACCCGATGTCGCAGTCGGCAGCGTGATCGGCAGCAATATCTTCAACGTGCTGGTGATTCTCGGCCTGGCCGCGCTGATCATCCCGCTGCGCGTATCACGCCAGCTGGTGCGCCTGGATATCCCCCTGATGATCGTCGCCAGCGCGCTGGTGTATGCGCTCGCCGCCAATGGCTACCTGGGCCGCTGGGAGGGCCTGCTGCTGTTGTTGGCACTGGTGGGCTACCTGGGCATGCTCTGGCACCAATCGCGGCATTACGCCCGCACCTACCCCGCGCCCAGCGTCATCACCGTCAGCGGCGCACGCTTCTGGTCTGGCGCCCTGTTGCAGATTGCCCTCGGCCTTGGCCTGCTGAGCCTGGCCGGGCACCTGCTGCTGGAAGCCGTCGTCGAGGTGGCGACCGACCTGGGGCTGTCCGAACGCATCATCGGCCTGACCGTGGTGGCGGTCTGCACGTCGCTACCAGAGTTGGCGGCGGCGATGATCGCCGCCCTTCGCGGCGAACGGGAGATCGCCGTGGGCACGGTGATCGGCAGCAACCTGTTCAACCTGCTGGGGGTATTGGGGCTGACTGCGCTGATCACGCCAGAGCCGCTGTCGATCTCACCCAACGCACTGGCCTTTGACTTGCCGGTGATGCTGGGTGTGGCGGCGCTAAGCCTGCCGGTGTTTTATTCGGGGTACCGGATTACCCGCGCTGAAGGCTTGGTGTTCCTTTGCCTGTACCTGGCCTATGGGCTGCATGTGGTGGCCTTCACCACCGGCATGCCACTGGCCGGGCGCCTGGAACGGCTCATGCTGTTTTATGTGCTGCCGGTGCTAGCGGTGGTGTTGCTGTATACCACCGTGCGCGCCTGGCGCCGACAGCATTGAGGTGCCGTAAGGGGTAGCGTGATGGCTGCCAGGTGCATGCCTTGCGGTTTGCTGCGCCTGTGAGATCGAGCCAGGCGCTTGTCAGCCCCTCACCCCTTGGCCTGCCGCGCCTTCTTCAACCGGAACGCCACCCACAGCACCGCGATCCAACCCGGAATCAACATCACCGAAATACGAATCGGCGGCGTCAGGTACATCACCACCAGAATCAGCACGATGAACGCCAGGCACAGGTAATTGGTAATCGGGTGCCCCCAGCTCTGATAAAACGGGGTAATGCCCGCGCCCAGCTTGGCCTTGCGGAACTTCAGGTGGGTAATGCTGATGCTCGCCCAGTTGATCACCAGCGCCGACACCGCCAGGGCCATCAGCAAACCGAAGGCTTCCCCCGGCATCAGGTAGTTGATCAGTACGCACAGGCCGGTGGCGAACGCCGAAACGCCCAGCGCCGTCAGCGGGACGCCACTGCGGCTGACCTTGAGCAACTGACGCGGCGCATCGCCCTGGCTGGCCAGGCCGAACAGCATGCGGCTGTTGGCGTAGACACAACTGTTGTAAACCGACAGCGCAGCCGTCAACACCACGACGTTGAGGATCGTCGCCACCAGGTCGCTGTCCAGCTCATGGAAGATCATCACGAACGGGCTGCCCCCCTGCACCACCTTCTGCCATGGGTACAGCGACAGCAGCACCGCCAAGGCGCCAATGTAGAAAATCAGGATGCGGTAGACCACCTGGTTGGTGGCCTTGGGGATGCTCTGACGCGGGTTGTCCGCCTCGGCAGCGGTGATCCCCACCAGCTCCAGCCCACCGAAGGAGAACATGATCACGGCCAGGGCCATGACCAGGCCAGTGACGCCGTTAGGGAAGAAACCACCGTACTGCCACAGGTTGGCCACGCTGGCATCCGGGCCGCCATGGCCGCTGCTCAGCAGCCAGGCACCAAAGCCGATCATGCTGACGATGGCCACCACCTTGACCAGGGCGAACCAGAACTCCATCTCACCGTAGACTTTCACCTGCGTCAGGTTGATGAGGTTGATGACCACGAAGAAGATCGCCGCCGTAGCCCAAGTAGGGAAATCTGGCCACCAGTACTGCACATAGATGCCCACCGCCGTCAGCTCGGCCATGCCCACCAGCACGTACACCACCCAGTAGTTCCAGCCCGAGACGAAGCCTGCGAATTCGCTCCAGTACTGGTGGGCAAAGTGGCTGAAGCTGCCGGCGACCGGCTCTTCGACCACCATTTCGCCAAGCTGGCGCATGATGAAGAAGGCCATCAGGCCGGCAATGGCATAGCCCAGCAAAACGGAAGGGCCAGCCAGCTGAATGGTCTGGGCGATCCCCAGAAACAGCCCCGTGCCGATGGCCCCACCCAGCGCGATCAGCTGGATATGGCGGTTCTTCAACCCGCGCTGCAAGCGCTCGGGCGTGCTCTGGTCTTGCATGAAGTGTCCTTTAGCTCAGTGAGGCAGTGTTATTGCTGTTATTTGCAGTCAAGGATCTAGATCCATCCGCCCCACTGCAAGATGAAAATACCGATATTGGTGGTGATCGCCGCCATTAGCGTCGTGATCACGATGATCGAGGCAGCCAATTCATGGTTGCCATTGGCCGCCCGTGCCATCACGTAGCTGGCCGCTGCGGTAGGGCTGCCGATGTACAGGAACAGGATGCCCAGCTCGGCACCGCGGAAACCGCACAGCCAGGCACCCAACGTGCCGACCAGCGGCAACCAGACCATCTTCACCAGGCTGGCATCGATCGCCAGCCTGCCACTGTCACGCAGCGCCGCCAGCGACAGGGTACCGCCAATGCAGATCAGCGCCAGCGGCAGGGTCATCTGCGCCAGGTAGTCGCCCGAGGTGAGCAACCAGTTGGGCAGCGGCACCTGGCCGTAGGCCATGGGCGTTGCCACCAGCACGCTGAGGATCAAGGGGTTGCTGAAGATGCTCTTGCAGATGCTCCACGGGTCAGACTTGAGGTCCGGGCTGTACACCGCCAGCACCACCGCCGACAGCGAGTTGTACATGAGGATCACCAGGCCTGCCAGCACCGCCCCTAGCGAGATACCGTAGTCGCCGTACAGGCTGGCGGCCAGCGCCAGGCCGATCACGCCGTTGTTGCCGCGAAATGCGCCTTGGGTGTAGATGCCGCGGTCTGCCGGCGGGCAACGCCAGAGGGCCAGCCCCCAGGCCACGGCGAAGCCAACCAGGGTGGCAGCGACGAAATACAGGATGACGCCGGGTTTGACCGCGGCCGCCAGGTCGGCGTGGTAGATGCCCAGGAACAGCAGCGCCGGCATGCAGACATTGAACACCAGCTGCGACGCGACACGGTTGAAGTTGTCGTCGATCAGGTGGATGCGTTTGAGCAGTATGCCCATGAACAGCATGGCGAAAACGGGCGCCGTGATGTTCAGCGTCTGGATAAGAAGGGCGAGCATGCGATCCTGCAGGGAGTTGCCGTCAGGGGGCTAATGATACGTCAACGGCTGCGAGTTGCGGGGATCGGGATGCGATACAGAGAAGTGTCTGACAGCCAGGGACCTTTCGCGGGGCAAGCCCGCTCCCACAATGTGTGGCAGCGGGCTTGCCCGGCGAACGGGTCAGCGCCGAACCGGTCGCTTCTGCAGCTTGCGCTGCAAGGTCCGCCGGTGCATGCCCAACGCCCGCGCCGTGGCCGAGATATTGCCTTCGTGTTCGTTCAGCACGCGCTGGATGTGCTCCCACTGCAGGCGGTCGACCGACATCGGGTTTTCCGGCACCAGGGCATCCAGGTCAGCGTGCTCGGAAAGCAGCGCCGCGAGTACATCGTCAGCATCGGCCGGCTTGCACAGGTAGTTGCAGGCACCGCGTTTGACCGCCTCGACTGCGGTGGCGATGCTCGAGTAACCGGTGAGGATCACCACCCGCATCTCCGGGTCCAGCTCCAGCAGCTTGGGCAACAGCACCAACCCTGAGTCACCTTCCATCTTCAGGTCCAGCGTGGCGTAGTCCGGCAGGTCCTGCTGGGCCAGGATCAGCCCCTCCTCAGCCGAGCCTGCGGTGCTCACGCGGAACCCGCGGCGGCTCATGGCGCGTGCCATGACCCGGGTAAAGGTGGCATCGTCATCCACCAGCAGCAGGTGCGGCAGCTCTTCGCCTTCAACCTGGATATCTTCACTCATCATTCATCTCCTCGCTTGCCATGGGGCAGGCGCAGTTCGGTCAGGGTGCCACCCTGCTCATGACTATAGAGTTTCACCGAACCGCCCGCACGCGTCACGCTGGCCTTGCTCAAGAACAGGCCCAGGCCGAAGCCTTTGCCCTTGGTGGTAATAAAGGGTTTGCCAATCGCTTCGGCGATTGCCGGGGGCACACCAGGGCCATGGTCACGAATGCTGATGACAATGTCCTCGGCGTCCCAGTCCAGGCGCACCTCAAGGTCGTCCGGGCACGCGTCGGCTGCATTGTTCAGCAGGTTCAGCAGGGCCTGGGTCAGGTCAGGTGGCGGCGTCAGGCGGGGTACCTGGCCGTCCCTGAGGCGCTGGAAGCGGTAACTGGCTTCGGGCCGCATCAGGTGCCAACGGTTGAGCGCCTCGTCCAGCCAGACGGTGACGTCCTGCTCGACCATGGCCAGGCGGCGATTGGCCTCGGCGGCACGCACCAGTTGCTGCAAGGTTTCCTTGCACAGCTTGACCTGGTCCTGAAGGATCTGCAGGTCTTCCTGCAACAAAGGGTCGGGGTGGTCCTGGCGCATTTCGTTAAGCAGTACGCTCATGGTCGCCAGCGGTGTGCCCAGCTCATGGGCAGCGCCGGCGGCCTGGGTGGCCACGGCCAGCAATTGCTCATCGCGCAGGCTCTCTTCACGGCGCTCGGAGCGCAGTTGTTCCTGGCGCCGCAGCTCCTCGGCCATGCGCGCGGCAAAGAAGGTGATGACTGCGGCCGCCAGGGCGATGCTCAGCCACATGCCGTAGACCTGCATCTTGTCCCGCGCCATAGGCAGCCCTTCAAGCGGGTAGAACTGCACCAGCAGCAAGCTGTAGGCCGTCAGCGCGATGCCCGAAAGGATCAACGAATAGAGCCAGGGCAAGGTCACCGCGGCAATGGCCAGCGGCACCAGGTAATAGGAAACGAACGGGTTGGTCGAGCCGCCGGAGTAATACAGCAAGGCACTGTGGATCAACAGGTCGCAGGCAAGCTGCAGTGCATACTCAAGTTCAGTGACCGGCAGCGACAGGCGCAGGCGCAACGCGGTGAACGCACACAGGATGGACGACAGGGCCAGCGTTGCTGCCAGCGAAAACCATGGCAAGGGCAGCAGGTCGGTCCAGTAGGCGACGCCCACCGAGCCTGCCTGGGCAGCCAGGACCAGCACGCGGATGACAGTCAGGCGCCAGAGGTTCTGACGGGTAGCGGACAACGGTTGTACGTCAGCGAGCATGAGCTCTCCTGATGAGTGCTCCAGAAAATCGGCTGGAGTATACCGAAGCCGGGCGCCTCACTGCAGCGATGCGGCAAAGCGCCACACTTTGTCACAGGTGCATAGTGGCACTTTTGAACCCACTACACTGTTCCCGGTCTGATGGGCCATGCGTGGAATGGAGACCAGATCCCACGCCCTTTTATTGCCAAGGAGTCTTACATGCAAATCCCTCGTCGCGGCACTGCCCTGATCCTGTCGTGCGGGCTGCTCGCCAGCCTGCCTGCGCTGGCGGCCGAAGAGCCGCGCTACAACCAGGTATCGCTGCGTGCCGAAGTCAGCAAGGAAGTGCCGCGCGACCTGATGGTCGTGACCCTCTACAGCGAAGCGCAGAACACCGACCCGGGCAAGCTTGCCAAAGAGATCACCGAGACCATGAACAAGGCTGTACAGCAGTCTCGCCAGGTCAAGGATGTGAAGATCAGCCAGGGCAGCCGCAACAGCTACCCGGTGTACGACAGCAAAGGGCAAAAGATCACCGGCTGGCGTGAACGTGCCGAGCTGCGACTGGAGAGCGCCAACTTCCCAGCCCTGTCGCAACTGACCGCCGACCTGTTGCAAGCGCTGAAAATGGGCGGCATGGACTTCTCCATCGCCCCGGCCACGCGCAAGGCCAGCGAGGACGACCTGCTCAAGGACGCCGTCAATGCCTTCAAGGCACGCGCACAGTTGGCCACCGAGGCACTGGGTGGCAAGGGCTACAAAGTGGTCAACCTGAACCTCAACAGCAGCGGTTACCCGCGCCCTTATATGCGCAGCGCACCGATGGCCATGAAGGCTATGGCGGGTGACGAAGCGGCACCGGCGCCGGATATCGAGGCGGGCACCAGCGAAGTCAGCATGAATGCCGATGGCTTGATCGAAGTTCAGATGCCTTGAGGCACAGTGGGGCGCGTTGCGCCCCCTTCTGGCCAGCCCCGCAGCATGGCCACTTTTAGCATTTTCAGACATTTCCTACGCACCCTGGCGGTGCATGCCTACAATTCCTCCCCCTCGTAACATTCAGCAAAAAGCCATCATTTTGCCCTCGCAAACGTTTAACTTCGCCAAAAGTTATACTGATGCGACATCCATGTACGGTCGTACCACATTTCTGGCGCCAACTGTCCTTCCGAGTGTTGCATTGGGAATAGCCCCTGCATAAGTATCCTCAGGTCGGCTCACGAGGCCACCTCAATCAAAAATGACAACAATGAGGCCACCATGCTCAAACACGCAGTCATTCCGTTCCTGCTTGGCGCAGGTTTGCTCGCTGGCGCCCCCCACGCCCACGCGGCGTCCAACTTGGTGTTCTGCTCCGAAGGCAGCCCCGCCGGCTTCGACCCAGGGCAGTACACAACGGGAACCGACTTCGACGCCTCGGCCGAGACCGTGTTCAACCGCCTGACCCAGTTCGAACGTGGCGGTACCGCCGTGATTCCGGGCCTGGCGACAAAATGGGAAGTGTCCGACGACGGCAAGGCCTACATTTTCCACCTGCGCGAAGGGGTCAAGTTCCACACCACTGACTACTTCAAGCCAAGCCGCCCGTTCGATGCCGACGACGTGCTGTTCACCTTCAACCGCATGCTCGACAAGGACCACCCGTTCCGTAAGGCCTACCCCACCGAGTTCCCCTACTTCACCGACATGGGCATGGACAAGAACATTGCCAAGCTGGAGAAAGTCGACGAACACACGGTCAAGTTCACCCTCAACGACGTCGACGCCGCGTTCATCCAGAACCTGGCGATGAGTTTCGCCTCCATTCAGTCGGCCGAGTACGCCGACCAGTTGCTCAAGGGGGGCAAGGCCGCCGACCTCAACCAGAAGCCGATCGGCACCGGCCCGTTCGTGTTCAGCAAGTACCAGAAAGACGCGCAGATCCGTTTCAAGGGCAACAAGGACTACTGGAAACCCGAGGACGTGAAGATCGACAACCTGATCTTCGCCATCACCACCGATGCCTCGGTGCGCATGCAGAAGCTGAAAAAGGGCGAGTGCCAGGTCACCTTGTTTCCGCGGCCGGCGGACATCGAGCCGCTCAAGGCCGACAAGAACCTGCAGATGCCGCATCAGGCCGGCTTCAACCTCGGTTACATCGCCTACAACGTGATGGACAAGATCAAGGGCAGCGACGCACCCAACCCCATGGCCAAACTCGAAGTGCGCCAGGCACTGGACATGGCGGTGGACAAGAAGAAAATCATCGAATCGGTTTACCAGGGTGCCGGTCAGTTGGCGGTAAACGGCATGCCGCCCACCCAGTGGTCCTATGACGACAGTATCAAGGACGCCACCTACGACCCGGAAAAGGCCAAACAGCTGCTCAAGCAAGCCGGCATCAAGGAAGGCACCGAGATCACCCTGTGGGCCATGCCGGTGCAACGCCCGTACAACCCAAATGCCAAGCTGATGGCTGAAATGCTGCAAGCCGACTGGGCCAAGATCGGCATCAAGGCAAAAATCGTCAGCTATGAATGGGGCGAGTACATCAAGCGCTCAAAAGGCGGCGAACAAGGCGCCATGCTGATTGGCTGGAGCGGCGACAACGGTGACCCGGACAACTGGCTGGGCACCCTGTACGGCTGCGATGCCGTCGACGGCAACAATTTCTCCAAGTGGTGCTACAAGCCTTACGACGACCTGATCAAGCAGGCCAAGGCCACCTCGGACCAGGCCAAGCGCACCGAGCTGTACCAGCAGGCGCAGCACATCCTCAAGGAGCAGGTGCCGATCACCCCGATTGCCCACTCCACCGTGTACCAGCCCATGAGCGCCAAGGTGAAGGACTTCAAGATCAGCCCGTTCGCGTTGAACGCCTTCTACGGCGTCAGCGTGGACAAATAGGGTAGATCCCGGCACCCGCCAGGCGGCGGGTGCCAGCCCCACCAGATCCGATCACAGCATACCGCCCCGCCGCCATCCGCAGCGGGATCGGCGAACTGTTGCCGCCATTCGTACCCCGAGGCGGCGAAACAGACCAACAAGGACTTGCCATGCGCCCTGCCACCCCCCTTTCGACCCTGCTCGCGCTGGGCCTGATAAGCCTCTCCCCGGCCCTGTTCGCAAAAAACCTGGTGTTCTGCTCCGAGGGCAGCCCGGCCGGCTTCGACACGGCCCAGTACACCAGCGCCACTGACAACGACGCCGCCGAACCGCTGTACAACCGCCTGGTCGAGTTCGAGCGCGGTGGCACGGCGGTGCAGCCGGCCCTGGCCACCCAATGGGACGTGTCCGACGATGGGCTGCGCTACACCTTCCACCTGCGTGAGGGGGTGAAGTTCCACGCCAACAAGGCGTTCAGCCCCAGCCGCGACTTCAATGCCGACGACGTGCTGTTCACCTTCAACCGCATGCTCGACAAGGGCCACCCGTTCCGTCAGGCCTACCCCACCGAATTCCCGTACTTCGTCAGCATGGGCCTGGACAAGAATATCGCCCGCCTCGAAAAGACCGGGCCGCTGACCGTGATGTTCACCCTGAACAAGGTCGACGCCGCCTTCGTGCAGAACCTGGCCATGAGCTTCGCCTCGGTGCTGTCCGCCGAGTACGCCGAGCACTTGATGGCCAACGGGCGCCCCAGCGACATCAACCAGCAGCCCATCGGCACCGGACCGTTCGTGTTCCAGCGCTACCAGAAGGATTCGCAGATCCGCTTCAAGGGCAACAAGGCGTACTGGGCGCCGGGCCAGGTGAAAATCGACAACCTGGTGTTTTCGATCAACATCGACCCCTCGGTACGTATCCAGAAGCTGCGGCGCAACGAATGCCAGGTCACCCTGCACCCGCGCCCCGCCGACCTGCCGGCGCTCAAGGCCGATAACAAACTCGAAGTGCTGCAGCAACCTGGCTTCAACCTCGGCTACATCGCCTACAACACCCAGCACCCGCCGTTCGACCGCCTGCAAGTGCGCCAGGCCATGGACATGGCGGTGAACAAGCAGGCGATCCTTCAGGCGGTGTATCAGGACTCCGGGCAGCGCGCAGTCAACGCCATGCCACCGACCCAGTGGTCCTATGACGACAGCCTTGAGGACGCGCCCTTCGACCCGCAAAAAGCCAAGCAACTGCTCAGGCAGGCCGGGGTCAAGGAAGGCACCGAAGTCACCCTGTGGGCCATGCCCGTGCAGCGCCCCTACAACCCAAATGCCAAGCTCATGGCCGAGATGCTCCAGGCCGACTGGAGCAAGCTTGGCTTCAAGGTACGTATCGTCAGCTACGAGTGGGGTGAATACCTCAAGCGCATGAAAAGCGGCGAGCACGACATTGCCCTGATCGGCTGGACCGGTGACAACGGCGACCCCGACAACTGGCTCGGCACCCTCTACAACTGCGACGCCATCGGCAGCAACAACTACTCCCGGTGGTGCGACCCGCAGTACGACAGCCTGGTCAAGCAAGCCAAGCAGGTGACCGACCGCGAACAACGCACCGCCCTCTACCGGCAGGCCCAGCAGCGGCTCAAGCAACAGGTGCCAATCACCCCGGTGGCGCACTCCACGGTGAACCAGCCGATCAGCATCAAGGTTGCCGATTTCAAGGTCAGCCCCTTTGGCCGCAACAATTTTTCCGGTGTGAGTGTTGATTAGGTACTAGCCGCTACAAACAACACCCCTCCCCCTGATTAGCCCGGCAACCCCGGGCAACTCTGGCAACACCGCAGCAACACGCCCGGCTCACAAGGCCGGTAATAACTAGAAAAAGGAAAGGGAGTTTTCACCTTGAGACTATTCACCTCAACCGCACTGGCATTGACCCTCGGTAGCGTCTGCTCCGTGGCCGAAGCCGAACCCCAAAGCCAGGCCTACGTCCCACTCAGCCTCAAGACCAGCAGTGAACAAGACCAGGCAACCGGCTTCATCGACGGCCAAAGCGTCTCTGGCAGCACTCGTAACTGGTATGCCCGCGAGCGCGCCACCCGCGCCCCGCTCTGGAAGTACTACAAGCGCGACGGTACTCGCCACGACACCCACAGCCGCGAGAACTGGCTGCAGGGCACCATCCTCAACTACAGCTCGGGCTTTACCCAAGGCACCGTCGGTATTGCCGTCGAAGCCGCCGGCTACAATGCCATTGCCCTGCAACAGAGCCGCGAGGCAATCGCCGGGCCCAACAACCGCACGCTGACCCACAGCGACGGCGACCCCGTCGGCCAGTGGAGCAAGCTGGGCCTGGGCAACATCAAGGCCCGCGTGTCCAACACCACGCTCACTCTCGGCCGCCAGTCGGTGGACACGCCGATGATCGCCTACATTGGCAACCGCGCCCTGCCATCGAGCTTCCAGGGCGCCTTCCTGCACAGCGCCGAATTCGACAACCTGTCGTTCGACCTGGGCACCTTCGATCGCGTCTCGCCCCGAACCGAACAAAGCCTCAGCAAGTTCCGCTCCGAGTACGGCGCCGCCGGCGTCGAGACCGACCGCGCCAGCACTGCCGGGGTCAACTACCAGCCGTTCAAAAGCCTGAGCACCAGCCTGTATGCCACCAAGGTCGACGACTTCTGGAACCAGTACTACTTCGGCGCCAACCACGTGCTGGGCGACAGCGCCGTGCTCAGCCTGAGCACCGGCCTGAACTACTACAAGACCGTGGATGCAGGCAGCAAGAAGATGGGCGAGATCGACAACGACACTTACAGCCTGTCGCTCGCCCTCACCCACCAGGCCCACACCCTCAGCGCGTCATGGCAACAGGTCAACGGTAACGAGTACTTCGACTACCTGCACGAAACCAACGGCATCTACCTGGCCAACTCGCTGCTCTCGGACTTCAACGGCCCGAACGAGAAATCGCTGCAGCTTTCCTATGTGCTGAACATGGCGCCGTATGGCGTGCCGGGCCTCAAGTTCAACCTGTACAACGCACGCGGCTGGGGCATCGATGGCACCCATTACCGGGGCACTGCCTATGACGTCAACGGCATGGACGGCGAGACCCACTACGAGTGGGGCATCGGCACCAGCTACGCCGTGCAGAGCGGCCCGCTGAAGGACACCAGCATCCGCGCCACCTACACCGCGCACCGCGCCAGCAAGGCGCAGGCCGATGGCAGCCTGGACGAGTTCCGCCTGGTGACCACCATTCCGTTCAACATCCTCTGACCGATGACGCCACGGCCTGCCTCACCCACTGAAAAAAACAGGCCGTGGCGGCTACGCTGGAATCAATGTTTGCAGGGAGTACTCATGAAATCGCTACCGCTCCACGCTGCCTTGGCAGCGCTCATCCTGGGCAGCGCCGCGCCGCTTGCGGCCAAGCCGCTGGTGGTGTGTACCGAAGCCAGCCCCGAGGGTTTCGACGTCGTCCAGTACACCACCGCCGTGACGTTCGATGCCTCGTCCGAAACGCTGTTCAATCGCCTGGTCGATTTCACACCTGGGACTACCGACATACAGCCAGCCCTGGCCGAGCGCTGGGACATCTCAGCTGATGGCCTGACCTACACCTTCCACCTACGCCAGGGGGTGAAGTTCCACACCACCGACTACTTCACCCCTACCCGCGACTTCAATGCCGATGACGTGCTGTGGAGCCTGCGCCGCCAACTCGACCCGCAACACCCCTGGCACGACAAGACCAGCGTCGGCTACCCGTATTTCGAAAGCATGGCCTTTGGCAAATTGCTCAAGTCGGTGGACAAGACCGACGATCGTACCGTGGTCATCACCCTGACCCGCCCTGAAGCACCGTTTCTGCGCGACATGGCCATGGGCTTCACCTCGATCTACTCCGCCGAGTACGGCGACCAGTTGCTCAAGGCTGGCAAGACCGGCGACCTCAACAGCAAGCCGATCGGCACCGGCCCGTTCATCTTCCAGCGCTACAACAAGGACGCCCAGGTCCGCTACAAGCCCAACCCGGACTATTTCCGTGGCAAGCCACCGGCCGATGCCCTGATTTTCGCCATCGCCAACGACAGTAACGTACGCCTGCAAAAGCTGCGCGCCAACGAATGCCAGGTGGCGCTGTACCCCAAGCCTGAGGACGTGCCGTCGATCAAGGCCGACCCCAAGCTCAAGGTGGCCAATACCGAAGCACTGGTCACCGGCTACATCGCCATGAACACCGAACACAAATACCTCAGCGATGTGCGTGTGCGCAAAGCCATCAACATGGCCTTCGACCGCCAGGCCCACGTCGACCAGCTGTTCGGCAAAGGCAATGCCGTGGTCGGCATCAACCCCTATCCGCCGAGCATGATCGGCTTCAACCGCGACAACCAAAACCCACCGCGCGACCTCGACCAGGCACGTGCGCTGCTCAAACAGGCCGGTGTGCCAGACGGTACGGTCATCACCCTGTTCACCCGCAGCGGCGGTGGCCCGACCAACCCCAACCCACGGCTGTCGGCGGAAATGCTCCAGGCCGACCTGGCCAAGGTCGGCATCAAGCTCGACATTCGCGTCATGGAGTGGGCAGAGATGCTGCGCCGGGCCAAAAAAGGCGAGGCCGACCTGGTTTCCACAGGCTGGGCAAGCGACAACGGCGACCCGGACAATTTCCTCACCCCGCTGCTCAGTTGCGAGGCGGCGAAAAATGGCGAGAACTACGCACGCTGGTGCAACTCGAAATTCCAGGCGCTGATCAACCAGGCCCGTCAGGTGACCGACAACGGCGAGCGTGCAAGGCTCTATAGCGAGGCATTGAAGGTGTACGATGACGACCAGCCCTGGATCAGCATGGCCCACCCCAAGATATTTACCGCCATGCGTGAGAACGTGGAGGGTTACGTGATCAACCCTCTGACCAACAACAACTTCGCCACCACCGAGGTGAAGTAGAAAAACAACGACCGCTGGCAGCCCACACGGGGACCAGCGGCACTGCCGTACAACGGCTGATGAGGTAACCCCGACAATGTTGAGTTTTATTGCCCGGCGCCTGGGCCTGCTGATCCCGACCTTTTTCGGTATCACCTTGCTGACCTTCGCGCTCATACGCCTGATCCCCGGCGACCCGGTGGAAGTGATGATGGGCGAGCGCAGGGTCGACCCCGAAATGCACGCCCAGGCCATGGAGCGCCTGGGCCTGAACAAGCCGCTGCCGGTCCAGTACCTGGACTATGTGGGCAAGCTCGCCCAGGGTGACCTGGGTGAATCGCTGCGCACCCGCGAAAGCGTGTGGACCGAATTCCTCACCCTGTTCCCAGCCACCCTGGAGCTGGCCTTTGCCGCGCTGCTGTTCGCCGGCATCGTCGGGTTGCTGGCCGGGGTGATCGCCGCGCTCAAGCGCGGCTCGCTGTTCGATCACGGGGTCATGGGCATTTCGCTCGCCGGGTACTCCATGCCGATCTTCTGGTGGGGGCTGATCCTGATCATGTTCTTCTCGGTCAGCCTGGGCTGGACGCCGGTGTCCGGGCGCATCGACCTGCTCTACGACATCGAGCCGAAAACCGGTTTCATGTTGATCGATACCCTGCTCAGCGACGAAGAAGGCGCGTTCAAGGACGCCGTGATGCACCTGATCCTGCCGGCCATCGTGCTGGGCACCATTCCGCTGGCGGTGATCGCCCGCATGACCCGCTCGTCGATGCTCGAAGTGCTGCGCGAAGACTACATCCGCACCGCCCGCGCCAAAGGCCTGTCGCCGGCCCGCGTGGTGTTCGTGCACGGCCTGCGCAATGCGCTGATCCCGGTGCTCACTGTATTCGGCCTGCAGGTCGGCACGTTGCTGGCCGGTGCGGTGCTTACCGAAACCATCTTTTCCTGGCCGGGCATCGGCAAGTGGCTGATCGAAGCCATCGGTGCCCGTGACTACCCCGTGGTCCAGAACGGCATCCTCTTGATCGCCTGCCTGGTGATTCTGGTCAACTTCGTCGTGGACATCCTCTACGGCCTGGCCAACCCACGCATCCGTCATCAGCGCTGAGACCCCCGCCATGACCAGTCCACTTGCAAAACCCGTCACACCGGCCAGCCCGGTGGACCAAAGCCTGCTCTACCCCTCGCCGTACAAGGAATTCTGGCACGCCTTCTCGCGCAACAAGGGCGCGGTGATGGGCCTGGCCTTCATGTGCCTGGTGGTGTTCTGCGCCCTGTTCGCCCCCTGGGTCGCCCCACATGACCCGAGCGAGCAGTACCGCGACTTCCTGCTGACCCCACCGGTGTGGCTCGAAGGGGGGACCTGGCAATTCATCCTCGGTACCGACGAGCTGGGACGCGACCTGCTGTCGCGGTTGATCCAGGGTGCCCGGCTGTCACTGCTGATCGGCTTGTCGTCGGTGGTGATTTCGCTGATCCCGGGGATTCTGCTGGGCCTGCTGGCCGGCTTCTTCCCGCACTTGCTCGGCCCCTCGATCATGCGCCTGATGGACGTGATGCTGGCCCTGCCGTCGCTGTTGCTGGCGGTGGCCATCGTCGCCATCCTCGGCCCCGGCCTGCTCAACACGGTGATCGCCATCGCCATCGTCTCGCTGCCCGCCTATGTGCGCCTGACCCGCGCCGCAGTGATGGGTGAACTGAACCGCGACTACGTCACCGCCGCCCGCCTGGCCGGTGCCAGCCTGCCGCGCCTGATGTTCGTCACTGTGCTGCCCAACTGCATGGCGCCGTTGATCGTGCAGGCCACCTTGAGTTTCTCTTCGGCGATCCTCGACGCCGCGGCCCTGGGTTTCCTGGGCCTGGGCGTGCAACCGCCAACGCCCGAGTGGGGCACCATGCTGGCCTCGGCCCGCGACTACATCGAACGCGCCTGGTGGGTGGTCAGCCTGCCTGGGGTGACCATTCTGCTCAGCGTGCTGGCAATCAACCTGATGGGCGACGGACTGCGTGATGCGCTGGACCCGAAACTCAAGAACGCCGCCTGAGGAGAACGCCATGTCACTGTTGCAGATCAACAACCTCAACGTGCGCTTCGGCGACGCCAACGCGGTACCCGTGGTCGACGGCCTGGACCTGGCAGTGGATGCCGGCGAGATCCTGGCCATCGTCGGCGAATCCGGCTCGGGCAAATCGGTCACCATGATGGCCTTGATGGGGCTGATCGACGCCCCCGGGCGCATCACCGCCGACACCCTGACGTTCAACGGCACCAACATGCTCAAGCTCAGCGGCCGGCAGCGGCGCAAGGTGGTGGGCAAGGACATCGCCATGGTCTTCCAGGACCCGATGACCGCGCTCAACCCAAGTTACACCGTAGGTTTTCAGATCGAGGAAGTACTGCGCCAGCATCTGGGCCTGAAGGGCAAGGCGGCGCGCCAGCGTGCCCTGGAGCTGCTGAAAAAAGTCGAGATCCCGGCCGCAGAAAGCCGCCTGGACGCTTACCCGCACCAATTGTCCGGCGGTATGAGCCAGCGCGTGGCGATTGCCATGGCGATTGCCGGAGAACCCAAGCTGCTGATCGCTGATGAGCCGACCACGGCCCTGGATGTCACCATCCAGGCGCAGATCATGGAGCTGTTGGTGAACCTGCAGAAGGAGCGCAACATGGCGCTCATCCTGATCACCCATGACCTGGCCGTGGTGGCCGAAACCGCGCGACGTGTCTGTGTGATGTATGCAGGCCAGGCCGTGGAAGTGGGCCAGGTGCCCGAGCTGTTCGACGTGCCAGCGCACCCCTACAGCGAAGCGCTGCTGGCGGCGATCCCCGAGCACAGCCTGGGTGCCGAGCGCCTGGCGACGTTGCCCGGCATCGTCCCCGGTCGCTATGACCGGCCGCAAGGCTGCCTGCTGTCGCCGCGCTGCCCCTACGTGCAGGACAACTGCCGGCAACAGCGCCCCCCCCTCGCCCCCCAGGCACATAGCCTGGTGCGTTGTTTCTACCCGCTGAACCAGGAGGTGGCGTGATGGCCGTCGTACTCACTGCCCGCGAGCTGACTCGCCATTACGAAGTGTCCCGTGGCCTGTCCAAGGGCCACGCCCTGGTGCGCGCGCTCAATGGCGTGTCGTTCGAACTGGAGGCCGGCAAGACCCTGGCCGTGGTCGGCGAGTCCGGCTGCGGCAAGTCGACCCTGGCCCGCGCGCTGACCTTGATCGAAGAGCCCTCGTCCGGCTCGCTGCAGATCGCCGGCACCGAGGTCAAGGGCGCCAGCAAGGCCGAACGCAAGCAACTTCGCCGTGACGTGCAGATGGTCTTCCAGAGCCCTTATGCCTCGCTGAACCCGCGGCAGAAGATCGGCGACCAGTTGGCCGAGCCGCTGTTGATCAACACCTCGTTGAGCAAGGCCGAGCGGCGCGAGAAAGTGCAGAAGATGATGGAGCAGGTCGGTCTGCGGCCCGAGCATTACCAGCGTTACCCGCACATGTTCTCGGGTGGCCAGCGCCAGCGTATCGCCCTGGCCCGGGCGATGATGCTACAGCCCAAGGTGCTGGTGGCGGACGAGCCGACCTCGGCGCTGGACGTGTCGATCCAGGCACAGGTGCTGAACCTGTTCATGGACCTGCAGAAGGAATTCAATACAGCCTATGTATTCATCTCGCACAACCTCGCCGTGGTGCGGCATGTGGCGGACCACGTGTTGGTGATGTACCTAGGGCGGCCGGCGGAGATGGGGCCTAAGGCGGACATCTACGAGAAGCCGCTGCATCCTTATACACAGGCATTGCTGTCGGCAACGCCGGCGATCCACCCCGACCCGCTGAAACCGAAGATCAGGATTGTCGGTGAGCTGCCCAACCCATTGAACCCGCCGGATGGGTGTGCCTTTCACAAGCGCTGCCCGTATGCAACGGAACGGTGTGGGAAGGAGGTGCCAGCGTTTCGGCAGGTGGGGACGCGGCAGGTGGCGTGCCACTATGCGGAGCAGTTTCTCTAGATCAGTGTGAGGCTTGCCCCGCGAAGGGGCGCAAAGCGCCCCCAAGACTCTCAATGCATGAATATCGCAATCAGGATAATCACCGGAATCGGCACCCCAATCATCCACAGCAGTAATGAGCGCATGATGTTTCTCCTTACTTAACGTTGAATGGTACGACGCGCGGTGTAGTCCACCCCTTCAGCTTCCAGCCATACGACGCGATCACGCTGACGGCCACCGAGCAGCGCGGCAAGGCTGGCGAAGAATGCCCCACACAACAGTGCAACGAAGGTCCACAGGGCCGTCCAGCCCGCCACTTTGGCTGCCGTGTCAGCGGCCTGCTGCACCTCTACCTTGGCCTGTTGAACCTGAGCGAACACTTGATCAACCCGTGCCTCGGCCTCGGCCTGGCTCAAGCGGGTACGCTGGGCCACCAGTTGCGCCAGGTAAGCGCGATCACTTTCGGCCAGCGTCCCTTGCGCGATGGACTTGGCAATAATGCGCGCCGCAATACCATTGGCGGCGTCATCACTGACAGGTGCCGGGCCGTCATTGCGGAACAGGCTGTCAACGAAATAGGCATTGGGATCAGGCTTTGGCGCCATGCTGGCGGCAGCCCCTACCGCGCTCGCCCCGGCCTGCGCACCGGCAGTGGCAAGGCCACCGGCGGTGCTCAGTATCAACATGGCCGCCACCAGCGTGGCCACTGCCCAGGCAAGGAAGCCATGGGCCGTATCACGAAAATACACTTCATCACCCTGCAGATTGGCCCACTTCACCCGCAGCCGACCGGCGATATAGCCGCCCAAGCCTGAGGCGAAGATCTGTGTCAGTAGCAGCCAGATGATCGCCGAAACACCCAGGGTCTGGGCGCTGGCACCTTCATCAGCCCAGGGTGAGGTAGCCGCGAAGCCTAGCCCCGCACCCAGCACCACAAGGATCAATGACAACGCGGCAGCCGCTGCGGCCCCCGCTAAAATGGCCGCCCAGGACACGCCAGAGCGATGCTGTGAATCGACATACGGGTAATCGGCAGAGGGGATCATGGTTTTTCGCCTTTGTAGTGATCAACAAGTCCGTTCGCCCTAGAGCCAGTGCAGGGGGTGTGCCAGTTGTGTCAAAAAATGACACCCAACTGAATCAATGACTTAAATCACTGGGCCAACCAAGGACCGTGCAAAATGCCGGATTCACCACACGCCAACGCCGTGTTCTGCAATGCCGGTTGATCTGGCACTATCTGCCCATGACCTCCCAGTACCCAGCCGACGGCCCGCAACAGACGCCCATCACCGCCGAAACTGTGATGCGCTACCACTTGTGCTGGAAGCACCGCGACCTCGACGGCGTGATCGCGCTCTATCACCCCGACGTCCAGTACCACGACTTCTTCCAGAACCGCGTGCTCGGCTTCGACGCGCTGCGCGACTACGTGCGCGCCTGCCTGCCCCATGAAGCCGGCGAGGACATCGTCCACAGCGACCGAATCCGCGTCGATGGCTGCACTGCGTTCATCCAGTACCAGGTCACGGTGCAGGGCGGTGAAGGCCTGGTGGCGTTCCAGTCCAGCGAGGCCATCACCGTCAAGGACGGGCTGATCTGGCGCGTCAACGAATACGCCACGCTGGTCCGGCAGAACAACCGAGAGCAAGCTGGCAGCGGCCCGCGCCCGGCCACCAGCCGCCTGGGCCTTTCACCGCGCCAGCTGTCGACCATGGCCCAGGACCTGGAGTGCTACTTCCAGCGTCAACGCCCCTACCTCGACCCTGAACTTGACTTGCAGCAGGTCGCCGATGCCAGCGGCTACAGCCGCAACCAGATCTCCTACCTGCTCAACCAGGTGCTTGGCCAAAGCTTCTACCGCTACGTGAACCAGGCGCGGCTACAGCACCTGATGGCCAGCCTGAACGACGACAGCGTCGAGGCAACGATCGATGAGCTGGCGTTCAGCGCGGGCTTCAATTCGCTGTCGGCGTTCTACAAGTGCTTCCGTGAACAGACCGGGCTCACACCCAAGGCCTACCTCAAGCAAATTTCCCTGCGTGCACGCACGTAAGACAGCCCTCCCCCAACGCCACTAGGATCGCCCACAGACCTTGACGGATGTGGAGCCGAAACTGATGCAACCCCTGCGCACGCTCAGCCTGTGGATGGACCAGCTCGACGAGCCGCTGTGCGCGCGCCCGGCACTGCGAAACGACCTTGACGTTGACGTGTGCATCATCGGCGCCGGCTACACCGGCCTGTGGACCGCGTACTACCTAAAGCGCCAGGCGCCCCAGCTGAACATTGCCGTGATCGAAGCCAACATCGCCGGCTTCGGCGCCTCTGGGCGCAATGGCGGCTGGCTGATGGGCAACTTGCTCGGCGAAGACCGCCTGCTTGCCGCTCTGTCGCCGCAACAACGCCGCGCCAGCATCGACCTGCTGCATGGCATCCCCGATGAAGTCCACGCCGTGCTGCAACGCGAAGCCATCGACTGCGACTACCGCAAAGGTGGCGTGCTGTACTGCGCCGCCCGCTACCCGGAACAGGAACGCAGCCTGCGTGCCTACCTCGATGACCTGTACCGCCAGGGCATGACCGAGGATGACTACCGCTGGCTGCGGCCCGAGCAACTGGACGCACAACTGCGGGTGAGCAACGCCTACGGCGCGATCTACAGCCCGCACACCGCGACCATCCAGCCCGCCAAGCTGGCCCGCGGCCTGGCCCGAGCGGTAGAGGCGCTGGGCGTGCCGATCTACGAGAACACCCCTGCCATCGACTGGCAGCCCGGTGAAGTTCGCACCCCCTTGGCGCGCATCCGCTGCCAGTGGACGGTGCCCGCCGTGGAAGGTTACGCCGCCAGCCTGCCACCGCTGGGCAAGCATCAGCTACCGGTGCAGAGCTTGCTGGTGGCGACCGAGCCACTGCCCGATTCGATTTGGGAGCAGATCGGCCTGGCCGAGGGCCAAGCCTTCAGCGAAAGCAGCCGTCAGGTTACCTACGGCCAGCGCACCGCCGACAACCGCCTGGTGTTCGGCGCCCGTGGCGGCTATCGCTTCGGTGGCCGCCTGCGCGAAGACTTCACCCTTACCGAAGCCGAAGTCGAACTGCGCCGCTACCTGTTCAGCGAGCTGTTCCCGCAGCTCAAGCATGTGCGCATCACCCACTCCTGGGGCGGCAACCTGGGCATGGCCCGACGCTTCCGACCGCACATGCTGTGCGACCGCCAGCGCGGCATCGCCTTGGCCGGCGGCTACGGCGGCGAGGGGGTCGGCGCCACCAACCTCGGCGGGCGGACGTTGGCGGCACTGATCCTCAACCAGCACAACGCACTGACCGCGCAACCCTGGGTACTCGACAACCGCCCATTGTCGAGCCTGGCCAGCTGGCCACCCGAGCCCTGCCGCTGGTTGGGCTACAACGCGATCATCCAGAGTTTCGTCCACGAGGACCGCACCCTCGCCAACCGCGCCAGCGCACCGTGGCGGCGGCGCCTGGCCAGCTCACTGGCAGACTTCATGGAAGGCTTCATGCACTGACTTACCGTTCACCTACACAGGATCCACCGGTCATGAACATCACTCACTTCAAACACACTGAAAGCGCCGTCCTGGACAGCACCAACCCGGTCGCAGTGCCGCTCGGCGAGCCCGTGGCGGTGACCTCGGTCACCTGCGTGGAGCGCAGCGATGGCGTCGAAACCGGCATCTGGGAGTGCAGCCCCGGGCGCTGGCGACGGCAGATCGTGCAACAAGAGTTCTGCCACATCATCAAGGGCCGCTGCACCTTCACCCCCGACGGTGGCGAGCCCCTCTACATAGAAGCCGGAGACGCACTGACGCTACCGGCCAACAGCACCGGCACGTGGGACATCCTGGAGACCGTGCGCAAGACTTACGTGCTTATTTTCTGATCCGCTGATCGCCTGCCTTCGATAACAACAGACAAAGCAAGGTAAACCCGACATGCGCACCCTTCTTCTTGCACCTCTGATGCTGGCCGCCAGCATGGCCAACGCCGCCGACACGGTGAAGATCTACAACTGGTCCAGCTATGTCGCGCCGGACACCCTGAAGCACTTTCAGCAAACCACCGGCATCAATCCCACCTACGACGTTTACGACAGCAACGAAACCCTCGATGGCAAGCTGATGACCGGCAATTCCGGCTACGACGTGGTGTTTCCGTCCAACCACTTCATGGCCCGGCAGATTCAGGGCAAGGCCCTGAAGAAGCTGGACAAGTCGCAGTTGCCCAACTGGCAAAATCTCAACCCGGTGCTGCTCAAGGCACTTGAGGTCAACGACCCGGGCAACCAGTACGGCTTCCCGTACCTCTGGGGCAGCACGGGCATTGGCTACAACATCGATAAGGTCAAGGCAGTCCTCGGCGACAACGCGCCGCTGGACTCATGGGACCTGATCTTCAAGCCCGAGTACATGAGCAAGCTGAAAAGCTGCGGCGTCGCGGTGCTGGACAACGGCCCCGAGCTGCTGCCGATTGCCCTGCATTACCTGGGCTTGCCGCATCACAGCCAGGACTCGAAGGACTACGAGAAGGCCAAGGACTTGCTAATGAAGGTGCGGCCGTACATCAGCTACTTCCATTCATCCAAGTACACCGGTGACCTGGCCAATGGCGATATCTGCGTGGTGGTGGGCTTCTCCGGTGACGTGCTGCAGGCGAAAAACCGCGCTGATGAAGCAAAGAATGGGGTGAAGGTGGGGTATTCGATCCCCAAGGAAGGCGCGCCGATGTGGTTCGACATGGTTGCCATGCCGGCCGATGCCCCCGATGAGAAGGCGGGGTATGCCTACATGAACTACCTGCTGCAGCCGGAGGTGATGGCCAACATCAGTAACCACGTGCAGTACGCCAACGGCAACCTCAAGGCTGATGGCCTGGTGGACCCGGCGATGAAGGGCAATACGATGATTTACCCCAGTGACGAAGTGATGGGCAAGCTGTATGCGCTGGAGGCGATGCCGGCCAAGCTCGACCGCATTCGCACCCGGATCTGGACCAGTATCAAAGCCGGAAACTGACAACAGCTGCAATCTTCAAGCCGCAAGCTACAAGAAAGGCGGGCCAATACAGGCTCGCTTCCACTTGTAGCTTCCAGCTTGAGGCTCGAAGCTGCTTTTAGTGGTGCTCGCGAGTAGCGCGGAATTTCACATCCGGCCAGCGCTCTTCCATCAACGCCAGGTTGACCCGGGTCGGCGCCAGGTAGGTCAGGTGGCCGCCACCGTCGATGGCCAGGTTCTCCATGGCCTTGGTCTGGAATTCCTCAAGCTTCTTCTTGTCATCACAGCTGATCCAGCGCGCCGACCACACGGTGATCGGCTCGTAGGCGCACTCGACTTTGTACTCTTCCTTCAAGCGGCTGGCCACTACGTCGAACTGCAGCACACCGACCGCACCGAGGATGATGTCGTTGCTGCGCTCGGGGAAGAACACCTGGGTCGCCCCCTCTTCGGCCAGCTGCTGCAGGCCCTGGCGCAGCTGCTTGGACTTGAGCGGGTCCTTCAGGCGCACACGGCGGAACAGCTCCGGAGCAAAGTGCGGGATACCGGTGAAGCCCAGTGCTTCGCCTTCGGTGAAGGTGTCGCCGATCTGGATGGTGCCGTGGTTGTGCAGGCCGATGATATCGCCGGCAAAGGCTTCTTCCAGCTGCTCGCGCTCGGACGAGAAGAAGGTCAGTGCGTCACCGATGCGCAGGTCCTTGCCGGTACGCACGTGGCGCATCTTCATGCCCTTCTCGTACTTGCCCGAGCAGATGCGCATAAAGGCGATACGGTCACGGTGTTTCGGGTCCATGTTCGCCTGGATCTTGAACACGAAGCCTGTGAACTTCTCTTCTACCGGCTCCACGGTACGCTCGTGCGCCACACGGGCCAGCGGGCGCGGCGCCCAGTCGACAACGGCGTCGAGCACATGGTCGACACCGAAGTTGCCCAGTGCGGTACCGAAGAACACTGGGGTCAGTTGGCCGTTGATGAACTCGTCCTGATCGAATTCATGGCAGGCGCCCTGCACCAGCTCAAGCTGTTCGAGGAAGCGATCATATTCGTCACCCAGGTGCGCACGCGCCTCATCGGAATCAAGCTTCTCGATGATTTTTACCTCGGTACGCTCATGGCCGTGGCCCGGGGTGTAGACGATGATGTAGTCGCCGGCCAGGTGGTACACACCCTTGAAGTCGCGGTAGCAACCGATCGGCCAGGTGATTGGCGCGGCCTTGATCTTCAGCACTGCCTCGATTTCGTCGAGCAGTTCGATCGGGTCGCGGATATCACGGTCGAGTTTGTTGATGAAGCTGACGATGGGCGTGTCACGCAGGCGGCAGACGTCCATCAGGGCGATGGTCCGCGGCTCTACACCTTTACCGCCGTCGAGCACCATCAGCGCCGAGTCCACTGCGGTCAGGGTGCGGTAGGTGTCTTCCGAGAAGTCTTCGTGGCCGGGGGTATCGAGCAGGTTGATCATGTGCTCGCGGTACGGGAACTGCATCACCGAGGTGGTGATGGAGATGCCGCGCTGCTTCTCCATTTCCATCCAGTCGGAGGTGGCGTGGCGGTCGGACTTGCGCGACTTCACGGTACCGGCGACGGCAATGGCCTTGCCCATCAGCAGGAGCTTCTCGGTGATGGTGGTCTTACCGGCGTCGGGGTGGGAAATAATTGCGAAAGTGCGGCGCTTCGCGACTTCGGCGGCCTGGTTGGTCATGGGAAATCGCCTGACTGGGGGATTCGAAAAGGGGCAATATCATACCTGAGTTTGGCCGGGGACCAAAATTTGATCCCCGCCCCCCGTGGAGCGGATGCTGAGTTACTTGCTGCTAGTGGCGCTATCGGTGAACCCATCCAAGGTGACAGGAGGGCGACCCGGCATGCGCGCCACCAGCTCAAGCGTCCCCCCCATCGCTTCAACATAGCTGCGCAGTGTAGAAATCAGCATATCGGAGCGATTTTCGACCTTGGAGATGTTGCCCTGCCTGATATCCAGCCTTTCGGCCATGCTTTCCTGGGTCAGCTCAAGCTGCTTGCGCAACGCCTGCAATGTCATCTCTTCGCGTATCAGCTCACGCCCTCGCGCTTCGGCTGCCACCTGCAGTTCCAGTGGCAAACTCTCAATGACCTCATCAAGTGTCTTGGACATTGCTATCTCCTTCTCGTAAATACTTGTCGAAACGATCATCGGCCCGCTTGATCAGTCTCCGGTAAAACAGTGCTTCGCTGAGTCCCGTCTTATTTCCAGCTACCAGAGCTACGGCTTTACGCGCTGGGTCAAAAGCAAATGCAACACGCCAGACTCCATCACACGCAGAAAATCTCAGCTCTTTCATGTTGTTGTGACGAGACCCCTTCAGTGTGTCCACCCTCGGCCTACCCAGGGTTGGCCCTTGAAACTCCAATAGCCTCAGATGGGCCACGAGCTCTTTCTGGACCTGCTTGTCGAACCCTTCGAACTCCACGACGAATTCGGTACAGAAATGTATCGACCAAGACAAAATATACCCCCCAAAGAATATTCCTTCAAATAGATATCAAGGAAATCGAGAGAGGAATTTTGTCCATCAGGACAAATGGATCGAAAGCAGGTAAACCAACGCCTTAAGGTAGGAATTGCGCTGTTTTTTCGTACGAAAGTTCACTGACCCAGTGATTAACACTGGCCAAATGCCGCCTCAGATGGGAACCTTTACGCCCTCGGAGACGTCCACTCCCCTGCAACCCGCTTCGCTTGGGGACTGGTTTCATCAGCTTTTTCGGGCCCGACGGGGTTCGGCTCATGGCCTGATCGCTGCCTTGCGCACGCATCACGCTGCTACTCGCGAACACACCCACCGCCGCCAGTGATGGCCGGCAAAAAAAGAAGTGTGCTCGCCGACAACACAAGGAGTCCGCCTGTGGCTACACGCTACGGAAAAGGGCTGTTGGGATGCGCCACCGTGCTCGTCATCCTGGCCCTGCTGATCCACTGGATCGGCATCGACACGATCGCGCGTTACCGCGACGATCTTGGGTTCTACCTGCAAGCGCACCTGGTACTGGTGCTGGCTTCGATGGCGGCGGCGTTGGCCGTGGGCATCCCCGCCGGCATTGCGTTAAGTCGACCGCACCGGGTCGACAAAGCCGAACGCTTCATGCAGTTCTTCAACGTTGGCAACACCATCCCCCCTCTGGCCGTTCTGGCCATCGCGCTCAGTATCCTGGGCATCGGCGCCGGGCCCGCGATCTTCGCGCTGTTCCTCGCCTCCCTCCTGCCCATCGTGCGCAACACCTACGAGGGCCTGAAAAACGTCCCCGCCTCGCTCAAGGAAGCCGCCACCGGCATCGGCATGACCCCGCGCCAGCAACTGTGGCAGGTGGAATTGCCCAATGCCGTGCCGATCATCGTCGGCGGTGTGCGTGTGGCCCTGGCCCTGAACGTAGGCACCGCGCCCCTGGCGTTCCTGATCGGCGCCAACAGCCTGGGCAGCCTGATCTTCCCTGGCATCGCCCTGAACAACCAGCCGCAGCTGCTGCTGGGCGCCGCTTGTACGGCGCTGCTGGCATTGCTGCTCGACGCCCTGGTGAGCTTCTCCAGCAGGCGCTGGCTGGAACGTGGCCTGGCCCAATAAGAAGAGGGAACGTATGAAGAAGAGAATCGCCTTGCTGCTGGGCGCGGCCCTGCTGTTCGCAGGTTTTGCCCAGGCAGCGGACAAACCGCTGATCCGTATCGGTGCGCGGGTGTTCACCGAACAGACCGTGCTTGCCGAAATCACCGCCCAATACCTGCGCGCAAACGGTTTCGATGTGCGCGTGACCACCGGCCTTGGCAGCAACATCGCCCGCCAGGCACAAGAGACCGGCCAGCTCGACCTGATGTGGGAATACACCGGTGTATCGCTGGTGTCGTACAACCACATCGACGAACGCATGCCCAACGCCGAGGCCACCTACGCCAAGGTCAAGGCACTGGACGCGAAGAAGGGCCTGATCTGGCTGACCCCCTCGAACTTCAGCAACACCTATGCCCTGGGCCTGCCCAAGCAAGTGGCCGAAGCCTACCCGCAGGTCAACTCGATCAGCGACCTCAACCAGGTACTGCGTGATGAGCACGACCGCACCCACCTGGTGGCCCTGGACACCGAGTTCGCCAACCGCCCTGATGGGCTGGTAGGCCTGCGCGAGCTGTACGGCTTGCCGCTGGACCGCCGCAACATCCGCCAGATGGATGGCGGCCTGGTGTACACCGCGATGCGCAACAACCAGGTGTTCGCCGGCCTGGTGTACACCACCGACGGGCGCCTGAACGCCTTCGACCTCAAGCTGCTGGACGACGACAAGCACTACTTCCCCGACTACACCGCCGCCCCGGTGGTGCGCAAAGCCGTGCTCGACGCCAACCCCAACCTGGCCACCCTGCTCAAGCCGCTGGCCGAGCAGCTCGACGACGCAACCATGCGCCAGCTCAACGCCCAGGTCGACGTCGAACACCAGAACCCCACCGCCGTGGCCGCAGCCTTCCTGCGTGAGCATCCTTTGAAGGAGGTACAGCCATGAGCCTGCTCGACACCTTCGCCCACCTCGACTGGGCCCAGGTCCTGCAACTGACCTGGCAACACATCATGCTGGTTGGCATCGCCGTCAGCCTGGCCATCCTCGTCGGCGTGCCACTGGGCATCCTGATGACCCGCTTCCCGGCCGTCGCAGGCCCGCTGCAGGCCAGCGCCACGGTGCTGCTGACCATTCCCTCGATCGCCCTGTTCGGCCTGCTGCTGCCGTTCTATTCCAAGTTCGGCCAAGGCCTCGGCCCGCTGCCGGCGATCACTGCGGTATTCCTCTATTCACTGCTGCCGATCCTGCGCAACACCTACCTCGCCCTGACCAACGTCGAGCCCGGTATCCGTGAAGCCGCGCGCGGTATCGGCATGACCTTCGGCCAACGCCTGCGCATGGTCGAGCTGCCGATTGCGGTGCCGGTGATCCTCGCCGGCGTGCGCACCGCCGTGGTGATGAACATCGGCGTGATGACCATCGCCGCGACCATCGGTGCCGGTGGCCTGGGCGTGCTCATCCTGACCTCCATCAGCCGCAGCGACATGTCGATGTTGCTGGTCGGCGCCGTGCTGGTCAGCCTGCTGGCGATCATCGCCGACCTGCTCCTGCAAACCCTGCAACGTGCCCTGACTCCAGAAGGACTGCGCTCATGATCGAACTCAAGAACCTCAGCAAAACCTTCAACGTCAACGGCAAGGACGTCAAAGCCGTCGACGCGGTCAGCCTGACCGTCAACGAAGGCGAAATCTGCGTATTCCTCGGCCCCTCGGGCTGCGGCAAGAGCACCACGCTGAAGATGATCAACCGCCTGATCACGCCCACCTCCGGCCAGGTGTTCATCAATGGCGAAGACACCAGCGGGCTGGACGAAGTCACCCTGCGCCGCCACATTGGCTACGTGATCCAGCAGATCGGCCTGTTCCCCAACATGACCATCGAGGAGAACATCACCGTGGTCCCGCGCCTGCTCGGCTGGGACAAGCAGAAGTGCCACGACCGCGCCCGCGAGCTGATGCACATGATCAAGCTCGAGCCAAAGCAGTACCTGCAGCGCTACCCGCGTGAGCTTTCCGGTGGCCAGCAGCAGCGTATCGGCGTGATCCGCGCGCTGGCTGCCGACGCGCCGGTGCTGTTGATGGATGAGCCGTTCGGCGCAGTCGACCCGATCAACCGCGAGATGATTCAGAACGAGTTCTTCGAGATGCAGCGGGCGTTGAACAAGACCGTGATCATGGTCAGCCACGACATCGACGAAGCGCTCAAGCTGGGCGACAAGATCGCCATCTTCCGTGCCGGCAAGCTGTTGCAGCTGGACCACCCGGACACCCTGCTGGCGCACCCGGTGGATGACTTCGTCAGCAACTTCGTCGGCCAGGACAGCACCTTGAAACGCCTGTTGCTGGTGCGTGCCGAAGATGCGGCGGACAACGCCCCGTCAGTCAGCCCGGACACGCCAGTGAGCGATGCGCTGGAGCTGCTGGACGAGCACGACCGCCGCTATGTAGTGGTGACCGATGCGCAGAACAAGGCGCTGGGCTATGTGCGCCGGCGCGACATGCACCGCCAGCAAGGGGCCTGCGGCGACTTCCTGCGCCAGTTCAATGCCACCGCATCGCACGATGAGAACCTGCGCATCCTGCTGTCGCGGATGTACGAGTTCAACCGGGCGTGGTTGCCGGTGCTGGATGCCGAGCAGGTATTCTTGGGCGAGGTGACGCAGGAGTCGATTGCGGCTTACTTGAGCTCGGGGCGATCGCGTGGGGCGAAGACCAGCATCGTGTCACCGGCTGAGGCGGTG
Organism: Pseudomonas sp. SWRI77; assembly: GCF_014269105.1. Lineage (NCBI taxonomy): Bacteria > Pseudomonadati > Pseudomonadota > Gammaproteobacteria > Pseudomonadales > Pseudomonadaceae > Pseudomonas > Pseudomonas sp. SWRI77. The sequence continues at coordinate 45,236 of NZ_JABWRV010000010.1, read as the reverse complement.
GTTTCCTGATTTTTTTGGGGCGCTTTGCGCCCCTTTCCGACCGGTCCGGCGCCCCGGCAAGGCCACTCCTACACACATCTGTGGGGAGCGGGCTTGCCCCGCGAATGGGACGACGCTGTATCAGAACCCTACACTGGCCTGCACATAAAAGGTCCGCGGCTCACCCACATAGAGGCCAGCATTGTTGTCGCTGGAGCGGGTGAAGTACTGCTTGTCGAACAGGTTCTTCACCCCCGCCGCCACCTTCATGTTGGCCATCTGCGGCCCGAAGTCATACCCCCCACGGGCATGCCAGGTCACATAACCCGGAATATCTCCATACTGCCCATCGGCACTCGGCTCGGTGATGTAGTCACCATTGAAGCTGCCATCACTATTGATCCCGGTGCCCGGCGCACGCTGCTTGGATTGGGCATAGGCGTCCAGGTTCCAGGTCCAGCGGTTGATCGCATAGCGCACCCCGGCAGTGGCCACCTGGCGTGAGTAGAACGGCAGGTCACGCCCCTTGAAGCCTGGGATCTCCCCCTCGTATGTGGCGCGGGTATAGGTGTAGCCGCCATTCACCGACAGGCCTTCAAGCCGCGAATCCAGCCCGGCCAGGTCATAACGCACCGACGCTTCGATACCCTGGTGCTTGGTGGCGCCCAGGTTGGTCCAGCCGACATCGTTGCTGATGTACTGCAGCTCGTCATCGAAGTCGATGTAGAACGCTGTCAGCTCACCGGCGAAGCCGCCGTTGTCATAGCGCGTACCCACCTCATAAGTCTTGGCCTTTTCCGGCTCCAGGCCGTTGGCCGTGCTGTTGCCGGTACCGCCCTGGCCCAGCTGGAAGTACTGCAGGCTGCCGAACGAGGTCTCGTAGTTGGCGAACACCTTCCAGGCATCGGAGAGGTGGTACATCACGCTCAGTGCCGGCAGCGGTTCGTTGCTGGTGATGCTGCGCTTCTTCTCTGCCACCGGGCGGTTGTTGGCGCCCAGCACCGGGCGGTCGCGCCAGTCGGTGTTGATGTGCTCGAAGCGGATACCGGGGGTGATGGTCCAGTTGCCGACGTCGATCTTGTCGTCGATGTAGTAGGCGCTGGCCTCGGTGCCGCCGCTACGGTCCTGGAACACATGGCCGTCAGAGGTCGAGGTGGGCGTCGGCACGTTGTCGATCAGCGCCAGGCGGGTCGACTGCTCGCGCATGGCCTCTTTCAGGTAGCGGTAACCCACACTGACTTCCTGGGTAGTGGGGCCGGCGAAGAAGATCCGCGACAGGCGCGGTTCGATGGCGAAGGTGTGGTAGTTGCGCGGGTACGACGACAGGGTCTTCATGTCACGCGAGGCAATGGCGCTGCCACGGAAGCTGTCGGTGTAGTAGGTCAGCACTTCGAACTGGGTAGCGTCGTCGAGCTGGCGCTGCCACTTGAACGATACATCCTTGCGCCGGCCGGCGAAGTAGTCGTAGTCGCGCAGTGACTGGTACGGGTTGCTGTCGTACTGAGCCTGGGTCAGGCCGCCGGGCATGTCGGCACGGCCATCGTAGTAATGGAAGTTGAGCCAGAACTCATCGACGTCGGTCGGGGCCCAGTGGGTCTTGAGGATCACATCGTCGATGTCGTTGCCGTTGTTGCTCTCGCGGTAACCGTTGCCGTTCACCCCGGTGTACAGCAGTGCTACGCCCATGCCGTTGTCGGCGGTGCCGCCGACGAAGGCCGACTCGGTGTGCTTCCAGCCGCCATGCTGCGAGGTTTCCAAGGTGGTGGAAAGCTCAGCCGAGGCCTTCTCTGGGATCGCCCGGGTAACGAAGTTGATCACCCCACCGACGTTCTGCGGGCCGTAGCGCACAGAACCTGCGCCGCGTACCACGTCGATGCTGTCCAGGTTGCCCGAAGAGATCGGCGCCATCGACAGCTGCGGCTGGCCATAAGGGGCGAACGCCGCCGGGATGCCATCGATCAACACGGTCGAGCGGGGCGACAGCCGCGAGGTCAGGCCGCGCACGCCAACGTTCAGCGACAGGTCGCTGCCACCGGTGCCGTTGGAGTCCTGCACCTGCACGCCAGGGATGCCGCGCAGCACGTCGCGAACGTTCATTGCACCCTGCTCGAGCATGGCCTCGCGACGCACCACGGTGCGCGCGCCGGGGTGGTTCTGCACCACGGCCTGGTCGGCATCGCCCAGCCAGTCACCGACCACCTTGATGTCGGTGGGCGCCAGCTCCAGGCTACCGCTGCCCAGGTCGAGGGTGGTCGGCAGCGGCTTTACCACCACTGTGTCCTGGGCCATCTCGAAGGTCAGCCCGCTGCCTTGCAGCAACTGTTGCAGCGCCTGCACCGGCGCCAGGTTGCCGGACACCGCCGGGGCCTGTTTGCCGGCCACAAGCTCAGGGCTGTAGAACAGTTGCAGGTTGGTCTGCTGGCCCAATTGGCTCAGGGCCGAGGCCAGCGGTTGTGCCTGGATCTGGATTGCGCCGCCAGCCTGTTCGGCGTGGCTGTTGACGGCCACGGCACTGACCGCGAGGGCCAGCGCCAGGGCGCGAAAGCGTGGCAAGGATTTGTTGTTGTTCACGTCGTCAGACATCCTGAAGTGCGGGATAAACGCCAACCGCATGCAAATGTAAATGCTTGGCAGTTGCAGCTGGCGAGGAAGACGAACGAGCTGAAATAAACCTGAATCTATTTCGCGATTATTTCGCGAGAGCCGTCTTCATGGGCTTTGATGACCACCGGCAAGATGCTCGGCAAAGCGCGCAGCAGTGCATCGGTGTCGTCGGTGCTGAAGGTGCTTGAGAGGCGCATCTGTGCCACCTTGCCGGGGGCAACCCGCAGCGGCTGGGTGCGGTAGCGGGAAACTTCGGCCGCCACCTCGGCCAGGGGGGCGTTGTCGAACACCAGCTTGCCCTGGCGCCAGGCAGTCAGGGCTGCGGCATTGACCGCGTAGGGCGCCGCCACCTTGCCTTGTGCATCTATATGCGCGCCCAGGCCGGCCGTCAGTTGCGCCAGCGAAGCATCCTTGCCCTGCACCCGTACCGAGCCTTGCTCGACCGCTACGCGGGTGGCGGCCGGGTCCAGCCGTACATCAAAGCGGGTGCCGGTGACGGTCACGCTGCCTTGGGCCGTGTCGACCACGAACGGTCGGCTGCTGTCGTGGGCGACGATGAACATCGCCTCACCGGCGTTCAGTTGAATGTGCCGCCGCCCCGCGCTGAAATCGACCTGCAACTGCGTACCGCCGTTGAGCGTCAGCTGCGAGCCGTCCGGCAGTTCGACCTGGCGGCGCTCACCGAAGGCAGTCTGTAACGGGTCTTGATGATTAAGGCGCTGGTACTGCCAGCCACTCCAGCCGAGGCCCAGGGCAACCACTGCCACACCGGCCGCCAAAGCCTGGCGCAGCAAACGCCGCCGAGGCAGCTGGCGCACGGGCGCTGGCGCGCACAGGGCATCGAGGCGCTGGCGCGGTATGAAGTCGGCGGCGCGCCAGAGGCTGGCGAGCTGCTGGTATTCCTCGCGATGGCGTGGGTCCGCCTCCAGCCACCCTTGCAAGCGGGCCAGCAGCTCGGCATCCCGCGGCGCATCCTGCACGCGGGCGAACCATTCGGCCGCCTGCTCGCGGACGCTATCGGTACCGTGCCGTTTCATCGAAAAGGTCTCCTGACTCATCATGCCGACACGTCCAGGTGCTCACGCAGGTGTCGGAGGGTGCGGATCATATACTTTTCGACCATGTTCTTGCTCAAGCCCATGCGCTCGGCAATCTCGGCCTGGGTCAGGCCTTCGAGCTTCTGCCAGATGAACACCCGCCGGCAGTTGAGCGGCAACTCGGCCAGCGCCCGCTCGACACTGTCGGCAAGCTCCAGCGCGTGTACGTAGGCTTCAGGGTCACCGCTGTGGCTGGCGCTTTCCTCAAAGGCTTCCAGCGCCAGTACCTGGCGCCGGTCTTCACGGCGAAAACCGTCCACGGCAATGTTGCGGGCGGTCTGGTGCAGGTAGGCGCGGGGCTGCTCGACCTGTTCGCGGGGGTTTTCCAGTACCCGTACGAAGGCATCGTGAGCGAGGTCCTCGGCCTGCTGACGACTGCGCAGCTTGCGCGTCCAGGTGCCGATCAGCTCATGGTAGTGGTCGAGGAAGCCTTTGGGTCCGGACACGGTCGGGGTTCGTCAGGGAGGCAGATAAGGGTGCGAATAGTAATGTTTCTCATCAAGAACGGCAAATCCGTCAGTCGGTAACAAAAAATTTATACGGATTTCAGGCACTGCAGTGCCAGGAAAATGTGGCCATAAATATGAACACCTCAGGGCCATTCGCGGGTGACCCCGCGCCGACAGGATTAGCGCAATCCCTATGGGAGCGGGTTCACCCGCCAAAGGGCCGATACGGTCCATTCCACAATATTTAACGCTTCAAACATCCCAAGGAACATCTGCCGGTCACATGAGTCGGTTATTCAAATGGCAGGTCGTCGATCCGCGACGAACATGCCCGGATTGCCTGTTGATCTTGCATTCTTCACGCCCTAAAGTGCGCGCCGAACGTCCATGCTGGAAACGATCCATCCGGCTCAAGTACTGAGTAGGCGAACCAAAGTGGGGATACGGAGGACGTTCAGTTTGCAGCCACTTATCTTTTCAGTTTGCCCATGGAGTCCCTGAGCATGTCGATCCAGGTCGAAGACTATTTCGCGCGTGACACCTTCCAGAAAATGAAGGCGTTCGCCGACAAGCAAGAAACCCCGTTCGTACTCATCGATACCCAGATGATCAGCAAGGCCTACGACGACCTGCGCGCCGGTTTCGAATTCGCCAAGGTCTACTACGCAGTCAAGGCCAACCCGGCGGTCGAGATCATCGACCTGCTCAAAGACAAAGGCTCGAGCTTCGACATCGCCTCGATCTACGAGCTGGACAAAGTGATGGACCGTGGCGTCAGCGCCGACCGCATCAGCTACGGCAACACCATCAAGAAATCCAAGGATATCCGCTACTTCTACGAGAAGGGCGTGCGCCTGTACGCCACCGACTCGGAAGCCGACCTGCGCAACATCGCCAAGGCCGCGCCGGGTTCCAAGGTCTACGTGCGTATCCTCACCGAAGGCTCCACCACTGCCGACTGGCCGCTGTCGCGTAAATTCGGCTGCCAGACCGACATGGCCATGGACCTGCTGATCCTCGCTCGCGACCTGGGCCTGGTGCCGTACGGCATTTCCTTCCACGTCGGTTCGCAGCAACGCGACATCAGCGTGTGGGACGCGGCCATCGCCAAGGTCAAAGTGATCTTCGAGCGCCTGAAGGAAGAAGACGGCATCGAGCTGAAACTGATCAACATGGGTGGCGGCTTCCCGGCCAACTACATCACCCGTACCAACAGCCTGGAAACCTACGCTGAAGAGATCATCCGCTTCCTGAAGGAAGATTTTGGTGACGACCTGCCGGAAATCATCCTCGAGCCAGGCCGTTCGCTGATCGCCAACGCCGGCATCCTGGTCAGCGAAGTGGTGCTGGTAGCGCGCAAGTCGCGTACCGCGGTCGAGCGTTGGGTGTACACCGACGTGGGCAAATTTTCCGGCCTGATCGAAACCATGGACGAGTCCATCAAGTTCCCGATCTGGACCGAGAAGAAAGGCGAGATGGAAGAAGTGGTCATCGCCGGCCCGACCTGCGACAGCGCCGACATCATGTACGAGCACTACAAGTACGGCCTGCCGCTGAACCTGGCGATCGGCGACCGCCTGTACTGGCTGTCGACCGGTGCCTACACCACCAGCTACAGCGCGGTGGAATTCAACGGCTTCCCGCCGCTGAAGGCTTACTACCTGTAATGAAGAACGGGGCCGAAAGGCCCCGTTTTCATGTGTGTCAATGCCGGCCTCATTCCCGACGCTGTTCGAGTTCCTCGGCGTACCCGGCAGCATACCCCACCAGCAACGGTCCAGCGCCCTGCAGCGTGGCCACCGCACTGCGCAGAAAATTCACATTCCCCTCAACCCGCGCACGCTCCAGCCAAGGCCCAGCCTCAGCCACCTGCCCACGCTCGACCAGCACCAGCGCCAGGCTGAACATGCCGCGAAAGTCCCCCGCCTCTGCCGAACGTCGATACCAGCGCACCGCCCGCGCCGGGCTGGGTGCCGTGGCGATGCCCTGTTCCAGGTAACGCCCATACAAGTTCATCGACTTGGCATGCCCCATGTGCGCCGCTTTCTCGTAACAGAGCAACGCCTGGGCCTGGTTTGCCGGTACCCCACGCCCGGTGGCCAGCAGGTTACCCAGGTTGTAAAGGCCCCAGCCCAGCCCCGCGTCAGCCGCACGCGCATAGTGGATGGCCGCCTGCGAAAGGCTCACCTCCCCCCCCCAGCCATGTTCCAGGCAACGCCCAAGCATGTTGTGCGCCATGGCACTGCCGGCCTGGGCGGCGATGCCGAACCAGCGCCGGGCCACACCGGCATCGGCTTCGATGCCACGCCCGTCGAGCAGAATCTGCCCCAGCAGCAACTGCGCCTCGACCGCCCCCTGCCCCGCTGCCGCCAGGATCGCCTGGGCAGCCTTGCCGGGGCTGTCTTCGAGCATGGCCTTGAGGCCTGCAACATCCATCACTTCTTCACGACGCAATTGGTATGACACGTCTCAGACCTCGGCCCAGCGGCGCAGCAGGTTGTGGTAGGTACCCGTCAACTGCAGCAGCGAAGGGTGTTCGGGCACATCGGCGGTGAGTTGCTGGATGGCATTGTCCATCTCGAACAACAGCGCCCGCTGGCTGTCTTCGCGCACCAGGCTTTGCGTCCAGAAAAACGCAGCATAGCGCTGGCCGCGTGTCACCGGGTTGACCTTGTGCAAGCTGGTGCCGGGGTACAGCACCAGGTCGCCGGCCGCCAGCTTCACCTGATGCATGCCATAAGTGTCCTGGATCACCAGTTCGCCGCCGTCGTAACTGTCCGGGTCGCTGAGGAACAGCGTTGACGACAGGTCGGTACGCACCCGCTCCGCGCTGCCCTTGGGCTGGCGCAGGGCATTGTCGATGTGAAAGCCGAAGTTGCCGCCTTCGCGGTAGCAATTGATCAGCGGTGGAAAGACCTTGTGCGGCAGCGCTGCCGACATGAACCGGGGCGTGTTCCACAGGCGGTCGATCAATGCGCTGCCGAGCTCCTTGGCCAGCGGGTGGCCTTCAGGCAACTGCAGGTTGTGCTTGGCCTTGGCCGACTGATAACCCGCCGTGACCTTGCCATCGGCCCAGTCGGCCTGCTCCAGGGCCTCACGGATACGCGCGAGTTCGTCGGCATCGAACAGGCCGGGAATGTGAAGCAGCATGGCGGCGGCACCTGGGCAAATGTAAAGGTGTCAATGATATTGATTACCTTTTACACACCACAAGCCCCATTCGCCGCTTAAGACGTTTCAGCCGACGAAAACCGTAACGGCAAACTGTAAAGATTGTAAATTCTTCACGAATGGTAACTACTCTCAATTGTTAGTCACAATTGCTTACATTAAGATCCGCCGCCTTATCACCTTGGGGAAGGTCCTTACCAATGCGTCACTACGTGCCATCTGCTGTGAGTTCACCACGCCTGATCGTGACCGCCATCGGCGTCGCCATCACTGCTTCGACCGCCTATGCTGCCGAGCCTGCCGCCAACCGTGCCGTTACCCTTGATGCCACCAGCGTCAACGGCAAGGCCGAACAGGCCAGCACCGACTACAAGGTCGAGAAAGCCTCGTCGCAGAAGTACACCGCGCCGCTGGTCGATACACCGCGCTCGGTCACGGTGATTCCGCAGCAGGTGATCAAGGACACCAACGCCCTCAGCCTGCAGGACGCCCTGCGTACGGTACCTGGCATCACCTTTGGTGCCGGTGAAGGCGGCAACCCCCAGGGCGACCGCCCGTTCATCCGCGGCTTCGACGCCCAGGGCGATACCTACCTGGACGGCGTGCGTGATACCGGCGCGCAAACCCGTGAGATCTTCGCCATCGAGTCGGTGGAAGTGGCCAAGGGCCCGAACTCGGCCATCGGTGGCCGAGGCGCCGCAGGCGGCACCATCAACCTGGTGAGCAAGCGTGCGCACCTGGGCAACTCGCTGGACGGCGCCTGGACCTGGGGCAGTGACCAGACCCAACGCTACACCTTCGATGGCAACTACCAGTTCAGCGACACCGTCGCCGGTCGTCTCAACCTGATGACCCACGAGAGCAACGTCGCCGGCCGTGACAAGGTCAACTACGACCGCTGGGGCATCGCCCCATCCCTGGCCTTCGGCCTGGGCACGCCGACCCGCGTCAACCTCGACTACTACCACCTGGAAAGCGACGACCTGCCGGACTCGGGCATCCCCTACACCATCCCGACCTCGGGCAGCGGCGGGCGCACCTCGGCGCACCCGAGCAAGCCGAACGACGGTGGCGACAGCGACAACTTCTACGGCCTGACCGGCCGTGACTTCCGCAAGAGCCGGGTCGACATCGCCACCTTCGCGATCGAACACGACCTGACCGACTCGCTGACCGTCAAGAACACCCTGCGCCATGGCAACAGCATGCAGGACTACATCCTGACCCAGCCGGACGACAGCAAGGGCAACGTCAACAACGGCAGCGTCTGGCGCCGTGCCAACAGCCGCGTCGGCAACACCGCCACCACCACCAACCAGACTGACCTGTTTGGCGAGTTCTACCTGGGCGGCATGAAGAACAGCTTCTCCACCGGTATCGAGCTGAGCCGCGAAGAGAGCAAGCGTTCGTCCTACACCGTCGACACCGATACCGTGCCGGGGGGCAGCGCCAACAGCAACTGCACCCCAGGCATGATCGGCGCCAGCAGCGGCTACAACTGCACCTCGCTGAGCAACCCGAACCCGGACGACCCTTGGAACGGCAACATTGCGCGCAACTACGCGGGCACCGACACCAAGAGCAACACCCGCGCCCTCTACGTGTTCGACACCCTGGAGCTGACGCCTGACTGGCTGCTGAACATGGGCCTGCGCTACGACCACTTCGACACCCAGTACCGCACTTACGATGCCGCCGGCGCTACCGTGGTGAACAGCAAGGGCGTTGCTTCCAAGGGCCGTGACACCAGCGAGTTCATCACCGGCCAGCTGGGCCTGGTCTGGAAACCGGCTGAAAACGGCAGCATCTATGTTTCCTACGCCACCTCCGCAACGCCACCCGGCGCAATGCTGGGTGAAGGCACCGAAGGCAACCCGCTGGGCAACACCAGCGACCGCGCCGGCAACCTGCTGAGCAGCGACATGGAGCCGGAAGAAACTACCAACTACGAGATCGGCACCAAGTGGGACCTGCTCGACCAGCGCCTGTCCCTGGCCGCCGCGCTGTTCCGCACCGAGAAGGAAAACGCTCGCGTGCAGGTAGATACCACCAGCTACGAAAACGTCGGTGAAACCCGCGTGCAGGGCATCGAGCTGTCGGCCAGCGGCAAGCTGACCGACAAGTGGCAGGTTTTCGCCGGTTATACCTACATGCAGGCCCGCCAGATCGACGGTGGCCCGCTGGGCAAGGCCAACGACGGCAACCAGCTGCCGAACACGCCGAACAACAGCGCCAGCCTGTGGACCACTTACGCGATCACGCCGAAGCTCACCGTCGGTGGCGGCGCGTTCTATGTGGATGACGTCTACGGCAGCGTGGCCAACACCACCATGGTCGACAGCTATGTACGTTACGACGCCATGGCGGCCTACAAGCTGACCAAGAACGTCGACCTGCAGCTGAACGTGCAGAACCTGACCAACGAGGTGTACTACGACAAGGCGTTCTCCACCCACTTCGCCAACCAGGCGGCGGGCCGGACCGCGTTGCTGACCACCAGCGTCCACTTCTAAAGCAGCAACCCGAAGCCCCGTTCATTCCAGTGAGCGGGGCTTTTGCGTACCAAGGCATAATGCACGCCGCGCAGGTTGCGGCAGCACGACAAGGTGATCGATGTGGTGAAGAAGACGCTGTTCCAATTGCACTGGTTCTTTGGCATCACCGCTGGCCTGGTGCTGGCCTTGATGGGCATTACCGGGGCGATCTGGTCGTTTCAGGAAGAACTGCTGCGTGCGTTCAATGCCGATGTGCTGAAGGTAGAAGTGCGCCCCGAGGGCGTGCTGCCGCCCGCCGAACTGGTGCAGCGGGTCGAGGCTGCGCAAGGCGAGAAGGTGTCGATGCTGTGGGTCGACCTTCATCAGGGCAACGCAGCGCGAATCTTCTTCACCCCACCGCCGGGCCAGCGCCGCGGCGAGCTGCGCTATGCCGACCCGTACACCGGCGAGCTCAAGGGCGAAGTGGCCGGGCAGGATTTCTTCAACCTGATGCTCAACCTGCACCGTTTCCTGGCCATGGGCGACAGTGGTCGGCAGATCACCGGCGCCTGCACCCTGATACTGATCTTCTTCTGCCTCTCCGGCCTGTACCTGCGCTGGCCGCGCAAGGCGCTCAACTGGCGGGTCTGGCTGACCTTCGACTGGGCCAAGAAAGGCCGCGCCTTCAACTGGGACCTGCACGCCGTGGCAGGTACCTGGTGCCTGCTGTTCTATCTGTTGTTCGCCCTCACTGGCCTGTTCTGGTCCTACGAATGGTATCGCCAAGGCCTGAACACCCTGCTGGCCGACGCGCCGGCAGCAGGCCAGCAGCAAAAGCGCGGCGAAGGCCGTGGCCGCCACGGGCCACAGAAGGTCGATAAAAACGCACCGCCGCTGGTGGTCGACTATGACGCCATCTGGGCCCGCCTCAAGGCTGCCGCAGGCCCCGGCCTGGCCGCCTACAACCTGCGCCTGCCACCGGCAGGTGGGCAACCGGCCAACCTGTTCTTCCTGCTGGACAACGCTGCGCACCCGCGCGCCTTCGACACCCTGGTGCTGGACCCGGCCACCGGCCAGGTGAAAAACCACGACCGCTACGCCGACAAATCCTTCAAGGCGCAGTTGCTGCAGAGCGTTTACGCCCTGCACGTGGGCGAGTACTTCGGCCTGCCGGGGCGCATCATCGTCACCCTCGCCAGCCTGACCATGCCGCTGTTCTTCGTGACGGGTTGGCTGCTGTACCTCGACCGCCGCCGCAAGAAGCGCCAGGTGCGCGCCGCCCGCAGCAACGTCGACAGCGTCAACGCCGGCAGCGACAGCTGGCTGGTCAGCTTCGCCAGCCAAAGCGGCTTTGCCGAACAGCTGGCCTGGCAGAGTGCCGGGCAGTTGCAGGCTGCCGGCCTGCCGGTGCAGGTCCGCGCCTTGGCCGAACTGGGCGAGGATGACTTGCGCCAAGCCCGCCGTGCACTGTTCGTGGTCAGTACGTTTGGCGATGGCGAAGCCCCTGACAGCGCCCGCGCGTTCGAGCGCAAGGTGCTTGGCCAGCCGTGGGCGCTGAACAACCTCAACTACGCAGTGCTCGCCTTGGGCGACCGTCAGTATCCGCACTTCTGCGGTTTCGCCCGGCGCCTGCAGGCCTGGTTGGCTGAGCGCGGCGCCAGCACTGCGTTCAGCCCGGTGGAGGTAGACAGCGCCGACCCGGCGGCCCTGCAGCAATGGCAGCAGGCACTGGCGCAACTGACCGGCGCTCAGCCGGTAACGGCCTGGCAGCCAGCAAGCTTCGGCAACTGGACCCTGGTGCAACGCGCGCTGATGAACCCGGGCAGCCAAGGCCAGCCGGTTTACCTGATCGGCCTGCGTGCCGAAGCGCCCGCCAGCTGGCAGGCTGGTGACCTGGTGGAAATCTTGCCGCGCAATGGTCAGCCGCGGGTCGATGCCTTCCTCCATGGCCTGGGGCTGAATGCCGACACGTCCGTGCAGCTCGACGGCCTGAGCGAAACCTTGGGTCAGGCGCTGGCCAGCCGCCAGTTGCCGAGCCGGCGCGATCACCTGGTGGGGCTGCACGCCCAGGCGCTGGTCGATGCGCTGGTACCGATCGGCACGCGTGAATACTCCATTGCCTCGATCGCCAGTGACGGTGTGCTGGAGTTGATCGTGCGCCAGGAACGTCACCCCGATGGCACCCTCGGCCTGGGTTCCGGTTGGCTGACCGAGTACCTGCCGGTGGATGGCGCGCTGGGCTTGCGCCTGCGCCGCAACAGTGGCTTCCACCTGCCCGCGTCGCCGGCACCCATGATTCTGATCGGCAACGGTACCGGGCTGGCGGGTTTGCGCAGCCTGATCAAGGCACGCATCAACGCGGGCGAGCAGCGCAACTGGCTGTTGTTCGGTGAGCGTAACCGGGCCCACGACCTGCTGTGCGGTGATGAGCTGCAGGGCTGGCTAGGCAGCGGTGACTTGGCGCGCCTGGACCTCGCGTTCTCGCGGGATCAGGCAGAGAAGGTGTATGTGCAGGATGTGTTGCTGCAGCAGGCCGAAGCGGTCAAGCGCTGGGTCGCGGACGGCGCCTGTGTGTATGTCTGTGGCAGCCTGCAAGGGATGGCTGCCGGTGTTGATGCCGCGCTGAAGGGCATTCTCGGAGAAGCGTTGGTCGAGCAATTGATCGAAGAGGGGCGCTATCGGCGGGATGTGTACTGATCACCGCCACAACTGATACAGCCCACCTTTGTGTAGGAGCGGCCTTGCCGGGGCGCCGGACCGGTCGGAACGGGCTGCGAAGCGGCCCCAGGATATTGGCGGCAGCGCTGAAATCGATGGGGCCGCTTCGCGGCCCGTTCCGACCGGTCCGGCGCCCCGGCAAGGCCGCTCCTACACAAGGGCCGGTGCTGACTCAGTGAAGCTCGAAAGTATCAGCATCCAGGTTAGCCGGGAACTTGCTGCGGTAAGCCGCCAGCTCCGCCGCCCGCAACACCACCGTGAACACCCCATCCGCCTCGCCCGCGCTGAGCAGGCTCTCGCCCTGGAAGTCCAGCACCTGGCTGTCACCCGAATAAGCGAAGCCCTTGCCATCGGTGCCCACGCGGTTCACCGCCGCCACATAACACAGGTTCTCGATGCCGCGGGCCGGCAGCAGGCGGTTCCAGTGCTGGCGGCGCGCGGCCGGCCAGTTGGCGGTATACAGCAACAGGTCGGTGTCCTGGGCATCGCGGCTCCACACCGGGAAACGCAGGTCGTAGCAGATCAACGGGCGCACCCGCCAGCCCTTGATCTCGAACTGCACCTGGCGCTCGCCCGGGGTGTAGTGCTTATGCTCACCGGCCATGCGGAACAGGTGGCGCTTGTCATAGTGCAGGATCTCGCCATCCGGCCGTGCCCAAAGCAAGCGGTTGCGGTGGCTGCCATCGGCGGCCTGGATGATCACGCTGCCGGTGACCACTGCGTCGATCCGCTTGGCCTGGGCCTTGAGCCATTTGTAGGTCGGGCCGTTCTCAGGCTCAGCCAGGCGTTGCGACTCCATGGAAAACCCAGTGGTGAACATCTCGGGCAGGATCACCAGGTCAACATCACCCGCCTGGTCGAGCAATACCTCGAAATGCGCATAGTTGGCCTCGCGGTCATGCCAGGCCAAGGTGGTTTGCACCAGGGCGATTTTCAGGTTGGGCAGTGCACTCAGATCGCGCATAGTTTTTCCGCTGCTTGACGCAGCGTCTCCTCACGTTTGGCAAAGCACAGGCGCACCAGGCGTTGCTCGGGGATAGGTTGCTGGTAGAACACCGACACCGGAATGGTCGCCACACCATGCTCGCGGGTCAGCCACAGCGCCATGTCGACGTCGTTCAGGTCCGGGCGGATCTGCGAATAGTCCACCAGTTGGAAGTAGGTGCCGGCCGCGCGGCGGAAACTGAAGCGCGAACCCGCCAGCAAGTCGCAGAACAGGTCGCGCTTGGCCTGGTAGAAGCCGGGCAGTTGGTCGAGGTGCTCGGGGTGCTCGGCCATGAAGTCCGCCAGCGCGCACTGCAAAGGCGTCACCCCGCAGAAGTTGACGTACTGGTGCACCTTGCGCAGCTCTGCACTCAGGGCCGCTGGCGCAATCACGTAGCCGGTCTTCCACCCCGTCACATGGTAGGTCTTGCCAAACGAACTGACCACGAAGGCACGGCTATACAGCTCGGCATGGGCCAGTACGCTGGCGTGGCCTACACCGTCGTAGACCAGGTGTTCGTAGACCTCATCACTGACCAGGTAGATATCGCGCTCGGCAATCAGCCGCGCCAACTGGTCCAGGTCTTCTCGGGTGATCAACGCGCCGCTGGGGTTGTGCGGCGAATTGAGGATGACCATGCGTGTGCGCGGGCTCAGGGCATCGCTGAACTTCTGCCAGTCGATGCGAAAGTCGCCGTCACTGAGTTGTACATGCACGCAACGTCCGCCGGCCAGCTCTACGGAAGGCTCATAGCTGTCGTAACAAGGGTCGAAGACGATCACCTCGTCACCGCTGTGGATCACCGCCTGAATGGCACAGAAGATCGCCTCGGTGGCACCGGGGGTGATGGTCACTTCCTGATCGGCATCGACCTTGGCCCCATACAGGCGCTCGACCTTGGCCGCAACCTGCTGGCGCAGGGCCGGCAGGCCGGTCATCGGCGCGTACTGATTATGCCCGGCGGCCACATGCCGGCCCACTGCATCGAGCAGGGCCTGCGGGCCATTGAAGTCAGGGAAACCTTGGGAGAGGTTGAGCGCACCGGTCTGCACGGCGAGCTGGGACATGGTAGTGAAGATGGTCGTGCCGACATTCGGCAGTTTGCTGCGGATCATGGAGCCCTCTTTCCTGGGGACTGAGAGCTATAAGCTACAAGCTTCAAGCCACAAGAAAAAGCGGCATGCATCACCGTCTGCTTCTTCTTGCAGCTTTGAGCTTGTAGCTTGCCGCTAGTTAGCGCTTGTCGCGGCGCTTCTTCTCGGCCTTCTTGTGGTGCGACATCAAGCGGCGCTTCTTGTTGACCTGGCGATCGGTGAGGGTGTTTTTCTTGCCCTCGTACGGGTTTTCACCCCCCTTGTACTCGATACGGATCGGCGTACCGACCAGCTTGAGCACGCGGCGATAGGTGTTTTCCAGGTAACGCGAGTACGACTTGGGAATGCTGTCGGTCTGGTTGCCGTGGATCACGATCAGCGGCGGGTTGGCACCCCCCAAGTGCGCATAGCGCAGCTTGATGCGGCGGCCATTGACCAGCGGCGGCTGGTGCTCGCTCACAGCGTCTTCGAGGATCTGCGTCAGGCGGCTGGTCGGCCAGCGGGTTACCGCCGACATGAACGCGGCCTGTACCGACTTGTACAGGTTGCCCACGCCCGTGCCGTGCAGCGCGGAAATGAAGTGGATGTCGGCGAAGTCGACGAAGAACAGCCGACGCTCCAGTTCGGTCTTCACGTAGGCGCGCTCACCCGGCTCCATGCCATCCCACTTGTTCAGGGCGATGACGATGGCGCGGCCGGCTTCGAGGGCGAAGCCCAGCAGGTTCAGGTCATGGTCGACCACCCCTTCGCGGGCATCCATGACGAAGATCACGACGTTGGCGTCCTTGATCGCCTGCAGCGTCTTGACCACGGAGAACTTCTCGACTTCCTCGTGGATCTTGCCGCGCTTGCGCACCCCGGCGGTGTCGATGAAGGTGTACTTGTCGCCATCACGCTCGAACGGGATGTAGATACTGTCACGGGTAGTACCCGGCTCGTCGTAGACCACCACGCGCTCTTCGCCGAGCATGCGGTTGACCAGGGTCGACTTGCCGACGTTCGGGCGGCCGATGATGGCGATCTTGATGCCATCCTTTTCGCTCGGGCCAGGGATGCGCACGGCTTCCTCGCCTTCGGCGACGTCCTGGTCCAGCGCTTCGTCTTCGGCATCGCGCGGCAGGTGGCCAAGCACGGCTTCCATCAGGGCGCTGATACCACGGCCCTGGGAGCCCGCCACCGGGATGGCGTTGCCCATGCCCATCGGCGAGAACTCGGCGCGGGCGACGTCAGGGTCGATGTTGTCGATCTTGTTGGCGACCAGAATCGCCGACTTGTTCCGCTTGCGCAGGTGCTCGGCGATCATCAGGTCTGCTGCGGTCATGCCCGCACGGGCATCGACCAGGAACAGCACATAGTCGGCTTCTTCGATGGCCATGAGCGACTGCTCGGCCATCTTCTCGTCCATGCCCACTTCGTCACCGGTAATACCACCGGTGTCGATCAGGATGAAGGAACGACCCTGCCAGGAGGCATCACCATACTGGCGGTCACGGGTCAAACCCGACAGGTCACCGACGATGGCATCGCGGGTTTTGGTCAGGCGGTTGAACATGGTGGATTTGCCGACGTTCGGCCGTCCCACCAGGGCGATTACGGGAACCATGCGGCTCTCCACTCTTGAATTCTTGAAAATGCAAAGGCCGCTGCAAGGCAGCGGCCGGAGTTTGTGCGGCGTTTCCTACACCGCGGCTCAAGCCCGTTGGCGGACTTGAGCTTAGCTTCAGCGGACGGTCAGTGCCTCGAGCTTGCCGCTGTTGCCGAAGACGTAGATGGTGTCGCCGACCACCAGGGGCCGGGCGCGCAGGCCATCACTGTCGATTCGCTCGCGACCGACGAAGCGGCCATCGACCTGGCTGAGCAGGTGCAGGTAACCCTCGAAGTCACCTACAGCCACGTAGCTGGAGAACACTTCCGGTGCCGACAGCTGACGGCGAGCCATGGAATCGTTGGTCCACAGGGCGCTGGAAGAGCGCTCGTCGACACTTTCAACGGTACCCGAGGCTTCGCTGACATAGACGTTACCGTAACCCTGGGCGACACCCACGTAGCTGGAAGCATCACGCTGCCACAGCACACGGCCGCTTTCCAGGTCCAGGCCCGCTACGCGGCCCTGGTAGGTGCTGACGTACAGGGTACCACCGGACAGCAGCAAGCCGCCGTCGATATCCACTACGCGGTCCAGCTCGGAACGCCCCTGCGGGATGGCCACGCGGCTCTCCCACACCGGCACGCCGTTGCTGATATCCACCGCGATCACCTTGCCGGTGGACAGGCCGGCAACCGCCATGCGGTTGGTCACGATCGGCGCGCCGGTGCCCCGCAGGGTCAGCACGGCCGGGGTGCTTTCATAGATCCAGCGGCGGTCGCCGGTCGCGGCATCGAGGCCGATCAGGCGGTCGTCCTGGGTCTGCACCACCACCACGTCACCATTGTTGGCCGGTGGTGCCAGCACTTCACTGGTCACGCGTGAGCGCCAGCGCTCTTCACCGGTGCTGGAGTCCAGCGCGATGACTTCGCCTTTGAGGGTACCGAGCATGACCAGCCCGTAACCCACACCGACAGCGCCCGACACCTGCAGGTCGAGGTCTTTTTTCCAGGCCACGTCGCCGGTGATGCGGTCGAGGGCGAAGACTTCGCCGTTGACGTCGGAGGCGTAGATACGGTCGTTTTCGATGGCCGGTACCAGGGTGTTGTACGTCTCGCCCTGGCCGTCACCGATCGAACGGCTCCACTGCTTCTTCAGTACCACTTCCTCGGTGAACTTGGTCAGCTCGGCCGGGGGCAGTTCCTTCTTGCTGTTGCTGCTGCAACCCGCGGCCAGAACGGCCAGGGTCAGCACTGCTGCTTGTTTCCAACCGATCACGTCAGGCGTCCCCTTTGGCCAGGTCATCCAGCTTCAATTGCAGGCCACCGACCGCCGCTTCATCGGACAGCGCGGCCTTGGCTTTTTCATAAGCGCTGTGGGCATCGTCGGCGCGACCAAGCTGTACCAGCAGGTCACCCTTCAATTCTTCGCGGCTGGCCAGGAACGCCTTGTCGGCGTCGCCGTCGAGCAGCTTGAGGGCCTCATCGGCCTTGTCCTGGGCAGCCAGTACACGGGCCAGGCGCTGGCGCGAAATTTCGCCCAGCGTGGTATCGGCAGGCTTGTCCAGCACACCCTTGAGCTCGGCGGCGGCGTCGTCGAGCTTGCCGCTCTCGACTGCGACCTTGGCCACGAACAGGCTGCCATACTGGGCGTAGGCGGTACCGCCAAATTCGCTCTTGAGCTTGCCGGCCAGTTCCGCGACCTTGGTCGCGTCTGGCTGGCCGCTTGGCGTCAGGCTGGTCTCAAGCAATGCCTGGTACAGCTGCGAGGCACCTTGCGACTGGTTGTCCTGGTACTTGTGCCAGGTATTCCAGCCCAACACCACCACGCCGGCCAGCAGGGCACCGGTCAGCAGTGGCTTGCCGTTGCGGTTCCACCAGTCCTTGACCCCTGCCAGGTCATCATCATCTGTACTCGACACCCCAATACTCCTTTTCGCCTATTCGCTTGTTGAACCGCGTTACGCCTGAGCGATTGCGGTTTCCAGGTGCTCAGCCAGAGCATCCCAGGCAATGTTCTGTTGTTCGCCCTGGCCACGCAGGGGCTTCACGCCGATTTCCTGCTTGGCCAACTCGTCGTCGCCAAGAATCAGGGCCAACAGCGCGCCGCTCTTGTCGGCTTTCTTGAATTGGCTCTTGAAGCTGCCGCCACCGGCGTTGACCACCAGGCGCAGGCCCGGCAGGCGATCACGCAGGCTTTCGGACAGGCGCAGGCCAGCCAGCTCTGCCTGTTCACCGAAGGCGCAGAGGTAGACATCGACCTGACGGCTGATCGACTCGGGCACCTTGCCCAGGGTCTCCAGCAGCAGGATCAGGCGCTCGATACCCATGGCGAAACCTACACCAGTGGTCGGCTTGCCGCCCATCTGCTCGACCAGGCCGTCGTAGCGGCCACCGGCACAGACGGTGCCCTGGGCGCCGAGCTTGTCGGTCACCCACTCGAACACGGTCTTGCTGTAGTAGTCCAGGCCACGCACCAGCTTGGTGTTGATCACGAACGGGATGCCGGCCGCATCCAGACGGGCCTTGAGGCCCTCGAAATGCACGCGGGACGCTTCGTCCAGGTAATCTTCGAGCTTCGGTGCACCGACCAGCACCGCCTGGGTGTTCTGGTCCTTGCTGTCGAGGATGCGCAGCGGGTTGCTCTTGAGGCGACGCTGGCTGTCTTCGTCCAACTGCTCAAGGCGTGCCGACAGGAACTCGACCAGCGCATCACGGTAGCGCGCACGGGCTTCACTGGTGCCCAGGCTGTTGAGCTCGAGCTTGACCGCGTCCTGGATGCCCAGCAGGCCCCACAGGCGCCAGGTCAGCATGATCAGCTCGGCGTCGATGTCCGGGCCATCGAGGTTGAACACTTCCACGCCGATCTGGTGGAACTGGCGGTAACGGCCTTTCTGCGGGCGCTCGTGGCGGAACATCTGGCCGATGTACCACAGTTTCTGCACCTGGCCGTTGCCGGTGATGCCATGCTCCAGCACGGCACGCACGCAGGCGGCGGTACCTTCAGGGCGCAGGGTGAGCGAATCGCCGTTGCGGTCCTCGAAGGTGTACATCTCTTTTTCGACGATGTCGGTCACTTCACCGATGGAGCGTTTGAACAGCTCGGTGAACTCGACGATCGGCGTGCGGATCTGGCTGTACCCGTAGGTATCCAGCAGACCGGCCACGGTGCCTTCAAAGTAGCGCCACAGTGGCGACTGTTCTGGCAGGATGTCGTTCATGCCACGGATGGCTTGCAGCGATTTGCTCACGAAAAGTCCTTACGAATGCTGTGTGTCAGCCACGGGCGATCAGCGCCGCGTCGGCCTCGGCCTTCTCGGCCGCTTTCTGGCGGATGAGCTTCTCGAGCTCATCGACCAGGTTGTCATTGGTCAGCTTCTGCGCCGGTTTGCCGTCGATGTAGATCAGGTTTGGCGTACCGCCGGTCAGCCCTACATGGGCTTCCTTGGCTTCGCCGGGGCCGTTGACCACACAACCGATCACCGCCACGTCGAGCGGCACCAGCAGGTCTTCCAGGCGCCCTTCCAGCTCGTTCATGGTCTTGACCACATCGAAGTTCTGCCGCGAGCAGCTCGGGCAGGCGATGAAGTTGATGCCACGCGAACGCAGGTGCAGCGACTTGAGGATGTCGTAGCCGACCTTCACTTCTTCGACCGGGTCAGCGGCCAGGGAGATACGAATGGTATCGCCGATGCCCTCGGCCAGCAGCATACCGAGGCCGACGGCGGATTTCACCGTCCCCGAACGCAGGCCACCGGCTTCGGTGATGCCCAGGTGCAGGGGCTGGATGATCTGCTTGGCCAGCAGGCGATAGGCTTCGACGGCCATGAACACGTCGGAGGCCTTGACGCTGACCTTGAAGTCCTGGAAATCCAGGCGGTCCAGGTGCTCGACATGGCGCAGCGCCGACTCGACCAGCGCCGCTGGGGTCGGTTCGCCGTACTTCTTCTGCAGGTCCTTTTCCAGGGAGCCGGCGTTGACGCCGATACGGATCGGGATACCGCGGTCACGGGCGGCATCGACCACCGCGCGTACACGGTCTTCACGGCCGATGTTGCCCGGGTTGATACGCAGGCAGTCGACACCCAGCTCGGCCACGCGCAGCGCGATCTTGTAGTCGAAATGAATGTCGGCGACCAGCGGTACACTGACCCGTTGCTTGATGCGGCCAAACGCTTCGGCGGCGTCCATGTCCGGTACCGAGACGCGCACGATGTCGACACCGGCATCGACCAGACGCTGGATCTGGCCGACAGTGGCGTCGACATCGTTGGTGTCGGTGTTGGTCATGCTTTGCACCGCGATGGGCGCATCACCACCCACCGGCACATTGCCGACCCAGATTTTGCGGGATTCGCGACGTTTGATCGGAGATTCGCCGTGCATGACTTACTGTCCCAACTTCAGGCGAGCAGTCTCGCCACTGGTGAACGGAGCAACATCGACGGCCTGGCCGTTGTAGCTGACCTGGGCGCCACGGGCAAAGCCCAGGCGTACCGCGAACGGCGGTTTGCCGGTCAGCTCGAGGTTGTCGCCCTTGCGCTTGACGGCGCTGAACAGCACCTTGCCGTTGCCGTCGGAGACTTGGGTCCAGCAATCGGCAGTGAACTGGATGGCGACCTTGGCGCTACCGGCAGGTACTGCGACCGGTGCGGCCGGCTCGGCGGCGGCTACCACAGGGGCAGCCGCGACAGGTGCCGTGGCAGCAGGTGCTACTGCAGCAGGTGCTGGCGTTGGCGCAGTGGCTGCGGCGGGCACTTGTGCCTGCGCGGCCGGGGCTGGCGTTGCGTTTGCAGCTGGGGTTTGCGCAGGGCTGGCCGGCACTTGCTCGGCGGCGGCAAGCGGCTGTTCGCCAGCGGCCTGCTCCAGCGGCAACGGTGCGCTTTCAGGTTGCTGGCCTGCCGTCACGGCCTGGTCTTCAGGCTCGTCCAGCGGGTGGATCTGCGTGGTGCCGTCGGCGCTCTCGACCTCGACGTGCTCGAGGGCGATCTTGGCCAGGTCCTTGCCCCGCAAGCTGCCCTGGTCCTGCCACCAAACGAAACCACCACCGACCACTGCCACCAGCAGCAACAGGCTGACACCGCGCAGGATGTTGTGCGACAGGCGCACCGGTTCTTCGATGCGGCCCAGCGAATGCACTTCACTGCCCTTGGCGTGGGTACCGGTGTACTGGTCGAAGGCCTCGACCAACGCGGCCTGGTCCAGGTCCATCAGTTTGGCATAGGCGCGGATATAGCCACGGGCGAAGGTGTGCCCGGGCAGCTTGTCGAAGGCGCCGGTTTCCACGTGGTTCAACGAACTGACAGTGAGGTTGAGCTTGCGGGCCACCTCGGCTTGTGACCAGTCCCGCTTCTCACGGGCCTGGCGCAAAAGCTCACCGGGGTTCTGGCCAGGCGCTACTGCTACTTCGGGATGCGCGGCGTTCATCGTTGCTCCGACAGGTATTGCTGATATTCCGGCGTACCGGGATAAAGTCGTTGTAATTGCTGGCCCAGGTCGGCCAGTGTGCCCTGCTCGTCGAATACCCGGGCAAGGCGGCTGCCCAGCAGAAGGCTACGGGCGTCATGGTCGCTCAACCGGCTGAAACGATCGTAGTAGTCCAGGGCCGGCACATAATGCCTGTTTTCGTAGGACAACTCAGCCATTTCCAGCAACGCTTTCGGTTGCTGCGGGTTGAGTTGCAACGCTTTGAACAGATATGTGTGGGCCTGGTCACGACGTTCGAGCTTCAGGGCAGTCAGGCCAAGGTTCTCGTACACACGGGAGCGTTCAGGATACAGGGTATCGGCGCTGGCCAGGCGAAACATCTGCTTGGCCTCGGCAAATCGCCCCTGAGCATAAAGGAAACTGCCGTAATTGTTGCGAATTCGCGTATCGCCAGGGCGTGCCTGCAGGGCTTTTTGAAAGTGTTTCTCGGCCAGCCCCGGCTCACCCTGCGCCTGAAACACCAGCGCCAGGGCGGCGTGTGCGCCGGTATCGCTGGCGTCGAGGGCGAGGGTTTTGCCAAGCGGCGCCTTGGCCTGCTCGGTCAGGCCTTGTTGCAAATACCCAAGCCCAAGCTGCACATAAGCCCTGCCCGCCTCTTCCCGCCCCTGCCGACTGGCCAGCGGATCGCCCGCGCCGCCCGACACGCAGCCGGCCAGCAGCAAAAGCGCAAGGATCGACAGCGCGGCGCGCAGGCTCATGGCTAGGTTCTCGGTCAGTGGCGCGCGGCGCTGTCTGGCAGCTCGGCGTCGGCAGACAACTGGCGCACGGCGATGTAGCGCTCACTGCGGCGGGTGCGGTCGTTGACCTGGCCGACCAGCTGACCACAAGCGGCGTCGATGTCCTCGCCACGGGTGGTACGGGTGGTGACGTTGAAGCCGCCGTGGTGCAGCAGGTCCTGGAAGCGGCGGATAGCATTGTTGCTAGGACGCTCGTAACCGGAATGCGGGAACGGGTTGAACGGGATCAGGTTGATCTTGCACGGCACGTCGCGCAGCAGCTCGATCATCTGTGCGGCGTGCTCGGGCTGGTCGTTGACGTCCTTGAGCAGGGTGTACTCGACCGTCAGCACGCGCTTGCCACCCAGGGTGGCCATGTAGCCCATGCACGACTCCAGCAGCACCTTCAACGGGTACTTCTTGTTGATCGGCACCAACTGGTTGCGCAGCGCGTCGTTCGGCGCGTGCAGCGACAGGGCCAGCGACACGTCGATGTGCTTGGCCAGCTCGTCGATCATCGGCACCACGCCCGAGGTGGACAAGGTGACGCGCCGTTTGGAAATGCCATAGCCCAGATCATCCATCATGATCTTCATGGCGGCGATGACATTGTCGAAGTTCAGCAGAGGCTCGCCCATGCCCATCATGACCACGTTGGTAATCGCGCGGTCGACTTTGGCCGGGACGGTCCCGAAGGATTTGTTGGCAAGCCACACTTGGCCGATCACTTCGGCGGCGGTGAGGTTGCTGTTGAAGCCTTGCTTGCCGGTGGAGCAGAAACTGCAATCCAGGGCGCAGCCGGCTTGCGACGAGACGCACAAAGTGCCGCGGTCGTCGGTGGGAATGTAGACGGTCTCGACGCAGCTGCCGGAGGCAACGCGGATCACCCATTTACGGGTGCCGTCGGCGGAAATGTCTTCACTGACCACTTCCGGTGGGCGAATTTCGGCAACAGCCTCGAGCTTTTCGCGCAAGGCCTTGCCGACGTTCGTCATGGCGGCGAAATCATCGACGCCAAAATGGTGAATCCATTTCATCACCTGGCCGGCACGGAAGCGCTTCTCCCCGATAGAGTCGAAGAATTGTTCCATTTCCGGCTGGGTCAGGCCCAACAGGTTGATTTTGCCAGTAGATGTCGTCATGGATTCACCCTCACCCGTAAGCTTTCGCTTAGCGAGTGGTTACCTCGGTAGCAGCGAAGAAGTAAGCGATTTCGCGAGCAGCGGCAGCTTCGGAGTCCGAACCGTGAACGGCGTTGGCGTCGATCGACTCGGCGAAGTCAGCACGGATGGTGCCGGCAGCAGCTTCTTTAGGGTTGGTAGCGCCCATCAGCTCACGGTTCAGAGCGATTGCGTTTTCGCCTTCCAGAACCTGAACGACAACCGGACCGGAAGTCATGAAGGCAACCAGGTCGCCGAAGAAGCCGCGCTCGCTGTGCTCAGCGTAGAAGCCTTCGGCTTCGGCTTTGGACAGTTGCTTGATTTTCGAGGCAACGATTTTCAGGCCGGCGTCTTCGAAGCGAGTGGTGATCTTGCCGATGACGTTTTTGGCAACTGCGTCAGGCTTGATGATCGAGAAAGTACGTTGAACAGCCATGGAAAACTCCAGAAATATGAGTGTTGCGAAAAATTAAACCCGCGAATTATACGCGGGTTCCAGGGGATTGCCTAACCTGCAGCGTCGCGCTTAGTCGGCTTCATCAATCCAGGCCGCCTGGATGGCCTCGAGCACTTTCTCACCGCCGCGTGACGGATCGTCGCTGAACTCTGGCAATGCCAGCACCCAGCGGTGCAGATCGACGAAATTCACGTAACGAGGATCGACTTCCGGCTTGCTTTCTGCAAGCTGGATGGCGATCTCAAGTACATCAACCCATTTCAGACTCATGCAAAAATCCTCAGTGGGGCGCTTCGGCAGCGTGGTTGAGCGAATACTTGGGGATCTCGATGGTCAGGTCCTGATCACCGACGACTACCTGGCAGCCGAGGCGCGACTGGGCCTCCAGGCCCCAGGCCTTGTCCAGCATGTCCTCTTCCAGCTCGTCGGCTTCATCGAGCGAGTCGAAACCTTTGCGAACAATGCAGTGACAGGTGGTGCAGGCCTTTACGCCACCGCAGGCGCTTTCCATCTCGATGTGATGGTCGTGGGCCAGCTCCAGGATGTTGGTCCCGGGCGCGACCTCCACGGTCAGCCCCTCCGGGCAGAACTTCTCATGCGGCAGGAATGTCACCAGCGGCATCGGTTACTCCTCGATCTCATTCAGGTTGCGCCCGGCCAGTGCGGCTTTGACCGTCGAATCAAGGCGACGGGCGGCAAATGCGTCGGTCACCTGCGACAGACGCTTGGTCTGTTGCTCGATGGCAGGGCCATCGGTGCCGGCCAGCAAATCACGTAGTTCTTGCATCTGGAATTCAATGGCTTCGCGTTCTTCGCTGCTGAGCAGCCGCTGGCCATCGGCGTCCAGGGCGCCCTGCACCGCTTCGAGCAGACGCTCGCCATCAACCTGGTGTTCACGCAGCTGACGCGCCTGCTTGTCGGTGCCTGCGTGCTCGAAGGAATCCTTGAGCATGCGGGCGATCTCGCCGTCGGTCAGGCCGTAGGATGGCTTGACCTGAATGCTGGCCTCGACCCCCGACCCCAGTTCGCGGGCCGCGACGCTGAGCAGGCCATCGGCATCGACCTGGAAGGTCACGCGGATCTTCGCGGCGCCGGCAACCATCGCCGGGATGCCGCGCAGTTCGAAGCGCGCCAGGGAGCGGCAGTCGCTGATCAGCTCGCGTTCGCCCTGCAGCACGTGGATCATCATGGCCGACTGGCCATCTTTATAGGTAGTGAATTCCTGGGCACGCGCCACCGGAATGGTGGTGTTGCGCGGAATCACTTTCTCCATCAAGCCACCCATGGTCTCAAGGCCCAGGGACAGCGGGATGACATCGAGCAGCAGCAACTCGCCACCTTCGCGGCGGTTGCCAGCCAAGGTGTCGGCCTGGATGGCAGCACCGATGGCCACCACCTGGTCCGGGTCGATCGAGGTCAGCGGGGTGCGGCCGAACAGGCTGCCGACAGCGTCACGTACGCGGGGTACGCGGGTCGAACCGCCTACCATCACCACGGCACCGACCTCTTCCAGCTCGACGCCGCTGTCGCGCACGGCGCGGCGGCAGGCCTTGAGGCTGCGGGCGACCAACGGCTCGATCATGGTCTCGAAGGCCGCGCGGCTCAGCTCGCCCTGCCAGGCGCCGTGGCGGACGCTGACAACGTCGGCATCGGTCAGGGCTTCCTTGGCGGCGCAGGCGGCCTGCAGCAGCTGGCGCTGGGTGGCCGGGTCCAGATCGGAGGACAGGCCAGCCTGCTCGATGATCCAACCAGCAATGGCATGGTCGAAATCATCGCCGCCCAAGGCGGTATCGCCGCCGGTGGCCAGGACTTCGAAGACACCGGCCGTCAGGCGCAGGATGGAAATATCGAAGGTACCGCCACCCAGGTCATAGATGGCCACAACGCCTTCGGCGTTCTGGTCCAGGCCATAGGCCACGGCCGCTGCGGTCGGCTCGTTGAGCAGGCGCAGCACATTGAGGCCGGCCAGGCGCGCAGCGTCCTTGGTGGCCTGGCGCTGGGCGTCGTCGAAATAGGCCGGCACGGTGATCACCGCCCCCACCAGATCGCCGCCGAGGGTTTGCTCGGCGCGCTCACGCAGCACCTTGAGGATATCGGCGGACACCTCCACCGGGCTTTTCGGCCCCTGGACGGTGTCGATGAACGGCATGTGCGACTCACCGCCAATAAAGCGGTAAGGCAGCTGTTCGCCCAATTGCTTGACGTCGGCCAGACCACGCCCCATCAGGCGCTTTACCGACAGCACGGTGTTCAGTGGGTCGCTGGAAGCGGCATCGCGCGCAGCCTGCCCGACTTCGCTGCGCCCTTCGAGGTAGCGCACCGCAGACGGCAGAATGACATTACCCTGCGCATCGGGCAGGGGCTCACTACGACCGCTGCGCAAGGCGGCGACCAGAGAATTGGTGGTACCCAGGTCGATACCCACCGCCAGGCGACGCTGGTGCGGCTGAGGGGTCTGACCGGGTTCGGCGATCTGCAGTAGGGCCATGCTTATCTGAATACCTTAGGCGTCATCACGAAAGACACCGGGTTAATCGTCGAGGCGCTCTTCCAGTTGGCGCACTTCTTGGGCGAGCTTGTCGAGGAATTGCATGCGGCGCATCAGGCGCTCGGCCTTCTCGCGCTCGTCTGCAACGTCCCAACAGGCGGCGAAGTCCTCGTTCAGCGTGTCCTGGGCGACCTTGAGGCGCTTCTTGAACACGCCGACACCCTCAAGGTCGGCTTCGTCCTGCAGCTCTTCGAGCTCTTCGCGCAACTGCATCTGCTGCAACAGGAAGTCGGGGTCGTGGACCGTGACTTCCTGAGGCACTTCATGGCCACCGATGGCCAGCAGGTAGCGGGCTCGGCGCGGCGCATTACGCAGGGTCTGGTAGGCGTCGTTGAGGGCTGCGGATTTTTCCAGCGCTACGCGCTGCTCACGCTCGGAGGCGTCGGCAAAGCGATCAGGATGGACTTCGCGGGCCAGCTCGCGGTAGCGAGTGGCCAGCTTGTCGAGATCCAGGCGGAAGCTTGGCTGGAGGTCAAACAGTGCGAAATGACAAGGAGTACCCACAGCCAGCCTCAGACGTTGAAGCTTTCGCCGCAGCCACACTCACCGCGCACGTTGGGGTTGTTGAACCTGAAGCCTTCGTTCAACCCTTCCTTGACGAAGTCCAGTTCGGTGCCGTCGAGGTACACCAGGCTCTTGGGATCGATGATCACCTTGACGCCATGGTTCTCGAACACCGTGTCTTCGTCAGACAGCTCGTCGACGAACTCCAGCACGTAGGCCAGGCCCGAACAACCGGTGGTGCGCACGCCCAGGCGAATACCTTCGCCCTTGCCGCGCCCCTCGAGGGAACGCCGCACATGGTTGGCGGCGGCTTCTGTCATGCTGATAGCCATCAGAACTCCTTACCTCGCAACAGGCGACTTAGATCAAGCCTTTCTTCTGCTTGTAATCGCGTACGGCTGCCTTGATGGCATCCTCGGCGAGTACCGAGCAGTGGATCTTGACCGGCGGCAACGCCAGTTCTTCGGCCAGCTGGGTGTTCTTGATGGTTTCGGCTTCGTCCAGGGTCTTGCCCTTCATCCACTCGGTGGCGAGGGAGCTGGAGGCGATAGCCGAACCGCAGCCGTAGGTCTTGAACTTGGCGTCTTCGATGACGCCCTGCTCGTTGACCTTGATCTGCAGACGCATCACGTCACCGCAGGCCGGCGCGCCGACCATGCCGGTACCGACATCCGGGTCCTCGGCATTCATCTTGCCGACGTTGCGCGGGTTTTCGTAGTGGTCGATGACCTTTTCACTGTATGCCATGGTGCAATTCCTTCCTCATCAGGGAGCCGCTCTTGCCGGCGACTGCTTAGTGGGCGGCCCACTCGATCTTGGAGATGTCAACGCCGTCTTTGTACATGTCCCACAGCGGCGACAGCTCACGCAGTTTGTTAACGGCCTCGCAGACTTTCTGCGCGGCGTAGTCGACTTCTTCTTCAGTGGTGAAGCGGCCGAAGGAGAAGCGGATCGAGCTGTGCGCCAGCTCGTCATTGCGGCCCAGAGCGCGCAGTACGTACGACGGCTCGAGCGAAGCGGAGGTACAGGCCGAACCGGACGATACCGCGATGTCCTTCAGCGACATCAGCAGCGACTCGCCTTCGACGTAGTTGAAGCTCAGGTTCAGGTTGTGCGGTACACGGGCGGTCTGGCTGCCGTTGACGTACAGCTCTTCGAGGTCCGAAACCTGCTTGAAGAAGCGGTCGCTCAGGGCCTTGATGCGCACGTTTTCACTGGCCATCTCTTGCTTGGCGATGGCGAACGCCTCGCCCATGCCGACGATCTGGTGGGTTGGCAGGGTGCCCGAACGCATGCCGCGCTCATGGCCACCGCCGTGAATGATTGCCTCGAGGCGCACACGCGGCTTGCGGCTGACGTACAGTGCGCCGATGCCTTTGGGGCCGTAGACCTTGTGCGCCGAGAACGACATCAGGTCGACCTTCAGCTTCTGCACATCGATCTCGACCTTGCCGGCCGACTGGGCCGCGTCGACATGGAACAGCACGCCGCGCGAGCGGGTCAGCTCACCGATGGCGGCGATGTCGTTGATCGAGCCGACTTCATTGTTGACGTGCATCAGCGAGACCAGAATGGTGTCGTCGCGCAGCACGGCCTCGACCATGGCCGGGGTGACGATGCCGTCTTCGCCTGGCTCCAGGTAGGTGACTTCGAAACCTTCACGCTCGAGCTGGCGAGCGGTATCCAGGACCGCCTTGTGCTCGATCTTGGAGGTGATGATGTGCTTGCCCTTGGTCTGATAGAAGTGCGCGACACCTTTGAGTGCGAGGTTGTCGGACTCGGTGGCACCGCTGGTCCAGACGATTTCACGCGGATCGGCGTTGATCAGTTCGGCGACCTGGCGACGACCGTTCTCGACCGCTTCCTCGGCTTTCCAGCCGAAGACGTGGGAGCGCGAAGCCGGGTTACCGAAGTTCCCGTCGACCAGCAGGCAGTCGGCCATCTTCTGGGCGACACGTGGGTCGACCGGGGTGGTCGCGGAGTAATCGAGGTAGATCGGCAACTTCATGGATATCTCCTATCAGGCGGTGGCGTCGCTCGTCGCTGTTATAAGGTCAGTCGACGGCGGACGTCTCAATCTTGTCCAACTGGGCGGAACGGCCTGCGACACGACGCAGGTCCTGGCGCTGGGCGACTTCCTGCACCTCACGGCGCTTGACGAGGTCGGCCAGGCTGATGCCGCTGAGGAATTCATGGATCTGCTGGCTGAGATCGCACCACAGGTGGTGGGTCAGGCAGGTATCACCGGCATGGCAATCCCCAAGGCCCTGGCAACGGGTGGCATCGACCGATTCGTTGACCGCGTCGATGACCTGAGCCACCTGGATGGTTTCCATGCCCCGCGACAGCTGATAGCCACCGCCTGGACCGCGCACACTGGATACCAGGCTGCTGCGGCGCAGCTTGGCGAACAGCTGCTCCAGATAAGAGAGGGAAATGCCCTGGCGCTCGGAAATGTCGGCCAAAGACACGGGCCCATGCTGCGCGTGCAACGCCAGGTCAAGCATGGCTGTCACGGCGTATCGGCCTTTAGTAGTCAGTCGCATGGCTATTGGGTACCACGGGAGTTACAGGATGTGAGCGAGTATGCGATTCCCGAGCATTTAAGTCAACTATTAGACCTACTGCTTTAGTCGGGTTTTACGTCGGGGGGCGGGCGCGATTGTAGCAGACGAGGGGCGCGAGCACACGCCCCGTATGTCACCACGGCTTCAGCGCGACGCGATCAATGCGACTGAGTGTCGCGCTGGGCGGCCTCGGTGAAGTCATCCTCCGGCAGCGCCGGCAACTCTTTGGCACAGTAGTCGCTGCCCATCTTGGTCAGCGCGCCGCACATGCCCTCCAGGCGCTCATCCACCGCTTGCAGGTGGTCGAGCATCTGCCCGATGGCACGTGCGACCGGGTCTGGCATGTCGCCACTGACGCCATACGCATCGAAACCGATCTTCTCGGCCATGGCCTTGCGCCGGGCTTCGACTTCGTTTTCTTCGCTCTTGACGATGATGCGGCCCGGGATACCCACTGCGGTCGCCCCCGCCGGCACGGCCTTGGTCACCACCGCATTGGAGCCGATCTTGGCCCCGGCACCGACGGTGAACGGGCCCAGCACCTTGGCCCCCGCCCCCACCACAACGCCGTTTTCCAGGGTCGGATGGCGCTTGCCTTTATTCCAGCTGGTGCCGCCCAGGGTCACACCCTGATAAAGCGTGACGTCGTCGCCGATCTCGGCGGTCTCGCCGATGACGATCCCCATGCCGTGGTCGATGAAGAAACGCCGGCCAATGGTGGCGCCAGGGTGGATCTCGATCCCGGTCATCCAGCGCCCGAAGTTCGACACCAGCCGGGCCAGCCACTTGAAATCACGCGTCCACAAGGCATTGCCCAGCCGGTGCAGCCAGATGGCATGCATGCCCGGGTAGCAGGTCAGCACCTCGAAAGCGTTGCGCGCTGCCGGGTCACGATGGAATACGCTTTGAATATCTTCACGCAGGCGTTCGAACATCTGTCAGTCCTTCCTTTTATGCGGTTCGCCCCGAGCCACTTTCTGGGTCTCGGTGAGGATGCCGCGCAAAATGCTCATTTCCGGACGGTTCACCGAGCTGCGCCCGTACAGCCGGCGCAGGCGCGCCATCAGGTGCTTGGGCTTCTCGGGGTCAAGGAAGCCGATGTCCACCAGGGTCTTTTCCAGGTGGTCGTAGAACAGCTCCATTTCGTCCATGGTCGCCAGCTCGCTGGCGTCGGCCTTCTCGACTTTCGCCGGGGCATCCTCGGCTGCCAGCCAGGCCATGCGCACCTCATAAGAGAGCACCTGGACCGCGGCGGCCAGATTCAGCGAGATGAAGTCGGGGTTCGAGGGAATGTGCACGTGGAAGTGACATCGCTGCAGTTCGTCGTTGGTCAGGCCGGCGTGTTCGCGACCGAACACCAGGGCGATTTCCTCGCCGCCCAGCGCATGCTCCACAGCCTTGGCCCCGCATTCGCGAGGGTCGATCAATGGCCAGGGGATGCTGCGCTCGCGGGCACTGGTACCCATCACCAGGTTACAGCCGACCAGCGCCTGCTCAAGGCTGTCGACAACCTGGGCGTTACCCAGCACATCGTCGGCGCCCGAGGCCCGGGCACTGGCTTCGGCATCGGGAAACGCTTTTGGCTGCACCAGCACCAGACGCGACAAGCCCATGTTTTTCATGGCACGCGCAGCGCCGCCGATGTTGCCGGGGTGGCTGGTATTGACCAGAACAACACGAATATTTTGCAGCACGGTGTTGTGCTCTCAGAGGCAGATATCAGGGCCTTCGATCTTACAGAACCGACAGACGTAACGCCATGAAAGCAAATGTGACACTTCTGCCGTCAAAGTTTTCTGCTAGAATGATCGGCTTTCTTCTTTAACATCTCCAGGTGACCCGCCCATGCAGCCTATGCTGAATATCGCCCTGCGCGCCGCTCGCAGCGCCAGTGAACTGATTTTCCGCTCCATCGAACGCCTGGATAGCATCAAGGTCGATGAGAAAGAGGCCAAGGACTACGTTTCCGAAGTCGATCGCGCCGCCGAGCAGAAAATCGTCGACGCCCTGCGCAAGGCCTACCCGAACCACTCCATCCAGGGTGAAGAGACCGGCATGCACGCGGGCACCGGCGAAGAAGGCAAGGACTACCTGTGGATCATCGACCCACTGGACGGCACCACCAACTTCCTGCGCGGCATCCCTCATTTCGCTGTTAGCATCGCCTGCAAATACCGTGGTCGCCTTGAGCACGCTGTGGTTCTCGACCCGGTTCGCCAGGAAGAATTCACCGCCAGCCGTGGCCGTGGCGCCCAACTCAATGGCCGCCGCCTGCGCGTCAGCTCGCGCACCAGCCTGGAAGGCGCCCTGCTGGGTACCGGGTTCCCGTTCCGTGACAGCCAGATGGCCGACCTGGACAACTACCTGGGCATGTTCCGTGCCCTGACTGGCCAGACTGCAGGCATCCGCCGCGCAGGCTCCGCCAGCCTGGACCTGGCTTACGTCGCCGCCGGCCGCTTCGATGCATTCTGGGAGTCGGGCCTGTCCGAGTGGGACATGGCTGCAGGCGTACTGCTGATTCAAGAAGCAGGCGGCCTGGTAAGCGACTTCAACGGTGGCCACGACTTCCTCGACAAGGGCCACATCGTCGCGGGCAACATCAAGTGCTTCAAGGCAGTACTGACGGCTATCCAGCCGCACCTGCCAGAGAGCATGAAGCGCTAAGTACCGTTGGCGTTATAAAGAAGCACCCCTCGGGGTGCTTTTTTTATGGCGACGTATTGTGCTCGACACTTCACCAGCCTTACAACGTATTGATATAACAGCCGCACGGCAGCCGTGGCCTATTCAATGGCAGTTATTCTTGATGGCCGCCTCCAATGCCGAGGTCGCCTTCTCATTCAACTCGATGCGCAACGCCACCGCACGCTCGACACCAATTTGCAACGCCGGGCCGAAGCGGCTGATATCCAACCCCAGGCGGATCAACATTTTCTCGACCCCCACCGTGGTCACCGTGACAAACTGTTCCACGCCACAGCCAATGGCATAATTGACGATCGCATGAATGGCCTGCGTGGTGCCCTGGGAGAAGCCGAACCGATTGCCGTCCGGCAGTTCGATGGCAAAGCGGCTGAGCTCCCAGATGGCGTCGGAGCACGGTGCAGGATGCCCATGCAGCAGTTCGGGGAAGGTATGCGCCAGCATGTTCGGGCCCGTGGTCGGCAGTATCCGCCAGCACCCACAGACATAGCCCGCCTCGTCATCGCGGTTGATGATCATGTAATAGGGGTCGAGCGCATCGTAGCCATCGATCTCCATGTCATTGATCAGCGGGATGTCCCACATCTTTTTAACTTTGAAGATACGTGCCCGAAGTTTATGCATGGCATTCAGCGCTTGCGGGTCGATGTTAGTGCGGCGATCAATGGAGATAAGCATAGGGGCAATTACCGGCAGGGGTTTGAATTGCCACCCACGGTATATTCATGCCGGTTAAATAAAATCCTACCTAATTTGGGAGGTGGCCGACATTAACCAGACTTGTTAATTTTTCGGCTTTTGCAGGATTGATTCCCGATGAAGCTACTCAATACCTCAGCTGTGCGCGAGGTCGCCCATCAAGCCATCAGCCTGCGCCTGGGCCTCAAGCAGAGCCAGACCGAATTCTGGTCAAGGTTCGGCATCAGCCAGGCCTGCGCCAGCCGCATCGAATGCACCAGTCAAGTGCCCGCGCCGGTGTATATCCTCCTGCGCCTTTACCTCAGCGGTCGCCTGGAGGAAAGCGACCTGGCCCAACGCCCGCAGTGACACTCAGGGCGTGATCGATTTTTGCTGGATGGCTTTGAGCACCGCCATCTGGCGCGAGCTGACCTGGAACTTGCGGCGGATGTTCTTGAAGTGGAAGTCGATGGCCGAGGTCGTGCACGACAGAATCATCG
Organism: Pseudomonas sp. SWRI77; assembly: GCF_014269105.1. Lineage (NCBI taxonomy): Bacteria > Pseudomonadati > Pseudomonadota > Gammaproteobacteria > Pseudomonadales > Pseudomonadaceae > Pseudomonas > Pseudomonas sp. SWRI77. Next base: position 11,761 of record NZ_JABWRV010000010.1, on the reverse strand, counting down.
AGATTTCCCAGGTGGTCTTGCCTGCTGCGCTCCACTGCAGCACCTCTTTTTCCCGGCTCGTCAGGTGCACGGGTGTGGAGCATTCGATGCGTGCCTTGAGCATCCCCTCCATCGCGTAATCGCGCAGCAGGGTCGCCATAGGCAAGGACTCGATCATCGTAGCAGTCGCTCGCGGACCACTTTCAGAGGGTTTCAGGCAGAGCATGCCCGCCTCGCCGCGCGGACCATGCAAGGGCAGCGCAAGGCCTTGCTGCAAGCCATGTGCGGCGGCTTCTTCGAAGAATTCCGACTCTGAGGGACGGCGGTAGTTGTCCCGGTCCCAGAGCAGTGGCCGGTTTGCGTTCAGGCAGTGCTGAACCACCGGATCGACCGCAGCGTAGGACTCGGCGTCGTAACGTGTGCGCCACGCATCAGGGTAGTCGCTGTAGATCAGCACCTGCTGATTGGCGTCAGTGGGCGCAGGCTTGAGACCGATCAGAAAGTTCGAGTATCCCAGCTTGCGAGTCAGGATTTTAAGGTGAGCCAGCCAGTCCTCAAAGCGCTCCATTTCGCTGAGTCGTAGCAGCTCATCCATTACCAGTAGGGTCATTCCCTTCCTCGTAGGCACCGTTTGACGGTGGTCTCATGGCGAGACAACACGCGAGGGAATATCGACTCCCTCATTCAGGTGGGTCGATAAGATAGTTACATGGCACATTGAAATCAACGTGCATAGAGTGCTCGCCGACGAGAAGCAAGCGGTCGCAGACACTAGTCAGTTGCCCAACCCGCCACAACCTCCCTGTTCTGGGAGGTACCAGGGGCTGCGCGCAGCCTATTTACTAGCGTGGCACCAGCCTGCACCGGCAGGCAGCACCACGATGCACATGGACGGCACGGGAAAACACCTGAAGCTGTATTTCGGCTGACCCACAAGGAGCCCTCCTGCATGTTCCAGCAACAGTTCTTCAGCATGGTTGCGCGCCATCGCGACTACCCGGCGGTCGTCGACAGCCATGGCAAAACCCGCAGCTACGGCGAACTGCTGCAGGACATCGACCAGTTACGCGCCAGGCTGCATGCCGCAGGCCTGCGCGAAGGTGATGTGGTAGCCACTCAACTGGGCAACAGTACCGGTTATGTGGCGCTGCTGTTTGCCATGGCGAGCCTGGGGCTGATTCACTGCCCCGTGAGCGTGGCCAGCAGCAAGCACCAGCGGGCAATGCGCCTGGGCCAGGTCGGCGCCGCCCTACTGATCACCGAAGCCGGCATCGTGCCGGCGGGCCTTGGTGTACCAGGCTTTACCCTCTACTCGCCCACACCTGTCAACCTCAAGACCCCAGCGTGGCGCGACTGCGCCGGGCTGATGCGCATGCAGGAAACCTCAGGCAGCACCGGCGCACCCAAACTTGCGCTGTGGCGCCAGGACCGGCTGTACCGTGAAATCATGCATTGGGTAGACAGCGCCGGCCTGGACGCCGGTGCGCGCTACCTGAATATCCATAGCCTCGATGGCGGGCATGCAGTAGACCTGCATGTATTCCCGGCTTTGCTGACGGGTGCGACGCTGTACCTGGGTGATGCGACCCAGGTTGAGCACACCCTGCGCACCCTGCACGAACAGCGCATCAGCGTGATGAGCGCACTGCCGTCGCAGTACCTGGAGCTGGCACAGGCCGCACAGAACACCGGCATCCGCCTGCCAGCACTGAGCAAACCTTTCTGCGGCGGCGCCTACCTGGACGACCATGTGGTGCTGGAAAGCGAGCGCCACCTGGGCGTGCACCTGAAAAGGATCTACGGCTCGACGGAGTTCGGCATGGTCCTGGCAAACTTCACGCCGAACCTGCAGGTCGGCTGTGGCATGCGCCCGGTAGGTGATGTCGAGGTGACGCTGGAACCGCTGGACCCCGCGCAACCGGAGGTAGGCGAAATCATCGCCCGCTCCACGCACCGCGGCTCGGGGTACTTCCCACCTGCACCGATCCCTTGCGAGGACCAGGCCTATGCCACCGGCGATATCGCCCGGCGCCTTGCCGACGGCAGCCTGATGCCGCTGGGGCGCGCGACGGATGCCCTGCTCACGCAACAAGGCATGCAGTTTGCCCCCGCCCTGGAAGCGCAGATCGCACAGGCCATGAAGTTCGAGCGCGTGATGGTACTGGTAGACGAGCAGGATCGCCGGCGCGCCCATGTGATTGTGCAAGGCAACACAGCTGACGCGCATGAGCGGTTGGCGGAACTGGCCGGGGGGCTGGAACGCCTGGGCATTAGTGCCAGTATCGCAGTGCTTGAACGGATACCCATGACGCCGACCGGCAAGCCGGACCGTGCCCGGCTTCGCAAGCAGCTAGGCGCGCAGCAACAACTACGCTAGACCGGCTTGGGAGCGGGCTCGCCAGCCCGCCCCTCTAGCTCGGCAATATGAGCGTTACTGCCCGGCCTGGTTCTCACTGAGAATCAGCTTGCCATTCTTGTCCAGGGGGATGGTCGAGCCCGGCTCGCGGTCCATCTTCACCTGCCCCGCCTGGTCACCAATGGTGTACTTCACGTTATAACCAACGACCTTGTCGCTGATGTCATTGACCGTATTGCAGCGGGTTTGCGTCGTGGTGTAAGTGTCACGCTGCTGCATGCCTTCCTGCACCTTGTTACCGGCATAGCCACCACCGACCGCGCCGGCCACGGTGGCGATCTTCTTGCCGGTACCACCACCAATCTGGTTACCCAGCAGGCCACCGGCCAGGGCACCCACGACCGTACCGGCGATCTGGTGCTGGTCCTTGACCGGCGCCTGCCGCGTCACGGTGACGTCCTTGCAGACCTCACGCGGTGTCTTGACCTGCTGCTTGATCGGCTGCACATCGGTGACCTGGGCGTACTCCGGCCCTTTGTTCACCAAGCTGTAGGTCGCCACAGCACCTCCGGCAGTTACACCGACAGCACCCAGTACCGCACCCACCAGCATTGATTTATTCACCTGAACCTCCTGATCTTCCCTGCGGGACATAGCCCGCCTTCTCCCTGCCTTGGAGCAAAAAAAAAGGCGCGAGTTCAATACTCGCGCCTCTTGATTCGCCAAACGGCGTAGGAAAGCCCTTACGGACGCTCGTCCACACCTTCGGTCTTGGCTGGCGGAATCAGGTCTTCACTGTTCAGGTTCAGCCAGATCAGTACCACGTTGGCGATATAGATCGACGAGTAGGTACCGGCCAAGACCCCGATGAACAGCGCCAGCGAGAAGCCGAACAGGTTGTCGCCACCGAAGAACAGCAGTGCGGCGATGGCCAGCAAGGTCGACACCGAGGTGGCGATGGTACGCAGCAGGGTCTGGGTGGTCGAGACGTTGATGTTCTCGATCAGCGAAGCCTTGCGCATCACACGGAAGTTCTCACGCACCCGGTCGAATACGACAATGGTGTCGTTGAGCGAGTAACCGATGATCGCCAGCACCGCCGCCAATACCGTCAGGTCGAAGGTGATCTGGAAGAACGACAGGATACCCAGCGTCACCACCACGTCGTGGATCAGCGAGATGATCGCGCCCACGGCGAACTTCCACTGGAAGCGGAAGGCCAGGTAGATGAGGATGCCGCCCAGGGCCAGGAGCATGCCCATACCACCCTGGTCACGCAGCTCTTCACCCACCTGCGGGCCTACGAACTCGACGCGCTTGAGCGTGGCCGGGTTGTCGCCGCCGGCTTTTTGCAGTGCCTCGGCTACCTTGCTGCCCAGTTGCGGGTCATCGCCCGGCATACGCACCAGCAGGTCGGTGGTTGCGCCAAAGCTCTGCACCACGGCCTCGTGGAAGCCGGAGTCGACCAGTTCGGCACGTACCGCCTTGAGGTCGGCCGGGCGCTCGTAGGTCAGCTCGATGAGCGTACCGCCGGTGAAGTCCAGGCCAAAGTTCAGGCCCTTCTGCCACCAGCTGAACAGCGCCAGGACGGTGAGGAGCACAGTGATGGCGAACGCGACATTGCGTACGCCCATGAAGTTGATGGTTTTCATCGCAGCTCCCTCAAACCCACAGCTTCTTGATGTCACGCCCGCCGCAGGTCAGGTTGACCATTGCGCGGGTCACCATGATGGCGGTGAACATCGAGGTGAAAATCCCGAGGGACATGGTGACCGCAAAGCCCTTGACCGGGCCGGTACCCATGGCGAACAGGATGCCGCCGACCAGCAGGCTGGTCAGGTTGGCGTCGATGATCGCGGTAAAGGCGCGGTTGAAACCTTCATGGATGGCGCGCTGCACCGACATGCCGGCTTTGAGTTCCTCACGGATACGCGAGAAGATCAGCACGTTGGCGTCTACCGCCATACCCATGGTCAACACGATACCCGCGATACCCGGCAGGGTCAGGGTCGCGCCCAGCAGCGACATCAGCGCCAGCAGCAAGACCATGTTGCCCGCCAGGGCGATGGTGGCGATCACGCCGAAGCCGCGGTAGATGGCGATGATGAACAGCGAGACGAACAGCATGCCCCACAGCGACGCATCGATACCCTTGGTGATGTTGTCCGCACCCAGGCTTGGGCCAATGGTACGTTCTTCAGCGAAGTACATCGGCGCAGCCAGACCACCGGCACGCAGCAGCAGGGCCAGCTCGGACGATTCGCCCTGGCCGTTCAGGCCGGTGATGCGGAACTGGCTACCCAGCGGCGACTGAATGGTCGCCAGGCTGATGATCTTCTTCTCTTCCTGGAAGCTCTGTACCGGCACTTCCTTCTCGACGCCGTCGACGGTCTGCTTGACGTAGCGGGTGACCGGCTTCTGCTCGATGAAGATCACCGCCATGCTGCGCCCGACGTTGCTGCGCGTGGCGCGGCTCATCAGCTCGCCGCCGTGGCCATCCAGGCGGATGTTCACTTGCGGGCGGCCGTGCTCGTCGAAGCTGGCCTGGGCGTCGGTAACCTGGTCACCGGTGATGATCAGGCCACGCTCGACCGGGGCGGAGCGGCCGCCCTCGCGGAATTCGAAGACCTCGGTGGTTGCCTTGGACGCGCCAGGTTCGGCACCGAAGCGGAACTCAAGGTTAGCGGTCTTGCCGAGGATACGCTTGGCTTCGGCAGTGTCCTGCACGCCTGGCAGCTCGACCACGATACGGTTGGCGCCCTGACGCTGAACCAGCGGCTCGGCCACGCCCAGCTCGTTGACGCGGTTGCGCACGGTGGTCAGGTTCTGCTTGATCGAGTATTCGCGGATCTCGGCGACTTTCGCCTGAGTCAGCGCCAGACGCAGCACGGCGAGGTCATTGCGCTCGGTGGCCGTCAGGTCGAAATCGGAGAAATTCTTGCGGATCAGGGCACGTGCCTGCTCGCGGGTTGCATCGTCAGCGAAGCCCAGCATGATGCCGCCATCCTGCTGAGGCAGGCTGCGGTAGCGGATGCGCTCTTTGCGCAGGAGGGTTTTGACCTCCCCTTCGTACACCTTCATACGGGCGGTCATGGCCTTGTCCATGTCCACTTCCAGCAGGAAGTGCACACCACCGGACAGGTCCAGGCCCAGTTTCATCGGGCTTGCACCCAGGTTACGCAGCCATTGCGGAGTGGTCTGGGCCAGGTTCAGGGCCACGACGTAATCATCGCCCAGTGCCTTGCGCACTACATCCTTGGCTGGAAGCTGGTCTTCCTGGTTGGTCAGGCGAATCAGCGCACTGCCCTTTTCACCCAGGCTGGCGCCCTTGACGGTGATACCGGCATCGGTCAGCGCCTTGGAGACGCGATCGAGGTCGGCCTGGTTTACCTGCAGCGCCGAACTGGCACCACTGACTTGCACCGCCGGATCATCCGGGTAGAGGTTGGGAGCGGAATAAATAAAACCGATCGCCAGTACCAGCAGGATCAGTGCGTATTTCCACAGAGGGTATTTGTTCAGCATCACGCCGCCCGTTCAAGACGCGGGGCGCGTTGCGCGCCCCGACTGGAAAAATAAAACCGGTAACTCAGATAGCCTTGAGCGTACCTTTTGGCAGGGTCGCGGCGATGGCGCCCTTCTGGAACTTCAGCTCGACGGTGTCGGAAACTTCCAGCACCACGAAATCATCGGTGACCTTGACGATCTTGCCGGCGATGCCGCCGTTGGTGACAACTTCGTCACCTTTTTGCAAGTTGCCCAGCAGGTTCTTCTGCTCTTTGGCGCGCTTGGCCTGTGGACGCCAGATCATCAGGTAGAAGATGACCAGGAAGCCGACCAGGAAGATCCACTCGAAACCGGTACCGGCTGGGCCGGCGGCAGGTGCTGCTGCTTCCGCGTAAGCGGCGGGAATCAGAAAGCTCATGAGGCACTCCATTACTGAGTTTTAATATTTAAGTGCTGACAATCAGCCCAAAGGCGGCACAGGCAGCCCGCGTTTGGCGTAGAAGGCGTCGACAAAGGCGGCCAATTTACCCTGTTGAATAGCCTCGCGTAAACCGGCCATCAAGCGCTGGTAATGGCGCAAGTTGTGGATGGTATTCAGCATGCTGCTCAACATTTCGCCGCATTTGTCCAGGTGGTGGAGGTACGCGCGGGAGAAGTTGGTGCAGGTATAGCAATCGCAGGTCGGATCCAGCGGCGACTCATCGTGGCGATGGAACGCATTGCGGATCTTGATCACCCCGGTATCGACGAACAGATGGCCGTTGCGCGCGTTACGCGTCGGCATCACGCAGTCGAACATGTCGACGCCGCGGCGCACACCCTCAACGAGATCTTCCGGTTTGCCTACCCCCATAAGGTAACGAGGTTTGTCAGCAGGCATCTGGTCCGGCAGGTAGTCCAGCACCTTGATCATCTCGTGCTTGGGCTCGCCCACCGACAGGCCCCCGATGGCCAGGCCGTCGAAGCCGATGTTTTCCAGGCCTTCCAGCGAGCGCATGCGCAGGTCCTGGTACATACCGCCCTGGACGATGCCGAACAGCGCCGCAGTGTTGTCGGCGTGGGCGTTTTTCGAGCGCTGGGCCCAGCGCAGCGACAGCTCCATGGAGGTGCGCGCCACGTCGTGCTCGGCCGGGTAAGGGGTGCACTCGTCGAAGATCATCACCACGTCCGAGCCCAGGTCACGCTGGACCTGCATCGACTCTTCGGGGCCCATGAACACTTTGGAGCCGTCGACGGGCGAGGCGAAGGTCACGCCTTCCTCTTTGATCTTGCGCATGGCGCCGAGGCTGAACACCTGGAAGCCACCGGAGTCGGTGAGGATCGGGCCTTTCCACTGCATGAAGTCGTGCAGGCCGTTGTGCTTCTTGATCACCTCGGTGCCCGGGCGCAGCCACAGGTGGAAGGTGTTGCCCAGGATCATCTCGGCGCCGATGGCCTCGATGTCGCGCGGCAGCATGCCTTTGACCGTGCCGTAGGTGCCTACCGGCATGAACGCCGGGGTTTCCACGGTGCCTCGGGGGAAGGTGATGCGACCACGACGGGCCTTGCCGTCGGTGGCCAGCAGTTCGAAGGACATTCGACAGGTGCGACTCATGCTTGATCCTCGGGCCCGCGTGGCGCCGGATTGCGGGTGATGAACATGGCATCACCGTAACTGAAGAAGCGGTACCCCTGCTCGACCGCAGTCGCGTAGGCGGCCATGGTCTCGGGGTAGCCGGCGAAGGCCGAGACCAGCATCAGCAGCGTGGACTCCGGCAGGTGGAAGTTGGTGACCAGGGCATCGACCACATGGAATGGCCGGCCCGGGTAAATGAAGATGTCGGTATCGCCGCTGAATGCCTTGAGCACGCCGTCGCGCGCCGCGCTTTCCAACGAGCGCACGCTGGTGGTGCCCACGGCCACCACACGCCCGCCGCGGGCACGGCAGGCCTCAACCGCATCCACCACATCCTGGCTCACTTCGAGCCACTCTTTATGCATGTGGTGGTCTTCGATCTTGTCGACCCGCACCGGCTGGAAGGTGCCCGCGCCGACGTGCAGGGTCACGAAGGCTTGCTCCACGCCCTTGGCGGCAATCTGCTCCAGCAGCGCCTGGTCGAAGTGCAGGCCGGCCGTGGGCGCTGCGACCGCACCGGCACGCTCGGCGTAGACGGTCTGGTAACGCTCACGGTCGGCGCCCTCGTCGGGGCGGTCGATATAGGGCGGCAGCGGCATGTGCCCGACGCGTTCGAGCAGTGGCAGCACCTCTTCGGTGAAGCGCAGCTCGAACAGCGTCTCGTGGCGCGCGACCATTTCGGCCTCGCCACCGCCATCGATGAGAATCTGCGCACCCACCTTGGGCGCCTTGCTGGAGCGCACGTGGGCCAATACCCGGTGGCTGTCGAGCACGCGTTCGACCAGCACTTCCAGCTTGCCGCCGGAGGCTTTCTGGCCGAACAAGCGCGCCGGGATAACCCGGGTATTGTTGAATACCATCAGGTCGCCCGGGCGCAAATAGTCGAGCAGATCGGTGAATTGCTGATGTACCAAGGCGCCGCTCGGCCCATCGAGGACCAGCAGACGGCTACCATGGCGCTCGGCCAGAGGGTGGCGGGCGATCAGGGAATCGGGGAGTTCGAAGGAAAAATCGGCGACGCGCATGATGATGTTCGGTTCGGCAGGGCCGGGAAGTTTAGCCCAATGTGTGAAAATTGACCATGAAACCCGATTGACCGACCCGAGGCACCTCTCTATACTGCGCGCCACAAGCCCTGATGGCGGAATTGGTAGACGCGGCGGATTCAAAATCCGTTTTCGAAAGGAGTGGGAGTTCGAGTCTCCCTCGGGGCACCATCATATAGTTCCAAGCGGTCCCTACCAGACCCGGAACACCAGAGAAACCGGCCACTGAGCCGGTTTTTTTGTGCCCATTGTTCCCAGTGATTCCCTTGTAAGCCCCAAAGTATGTGAGTAGATTTGTGAGTAGGACGAGTTCGGTCCAGAATCCTACTCACATACCGACCGCAATCCAGCGCGGTTCGGCACTGCAAGGGAATAGCCGTGGCGCTCACAGATACCGCCATCCGCACCGCCAAACCCCGCGACAAGCTCTATCGCCTCGCTGACGCCCAGGGCCTTTGCCTTGAGGTGACGACCGCCGGCGGGAAGCTCTGGCGCCTTCGCTACCGATTCGAGGGCAAGGCCAAGATGCTGGGCCTGGGCGCCTACCCCGCCGTCACACTTGCCCAGGCACGCGAGCGCCGGGATGCCGCGCGAAAGTTGCTGGCACAGGACATAGACCCAAGCGCACATAAACAGCAGGAAAAGGCCGCTGCCGCCGCCCAGGTGCTGACGCTCGAAGTGCTAGCGCGGGAATGGTACGACTACAACCAGCCACGATGGGCGCCAGCCACCGCATCGAAAGCGCTGCAGTACCTGGAGTCGGACATATTCCCGGTGATTGGCAAACGGCCCGCTGCCGAGGTGCAACGCCCTGAGCTGGTTGACCTGGTGCGCAAGATCGAGCGGCGCGAGGCATTCAACGTCGCCCGCAAGGTTCGCCAGTGGCTGAGCCAAATCTTCCGTTTCGGCTTGGCCAAGGGCGTGGTACCCGGCAACCCCGCCACCGATCTGGACGTGGTAGCCGCGCACGCCCCGCGCACTCGCCACCATCCGCACGTATCAGAAGGCGAACTGCCCGAGCTGCTGGAAAAACTGGACGCGGCCCAGTGTGAAATCACCAGCAAGATCGCCATTCGCCTGCTAATGCTGACAGCAGTGCGACCCGGTGAGCTGCGGCTGGCGCCCTGGGACGAGTTCGACCTGGAGTCAGCTACCTGGACAATCCCTGCAGCACGGATGAAGGCAAGGCGCCCTCACATCGTCCCGCTCCCTCGTCAGGCCGTGGTTCTGCTGCGTACCCTGCATGAACTGACCGGCTCCTATCCCCTCGCCTTCCCTGGCCGCAATGATCGGTCCAGGCCAATGAGCGAGAACACGGTGAATAAGGCGCTCTCCACTATGGGTTACGAGGGGCGTCAGACTGGCCACGGCTTCCGCCATATGCTGAGTACCAGCCTCAACACCCGGGGCTACAACCGCGACTGGATCGAGCGACAACTGGCACACGGCGATCAAGACTCAATCCGCGACACGTACAACCATGCGCACTACCTGGAGCAGCGAAGGGAAATGATGCAGAACTGGGCAGATGAGATTGACGCGCTGTGCGCTGGCGCGAACATAGTATCTATTCGGAGCGCTTCCTGATGAGCAAACTCAGTAAGTTTAAAAGACTTATCTCCATTACGGAGGCCGCAGATCTACTTTCTAGACTGATAGATCAAAAGGTTAGCGTAGATGACATCAGAGACCTAGTACTAGAAGGTTGTCTTCACGCCAACATACCATGCTCAGCAGAACTATTCAGAGTAGATTTTTTCTACAACAGCGATGACGCTGAAATACCCAATTTAACACTCAGCACATCTTTGGGGGAAAAATTTGGTGAGTGCTCATATATCGACGCACCATTATTCAACTTAGCTATAGGCAATGAGGGCTTCTCCTATATCTTAGTGGATGAAGCTTTGAATTTCTACGCGCTACGAAGCACCGAAACCGGCGAACTCATAAGCGACGACAGAGCAACAGGGCCTCAACTAGACGACGCAAGATTCTACCCCAAAGAAATTTATGACCTAGCTGCGAATGCTAATAATGACTCTTGGAGTGAGCCGGTAGAACATAAGCCTCTCGAAAATCTAGGTGGCAACTACCCTAACCGCCTATACAACATGCCTTTAACCCCCAGCGACAAGTTTCTACTACCCTCTACTCTACCCATGCACAAGCCAGAATCACCATCTTCAATACTGGCTCTTGGGGCGATAATTGAAGTAGTTACAAGTACAGAATCCAAAAACCGAAATCAATCCTCACTAATAGAAGAAATACTTGATGGGTATGAGCTTCGCGGTTTGAGCAAAAGCAACCTTGAGAAAATGTTCTCGCAGGCCAACCGCAAGCTGATCGAAGCAAGGGCAGCGAAAGACTGACTGCAATTGCAACTGCAAAACTGTTTTTTGCAGTTGCAATGACTCTCCGATCACCTCCCGCCAGCATTGCCATCGTCGATTACCGAAACCGCCCTAGGAGGCGCAGACGATGGCTACTCTTACCAACACCACCCCACCCGCTCGCCGCTTCATCAAGCGCCAGGACGTAGAGTCGATCACCGGCCTGTCCTGCACCGAGATTTACCGCCGTATCGCGGCTGGCGCTTTCCCCAAGCAAGTCACCCTCGGCCCGAAGTGCGTCGTGTGGATCGAATCTGAGATTCATGCCTGGTGTGACGAGCAGATCGCAGCCAGCCGTGGGGAGGTAGCGTGATGACCTGCCTTGGCTCCACTGAGTGCGATCCATGAACCCCACCTACCGCCAGATGGAGCCTCGATTTACCGTTGCATCTCCGGTGAGCAGTTCCACGGCAGCAGCGCTTCGTAGTCCTCTACCGACGAGGCATGCGGCAACCGCTCCAGTACGTGGCGCAGCCACGTATAGGGCTCTTGGCCGTTGGCCTTCGCGGTCTCGACCAGGCTGTAGATCTGTGCACTGGCCGCAGCACCCTTGGGCGTGTCGCTGAACAACCAGGCCTTGCGCCCGATGACAAACGGCTTTATCGCACGCTCTGCCAGGTTATTGTCGATCGGCAAATGGCCGGCCTCGACGTAGCGCTCCAACCGACTCCAGTTGTTCGCCAGATAGTGCACCGCCTTGCCCAGCACGCTTTGCGGTGTGACTTGGGACTGCGTCTTGTCCAGCCAGCTCTTCAACTGGCCGAGGATCGGCAGGCTTCGTTCCTGGCGACCGATGAACCGCTGGTCATCGCTGACATCCTTGAGTTCACGCTCGATGCCATACAGCTTGTTGATCATCGCC